>DATCTQ010000053.1:0-2143 GCA_036567865.1 Candidatus Tyrphobacter sp. | reverse complement strand
CGCGGACTTCGCCGCGCGGGCCCCCTTGGAATGGCCTCGCACGTTGCGCTCGGCCCGGCGCTCGCGCTCGGCCCGGTGCTTCAAGCTACAGTGCGCTGATGCAGCGAGACCTTGTTGCCTTCGGGGTCTTCGAACGACGTGAGCCTGCAGACCGGGGTGTCGTAGATCTCTTCCACTGCGATGCCGCGTGCCGTGAGGTCTTTACGGGCCTTTTCGATGTCGTCGACCTCGAAGACGATGCTCGCGGCGGTTCCGGCAGGGCGCCCGGCCCACTCCTCGGTGAGGACGGCGAAGCAGCCGCCGTCGAGGATGGACTCGTCGTACTTGAGCGCGCCGTTCTCCGCAAACTCGCCGCTGAATTTCAAGCCGAGGGTGTCGCGATAGAAGTTTCTCACACGCTCGACGTCTTTGGCGGGATAGGCGGTGAACGCAATTTCCTTGATCATGATGGCTCCTTTCGAGCTTTGCCGTTCCTCAAAGCTGCGAGTTGCTTGAAGAGGTTGCGTTCTTTCTCGGAAAGTTGCTGGGGAAGCTGTCCGATAAGGCGCACGTACTGATCTCCCGTGCCGCCTCCCTTGACCTTCGGCATGCCTTTTCCGGCGAGCCGCAGGAGGCGATTGTTCTGCGTCCCTTCGGGGATCGTCATCGCGACCCGGCCGCCCATCGTCGGGACCTCGACCTCGTTGCCGAGAACGAGATCGTAGAGGTTCACCGGTAGATCGACGTAGAGGTCGTCACCTTTGCGCTGGAAGGTCGGATCGTCGAGGATCTTCACGACGAGATAGAGATCACCGTTGGGCGAGCCTGCTCCGCCTTGACCGGCGAGGCGAATGCGCCGCCCGTCACCGATACCGCGAGGGATCGTCACCTCGAATTTCTTCGTGGCCACGACGTGTCCGGTGCCGTGGCATTGCGAGCAGAGGCGGCCGCGCTCCGTTCCGGTGCCGTGGCAGCGCGGACAAACGTCCTCGACCTGCAGCGAGACGCTCTTCTTGCCGCCTTCATAGGCCTCGCGCAGGCTCACCTCGATCGTCGTTTCCAGGTCTTGACCGCGTTGCGCGAAACCGCTCGCCTGCGCGTGCGGGCGCCGGCCGATGCCGGAGAAGAAGACGTCGAAGAAATCGGAGAAACCGCTTGCACCGCCGAGGTCCCCGAGATCGAACCCTTCGGTTTCGAACCTCGTGCGGTGGCGCCGCTGCTGCTCCGCTTGCTGCGCCGCCTGCTGCCAGTCGGGCCCGAGCATATCGTACTTGCGGCGCTTTTCCGCGTCGCCGAGCACCTCGTACGACTCGGATATCTCCTTGAACTTCTCCTCGGCTTCCTTGGGCTTGTCGGGGTTTGCATCCGGATGCCACTTACGCGCAAGCCGGCGATACGCCGACTTGATGTCTTTCTCGGTCGCATTCTTTGCGACGCCGAGGGTGGCGTAGTAGTCCTTATAGTTCATCCCGCATGCTTCGCGACGATGACCTTCGCGGGCCGCAGCAACTCGTCGTCGAGCGTGTAGCCCTTCTCGGCAACCGAGACGACCGTGTCGTCGGCGACGCCGTCGGGCGCCGTCGCAGTTCCGATTGCTTCGGCAACACGCGGATCGAACGGCTTGCCCGCGACGTCGATCGGCCGCACGCCCTCTGCCGTCAACGCCGCCTCGAATCCGCGCAGCGTCTGCTCGATGCCGCCGCGCAGCGCGTCGCCGCTCGAATCGGACGCAAGTGCCCGTTCGAGGTTGTCGATCACCGGCAAGAAGCGCTCGAGAAGCGTCCGCCGCCGATCCGCGAGGATCCTGCGAAGATCGCGCTCGGTGCGCTTCTTGTAGTTGTCGAGATCGGCGGTGGCGAGCAGGAAGCGGTTATAGTTTTCGTCGGCGCGCGCCGTTGCGGCCGCTACCTGCTCGCGCAGCAGCGCGGTCTCATCGGATTCGTCGACGGCGACCGGATCGAGTTTCGGCTCCTCGAACATTTAGGGAACCTCTGAAGAAGTCGCTGCACCCAGCGCAACGAGTGTTTTCGCCGCAGATCGAGGAGCGAGGAGGGAGCATACTGGAAGGCGTCTGTGACCGACGCAGCGACAATGAGATGCGGCGAAAACGCCGTTGCCCTTCGGGTTTGCGCCCCGAGGGCCCGTCTGCGTTGTCGCCCGCTCG
>DATCTQ010000052.1:0-2536 GCA_036567865.1 Candidatus Tyrphobacter sp. | reverse complement strand
GGGCGCCGCATAAGGTGCGGCGCCGCTTTGAAGAGGGCAAGACATTTCGAATCGGCAACATCTCGAGGAGGTCTTCGAGCGCGCGCTCGATGCGATCGCGCACGATGCGTCATTTCCGCAAATCGAGATCGTACATCACGTCGCGCAGCCTATTCGCGGAACGGTTGCGTTCACCGTTACGATCGATCGCCCGAACGGCGTCGATCTCGCGCTGTGCGAACGCGTCGCCGCGCGCCTCAACGCGAGTCTCGGACCGGTCGAGGTTCCCTACGCGCTCGAAGTCGAGTCCGCCGGACTGGAGCGTCCGCTCACGAAACCTCGCGACTACGAACGTTTCACGGGGATGCGCGCGCGCGTCGTGACGACGCTTTCGATCGGCGGCGCGAAGACCCACCGAGGCGTACTGCGCGGTGTGCGCGGTCAAAACGTCGTGCTGGAGACGAGCAAGGGCGAGCTGCCGCTGCCGATCGCCACGATCAAATCGGCGAATCTCGAGTACGATCCGCGCGCAGATTTCCAGAGAGATAAACGAGAACGAAAGGGCACCCATGGTAGATACCGCAACTGACGAACGGCTTATCGACGTCCTACAATCCATCGCGAACGAGCGCAACATCTCGTTCGAGATGCTGCTGGAAGGGCTCGAGGCGGCGTTGCTGACCGCGTACAAGCGGCACTACGGAAGCGAAGCGAACGCGATCGTCATCGTCGATCGCCAGAGCGGCGAATACAAGGTCTTTCATCGGCGCACGGTGGCCGAACAGGTCGAGGATCCGAAACTGGAGATATCCATGGCGGAGGCCGGTGCGCCGTATCAGCCTGGAGATTTCTACGACGAAGAAGTGAAGCCGAAAGATTTCGGACGCATCGCGGCGCAAACCGCGAAGCAGGTGATCGTGCAGCGCATTCGCGAGGCCGAGCGCGACACCGTCTTCAACAAATACACGCGCAAACTCAACGATCTCGTGACCGGGACCGTGCAACGCTACGAGCAGCGCAACATGTTCGTCTTGCTCGAAGGTCGCGACGAGGCGATCCTCCCCGTTTCCGAACAAGTATCGGGCGAGATCTTCCGCATCGGCGATTTCATTCGCGCATACGTCTTGGACGTTCGCAAATCTCCGAAGGGGCCGCAAGTCGTGCTCTCGCGTACGGCCGAAGGGCTCGTGCAGCGCCTGCTCGAGCTGGAAGTGCCGGAGTTGGCGAACGGAATCGTGGAGATCATGGCGATCGCGCGCGATCCGGGCGTGCGATCGAAGGTCGCGGTCCGCAGTCATCGTCCGGAGGTCGATCCCATCGGTGCCTGTCTCGGCCCGAAGTCGAGCCGCATCGCCAACGTCTCCGACAACTTGCGCGGTGAGAAGATCGACATCATTCCCTGGGCGGCAGATCACGCGGCCTTCATCCTGAACTCGCTTGCGCCGGCAAAAGTGATCTCGGTGGAGTTGTTCGAGGAGGACGGCGTCGCGCTCGTGATCGTCCCCGATTATCAGCTCTCGCTCGCAATCGGCCGCGACGGGCAGAACGTGCGCTTAGCCGGGCGCCTGACCGGATGGCGTCTCGACATCGCCAGCGAGACCGAGGCGGACGTAGCGCGCGAACGCTACCTCGCCGAGCGCGCGGAGCGGGGCGCCGCCGAGCCGGAGCCCGTCGAGGTCGAGGCGGAGCCGGGCGAGGAAGAGGCAGTCGCGGCCGATGAAGAGCTGCGCCGCAAACTCGAGGAGTTCCGCCGGGAGCGGCTTGGCAGCGAGTAAGCGCGCGCCGGTTCGGCAATGCGTCGCCTGTCGCAGGCGCCTACCGCAAGCCGCGCTCGTGCGCTTCGTCCGCGTCGGCGTGGGCTGGCACGCCGATCCCCGCCGGCGGCGGCCGGGACGCGGAGCCTACCTTTGCTCCGCCGTCTGTGCGACGGCGGCGGTGAGAAATCGCCGCTACCCGGGGCTTGCATCCGCGGCTGGAGAATACAGGTCATGGAATGGTTCAAACGACATGATCGACCATGACAACCGCTAGCGTGCGCGGGAGCGCATGCTCGTGACCTAGACGCGGGCCGAGCCAGGATCGCTGGATGGCTCCGCGCCTTCCAACGACTGGGGCCTTCGGTGCGCACGCCGCATCGAAGTGTGGAACTTGGCTACCGGAAAAGTACGAATCTTCGAGCTCGCCAAAGAAGTCGGGCTCACCTCGAAGGAACTGATCTCGCTCTTCAACGAGCGCTTGGGCGGGGTCTTCGAGGCCAAGAATCAACTGAGCGTGGTGCCCGACCAGATCGCCGATCTGGTCCGCAGCGTGCTGCTCAAGCCATCCGCCGGCAATGGCGGCGCAGCCAAGAAGGCGGAGCCGCAGGCCGCCGTCGCACCGGCGCCGGAGGCGCCGGCTGCCCCCGAAAAGCCGAAGACCGCGAGAAAGGCTGCGGCGGCTCCCCGCACGCAAGAGGCGGCGCCGATCCCGCGCTTACGTCCGGTTCCATCCGGGCAGCCCTCGGTCGCGAAGCCGCCAACGCCACCCAGCCCGCCGCCGCGTCCCGGCGTCGCTCCGC
>DATCTQ010000051.1:0-3012 GCA_036567865.1 Candidatus Tyrphobacter sp. | reverse complement strand
TAGCCGATCGGCGACTTGTTCGTATGCGCCTTCGAGCCGCGAGAGGCGCCCTTCGAGCGGTTGCGTGCTCATGCCCTCATACAGTACCACAAAGCGTCCAGGACGGGACGCCGGAGAAGCCTACGCGATCGGGGCTTCGCGGCTTTCCGGCGGCGGGATCACGTTGCGCTCGAAGCGCGCGAGGATCGCGCGCCATGCCAGCGATAGCTCCTCCACGTCGAGAATGCGCGCGACCGCGATAAAGACGAGCGCCCCGATCGCCATCTGGCCGAAGAGAAACCACGCGCGCGAGATCAGCGAGGATTGCGGGCTCGCGCCGAGCGCGGCGATCCAGTCGAGCACCAGGACCATCACAAAGGCGCAGGCGCCGATCTTCAGGGCCGAGCCGAACAGCGTGCCCCAGTCGATCTCCGCCACGAGTCGGGCGACGAGCCAGAGTAGGAGCAGCATCTGCACCGTCTGACTGACCGAGTTCGCGAGCAGCAGCCCGCGGGCGCCGAGCGTCGGCAACCACGTGATCGAAAGCGCGACGTTGAGCACGACGCTCCCGATCGAGATCGAGACCGGCCATGCCGTCTGGCGGCAGGCGAAGAGGCAGCGCGTCAGCACCACGTTCGCCGCGACCGCGAGCAAGCCGACCGCGGCATACGGCAGCAGTCCCGCCGTCAGGTCGACGGAGCTGGCGCCGAAGGAACCCCGCTGGAAAAGCGTCTGCACGATCGGGCGCGCGAGGACGATGAGCGCGCAGACCGACGGAATCGTGATGAAGTTCACCAAGCGCAGGCCGGTGATGGCGCTACGCGCGACGCCGTGGCGATCTTCCTGCGCGAACTGCATCGCGAGCAGCGGAAAGATGACCGTCGCAATCGCGACCGCGAAGATCTGCTGCGGAAAGTTCACGAGTTTCGTTGCGTAGTTCATGCCTGCGATATAGCCGGGTGGGAGCGTCGAAGCGAAGAAACGATCGAAGAACAACGCCAGTTGTCCCGCTGCCGAGCCAACGGTGATCGGTCCGAGCAGCGCCCACATCTTCTTCAGCCCAGGGTGATGGATGTCGATCAGGAAGCGGTAGCCGCCGAGCGAGATGAAGGCGGGGATCTGCACGAGCATCTGCGCGATGAGCCCCAATCCCGTTCCGAAAACCAGCGCGAAGATGCCGAGTCTGTGGTTCAACAGCACGACGCATCCGATCGTCACGACGTTGAGCGCCATGCCGACGACCGCCGCCGCCCGAAAACGACCGAACGCGTTGAGCATCCCCGAGAGCACGCCGGAGAGCGCGACCGCGACGATGCTCGGCATGAGCCAGCGCGTCATGTGGATCGCAACGCCCATCTGCGGCTTCGGGAAACCGTGCGCGATCAGCGGCACGAATACCGGTGCGGCGAAGTAGCCGATCACGGCGCACGCCGTGATCACGATCGCGAGCAGGTTCACGATCGTGCTGCCCAAACGCCAGGCCTCTTCTTTGGAGCCGTGCGCGAGATATTCGGAGAGCGTCGGAACCAGCGCGCTTACGAGCGCGCCGTTGAAGACCCCGAAGAGGATCGTCGGAATCATCGCGGCCGCGAGGAAGGTGTCCATCTCCCAGCGCGTACCGTAATACTTGGCGTTGATGACCTCGCGCGAGAAGCCCAGCAGCGTCGAGCCGAGCGTCGCGCCCATCACGAAGAGCGTCGAGCCGGCTACGGAGAAGCGCTTAACGCGCGCCGTCCCTGCGCAGCACGGCGGGGATCGTCTTCAGGATGATGACGAGATCACCGAGCGGCGTCCATGCATCGACGTAGAGATTGTCGAGCTCCATCCATTGCGCGAAGGTGACGTCGCTGCGCCCGTTGATCTGCCACAGACACGTGACGCCTTGCGGCACGCAGAGGCGGCGCAGGGCATACGCGTCGTAGTGCGCGATCTCCGACGGCAAGGCCGGACGCGGGCCGACGAGCGACATTTCGCCTCGGATGACGTTGACGAAGTTGGGCAGCTCGTCGATCGAGGCGCGGCGCAGCATGCGCCCGAGCGGGTGGCAGCGCGGATCGTTCCGGATCTTGAAAACGGGGCCGTCACATTCGTTGAGATGGTCGACGTGCCCGCGCATGGCGTGCGCTCCCGGAACCATCGTGCGTAGTTTGTACATCCTGAAGCGCCGCCCGTTCATTCCGATGCGCTCCTGCGCGTAAAACGGCGCCCCGCCGGTAACGATCGTGATGGCGATCGCCGCGAGGAGGATGATCGGGAGTGCGAGCAGCAGGAGCAGCGATCCGAGCGCGACGTCCGTGAGCCGCTTGAGCGCAACCCACCACGTGGGAACCTCGCGTTCGCGAACCGCTCCGACGACACTCTGCACGATTCGCTACTTCTCCAGTGCCCGCAATACGGCTGCTCCCACGGTATCCAGCCCTTCGAGCGTACCCAGGTCGGCGCCCTCCGCCCGGCTGGAATGCACGAACGGGACGTACTCGCGCGTGTGGTCGCTCCCCGGAGCGGTCGGGTCACAGCCGTGGTCGGCCGTGAAGATCACCTCGTCCTGCGGTTTCAGCAGCGATTCGAGACGAGGGAGGAGTGCGTCGAGGGCTTGCAGTGCGTCGGCATAGCCGCGAACGTTGCGGCGATGCCCGTACTTCGAATCGAAATCGTTGAGATTGGTGAAGATGAATCCATGCTCGACCCGCTCCAGCAAATCGAAAGTCCGCGCCATCGCTTCCCGGTTGTCCGCAATGCGCACGGACGTCGCGACGCCGTGGCCGCAGAAGATGTCCGAGATCTTCCCGACGGCGTGGACGCCGATGCCTTGGGCCGCGAGCGCGTCGAGCAGACACGGCGGCGGCTCGATCGCATAGTCCCGCCGGTTCGCGGTGCGCGCGAACGCACCGGGCTTGCCGACAAACGGCCGCGCGATGACGCGGTTGACGGCATTGGGAGGAACGAGCATCGCGCGTGCGCCCTCGCACCAGTCGTAAAGCGTTTCGATCGGCACGACCTCCTCGTGCGTCGCCACTTGGAAAACCGAGTCCG
>DATCTQ010000050.1:0-17853 GCA_036567865.1 Candidatus Tyrphobacter sp. | reverse complement strand
GACGACCAGATCGCTGCCATCGAAACCTACGCCAAGGGCACGGGTTCGCTTGAGGAAGCGCCGCATGTCAATCGCGCGACCCTGCGCGCTAAGGGCTTCGAGGACGACGAACTCGCGCGTGTCGAGGTGGCTCTGCCCACGGCCTTCGAACTGCCTTTCGCGTTCAATCGGTTCGTACTCGGGGACGAGTTCTGCACGAATAAGCTCGGTCTAACCGAAGAGCAACTCGGCGATTGGAACTTTTCGATCCTGCGCGACGGCCTCGGCTTCACCACGCAGCAGATCGAGGAGGCGTCCGCGTACATCTGCGGGCGTATGACGCTCGAGGGCGCGCCGTATCTGAAGGACGAGCACCTGCCCGTCTTCGACTGCGCGACGCCGTGCGGCAGATACGGAACGCGCTTCATCCGACCGCTCGCGCACATCGATATGCTCGCGGCGGCGCAGCCGTCGATCAGCGGCTCGATCTCCAAGACGATCAACCTTCCGCAGACGGCAACCATTGCCGACGTCAAGGAAGCCTATCGGTACGCATGGGAGCGCATGATCAAGGCGGTCGCGCTCTATCGCGACGGCTCCAAGCTCTCGCAGCCGCTCGCCGCCACCTACGATCTCGGCGGCGACGGCGAGATGGACGAGGCTGCGCCCTCGACGCAGCCCTACATGCAACCGTTGCAGATCGCGGAGCGGCTCGTCTACCGGTATATCGCCAAGCGTCGCCGGCTTCCGGAGCGGCGCAGCGGTTATACGCAAAAGGCGATCGTCGGCGGGCATAAGGTGTACCTCCGCACCGGCGAATACGAGGGCGGGCAACTCGGCGAGATCTTCATCGACATGCACAAGGAAGGCGCCGCCTTCCGCTCGCTGATGAACAACTTCGCGATCGCGATCTCGCTCGGCTTACAGCACGGCGTTCCGCTCGAGGAGTTCGTCGAAGCCTTCACCTTCACGCGCTTCGAGCCCAACGGCCCCGTCGTCGGCCACGACAACATCAAGATGGCGACCTCGATCCTCGACTACATCTTCCGCGAGCTGGCGGTCACCTATCTCGGTCGCTACGATCTCGCGCACGTGCAGCCGTCGATGGAGATGGACGCGATGGGCCCGGAGACGACCGAGGACGAGTACGTCGATGAGGAGGACGGCGGCGTGAACGTTCGCCCCGCCGGCGTCGCGGAGCGCCTGCACCCGGTGAGCGAGCATCTGCACCTCGGAACACACGTGCCCGACGATGCCCCTCGGATTGTGGCCGACGAAGTGCACCGCGAGCCGCACCACGTGTCGTCGCTCTCCGCAGCAACGGGCGTTGCGACGGCGACGCGCACGGAGCAGATCACGGCCGCGCGTGCGAAGGGCTACACCGGCAACGCCTGCGCCGAATGCGGTCAACTGACGATGGTTCGCAACGGCGCCTGCGAGAAGTGCGACTCCTGCGGCTCAACGTCCGGCTGCAGTTAAAACGTCAGACCGGGACTAAGTAGCGGCGGTGGGGGCGGCCATTCACCTCGCTGTCCGGGATCCGTACGCCTCCGCACTTCTCGATCACGCGCGCCGACGCGTAATTCTCGTCGTCGCACGTGACCACCGCATCGGCTTCGCCCAGTTCCCGTAATCGGCCGAGCCCGAAGCGCAGTATTGCCGTCGCAACCCCGCGCGAGCGGAACTTCGGTTGCACGGAGTAGCCGATGTGACCGCCGTGGCGCAGGAGCGTTCGGCGCAAGTAGTGGCGTACGTGGAGTTCCCCCGCCATCTCATCGCCGCTAAAGACCCAGAACGTGTCCGTCGGCACCAAGAACTCGATCTCGCCGAGCGCGAGCCGCTGCGCTTGCTCGACGTACGCTGCGACGTTCGAGCGCCCGGACTCGAAGACGCCGGTCCACATATCGACGTCCGTCGGGAAGAAGGCGTCGCGAAACACTTCAAACGCAGGTATCAGCTGTCTCGACGGGCGGCGGAACTCTAGCTGCACCTCCGCGGCGTTCGTCGCCGTCACGGTGTCGCGATCGGGAATGGATGCACGCCGACGCCAAGATCCTCGATCGAGCCATCGGTATCGATTTTGTACATGTGCCCTTGCGCCGAGACGTAGTCCGGCATGCGCGGTCGCCGGATCAGGACGTGAAAAACGTCGCTGTCCTGCGGCACATCCTCCACGACGTCGGTGTGGAACCCCGCCGTCACCTGCGCGTCCGCAGGAACGCCGGTCGCAGTCGTCGGCTGTTCGATGATTGCGTTGTGCATGCGATGCCGCTCGAGGATCTGCATTCCGTCCGCCGAGATCGTGTAGCGTCCGTCCCCGCCGAGCGGGTGATCGTGAACGTCAGACCATCCTGGGTAGAGGTAGACGTACCACTCGCCGTCCTGCCTGCGCAGGACCGCATAGTTGTACGAGTGCTGTGATTGAGGAAACTGAAAGTCGCCCATCGCAAGCACAATCGCGCGCGCTGCCTCGACATCGAACGGCGTCTCTGCCCGTGCGTCAATCTTGGTGACGTCGAAGGTCGGCACCCCGGGGCCCGCCTCCACCGCGCGGTAGCTCACGCTGAACGCCGACTTATCGGTATTCAGCATGCCGAAATCGAATACCCAGCCGCTAAAACTCGGACTGCCGATGTAGAACATCCGGGAACCGCCGGAGGTCGGCGGCGGCGTTTGCCGGCCGAATCGCGCCTGTACCGCGTCCGTCGCCTGCGCGGCGGCCGTATCGTACGCATACAGAGCGCGCCCGCGGGCGGTGATCTGCGCCAACTCCAACGCCGTATGCTGCGCGCCGGCTGCGATTCCCGTGGCGACCGCAGCGACAAGCAAGAATGGCGCGGCAGCAACCTTCATCGCTCCCCGCCTTCCGCAGCCCGCCCCCTGTCGCCTCGTAGTGGCCCAAGGACCGGAGAGCTATTTTCGCTAGCGCGTTGGAACCGCGTTCGGATCGATGACGTGGGGCGTGATCAAAAAGACGATCTCATCTCGTTCGTGGGAACTTTGCCTGTCTTGGAATATCTTCCCGAGGATTGGAATCTGCGAGAGCCACGGTACTCGCTCGATCGTGTCGCTGGACACATCACGTATCAACCCGCCAAGCACGATCGTTTGGCCGTTGCGAACGCGCAAGGTCGAGTCGATCTTACGATTCGCGATAATCGGATAGCCAGACGACGTGAAACCCTGGAGTTCGCTGTACTCCGGGTGCAACTCCGCCGTTACGCTGCCGTCAGGTCCGATGATCGGCGTGAGCCGTAGCTTGACTCCAATATCCACAAATTGCACGTTTTGCCCGCCAAGTACCGATGTATTATACACGATGGGATAGGTTTCGCCTATCAACAAATCCGCTTCCCTGCCGTTCAGCGTTACGAGGCGCGGCGTTGCGAGAATCTGTGCGTGCCCGTTCGTAATCAGCGCATTCAAGCGCACGTTGACCGAAATCGTTCCGCTGGCAAACGCATACGTGGCAGCACCGGGGAGAGGCTGCCCGTGTAGGTCGATTCCGCCGAACTCCAAGCCCACGTCGCTTTGATCGTTTGCAGGTGTGATATCGGCGACACGAACCTCGAAGAGCACCTGTGGGCCCGCCACGTCGATCTCCTGGATCGCTCGCGCGGCCGCTTGCTGAGCTTCGTCGGCGCCGGTAACCAGCACCGCGTTCTGAGCGTCGTCCGCCACGAAGACGCCATCGGAAAGGGCGCCCTTGAGTTCCTTGACCACATCCTGTGCGCGCGTAAATCGAAGAACGTACGCCCGCGTTTGCCGCTGGTTGGCCACCTGCTGGGGGCTAGCGTCCAAAACCTCCACGACGTGGCGCGCCTGAGCGATCGTGCGCGCGTCAGCCGTGAGCAAGATCGTACCGGTGCGCTGATCTGGAACCACAATTGCACCTGAAGGCAGAATCGAGAGCAAGTCCTTGCTCACGTCCTCCGGCGCTGCGCGGCGCAATGCTAAGACGACCGTTGATGTCCCTGAGGGATCTCCGTCCTCGGCCCCAATCCGATTCATCGCATCCGCGCTTCCGACGATCAGCACGCCGTCGCGGCGTTGCACTTGGAGACCGTGCGCTGCAGCGAGGATCCGCAGTGCTTCAAGAAACCGCACACCCGAGAGCCGAAGCGTGACGCGCTGCCGGCGCACCGACTGATCCGCCACGACGTTGGCTCCCGATTGCTTCGCGAGCAGTGCGATCACATCCGTGATCGGAGCATCGCGAACGTCCAGGGAAATCGGTGGGTCTTCCGTCGTTGAAGGCACAGCGCCGATAAGAAGGCCCACCATGAGCATAGCGTACATGCGTCGTTTCATGGCACTTCACCGTGCAATGGCACGCGGCTGCCATCGGAGAGCACGACCCCGCTATCATCGATCGCACTCACCCGGGCGCCTGCAAGCACGTCACCAATTCCTACGAGCATGGTTCGACTCCCAATCTCGATCAGCGCATGCGGTGAATCGCCGAGGATTACCGCTCGCACGACGGCATTTGCCGGGAGGTCTGATGCCTGCGGGACGAACGGATCGCGTCCGACGCGAACCTCGGGAAACCGCAAGCGAGGCAGGCCCGGGCTCTCCCAAGCGCCGCTCGGTGCCGCGGTGCGCACGCCACTGCTCGACGGCGCTCCATTTAACGGTGCCAGCGCGCACGCGGCACCGGCGATAAGCAACGCCCAGCGAAACAGCACGGCACGCTCTCTATCGTGCAGCGCGGGAAGCATCGCTCTCACCTTCCTTCCAGTCCGCATCCAGCATGTAAGCTCTCGCGGTTACGCTTGCCCGCAAATCCGGCGACCCTTCCCCGCCGGAATCGACGACATTCAGCGTAATCGAACGAACGCCGATCAACGCCTCTCCACGCGTCAGGTCGGCGAGCGTCTGCACGAGGCCGCCGAACTTTCCCTCAAGTTCGATCGCGAGGTCCTGAGGGTGAAGAGGGTCGTGCGTATCTCGCGTGCGGGCGGGTATCGTCACAGGCGCACCCGGGTTCAAGGCGATCACCCGCACGTGGAAGCGGCGCGCTTCCTGGTCGAGCGTCGCAAGGATATGCGATTGGATCGACGTACCTTGTACTCCGGCAAGGCGGACGATCTCCTCAGCGATGCTCCGGCGCTCGGCCTCAGCCACCCCCGCATGCGCGAGGATGCGCTCGTTGCGGTTCGCGGTGTCGTAGAGGCTTCGCGCGCGTTCCTGCAAGCGCCCGATCTCGCGGCGCTCTGGAATGACCACCGCGCAGTAGGCGATAAGGACGGCACCGATGCACAATCCCCAGGCGATCCGCACATTCGCCGTCTGTCGCTTCATCGGCAGCACGGCACTGGAACGTGCATCTGAAAATCCACGATTCTCGTGTCTTGCCCTCGCGACGCGTGAACGGTTTCCAGTTGGATCGCCGGATCCGCATCGAGTGCGCGGCCGACCTGAGCCAAGCCCAGCGCGCGTCCATCCAGCTCGTAACCGTCGGATGCCGTGGCCATCGACGTTAGCCACATGCGCGCGGGCAAACGATCCGCCAAGAGCGTCAGCCGCATAGCGGCGCCGGCTCCCGATGTCCGAATGTCGCGGAGCCTCCTATCGAGCACCATCCATGCACGCAGCCTGCGCGCCTGCGCATCGAGCGCCGCAACCGCGATGCTGCTACGATCGAGCCGAACCTGGGCGTCGGCAAGCGCCACTCGTGCCGCCCGCAGGTGCATTGCCTCAAGACTACCGGCGCACACGAGCACGCCGGCGGCGGTCGCGAGGAAGCTCAATAGCCCACGTACTTGCGTTGTGGCGCAAAGCGCGCGCAGACGCTCGATGACCTCAGGCGGCGCATCACGGAGGTAGTTGAACCGCATCAGGCTGCGGCCCATCCCGAGAGTGCTGCCGCGAGGGTCCAATCCGGTGCTGCTACGCGCAGGACCTCATCGTCGATCTCCGCCGTCTGCAGCAAAGCCGCCACCGGACGCTCGATGTAAACTCCGGCCGATTCCTCGACCAACTCGGCGAAACCCGGCAATCGGGCACCATTGCCGATCAACGCAAGACGGCTCACTCTTGCCCCAGCGGCTTGCGCCTGCCCGAGCAACTTCCCTAACGCTTGCGCCAATTCGGTCAGTGCGGACTGACCCGCTCCCGCTACGCCCAGGATCCGCTTGCGATGTTCTGCGCTCTCTTCATCGATGGAAAGAGCGGTGGCAATGGCCTGTGTCACGGATCCACCTCCGAGCGCCGCCGTCCACGAGGTCAGGCTCGCGTCGCGGAAGACGTGAAGCCGCATGCCGTCACGACCGATATCGGCAATCGCGTCGAAGTTAGGAAGGATACGGGCCAATGCGCACGCATCGTGGTCGATTGCGACGACGCGCAACCCTGCCTTCCGAAGGACTTCGACATGACGCTTGAGCACCACGTCGTCGATCACTGCCACGGCGAACAACTCAGCGCGCCGATCGACCGGATGCACGCGCACGATGCTGCGGTTCTCCGACCAGGATTCCTGCAATAATTCGAAGCGCGCTGCGCGCAGGCGCTCGATTCGGCTCATCTTCGGAAAGCGCACCACGCGTAAGGCGGCATACGGAGCGCCGACGGCTGTGATGCACTCCTTTATCCGTACCCCGAGTTCGCGTAAGAGTTCCTCCAGGATCGCCGCCGCTAGGTCCAGCTCGGTCCCGCCGTCGCGCCATGATTCCTGGGGGAGTTCGCGGGACACTACGGCGCGCAGGCGCAAGCGGCTCTCACCGCCGCATTCGCTCAACGCGACGCGCACGCGTGTCGACCCGATGTCGATTCCCAGCGGCTGGAGGCGAGTCATCGCTGAGCCTGCAATACGACAACGACGCAAGCTGCCGCGCTCAGAAAAGGCGCAAACGCCATCGAATCCTTGCGCCGGCGTTGCCCACAGAGAAGCAACATGACCGCCACCGCGGCGGCAGTAACGAATGCGATCGTCAACAACTCGGCGACGCCGCGTGCTCCCACGGCACCGCCCAAAAGCGCGGCAAGCTTCACGTCCCCAAACCCAAGCCCGCGACCCTTCGTCCAAGCATGGAGCGCCCATAGTATGCTCCCGGTGAGGATGGCTCCGGCCGTCACGGCTTCCATTGCTCCGAGCGCGAGGGCGAGCACGCACACCGCTGATGCAGCGGGTAGCAGGACGCGATCGAAGACGTATCCCGTCTGCATATCCGTTATCGTGGAGACGCCTGCGGCGGCCAGGGCCGGCAATACCCGCAGAGAAGAGACACTCCCGGCGCACGCGACCGTCGACGCCAGTACGGAAGCCGTCACGACGGCAGACGTCCATACCCACGGACGAATGCGACACCCGGCCCGGCGCGCGGCATCCAATGCCAGGCGAAGGCCCACGGCGAGCATCCCGACCTCGCTCATTGCGATCGCTACCGCTGCGCTCATCGTAGCCTTAGCGCTCGCTCTGCGGGAACGTAATCGGAGATAAGAGTGAGCGCAACATGCCACCAGTGGCGCGCCCGCGTGCGCTTCCCTTGACGCAGAGCAGCATATCCGGCGAAAACCATTGCGCGCGCATCACGCGACGCCAAACCTGCACGAACGAAGTCCTCTTCCGCGGCCCCGTCGCGTGCCAGCGCCCGCTCGCAGAGCGCCCGGTCCATGAGCAGGGTCACGTCGCTCGCGTGCTTCGCCAGGTATTTCGAGGCCGTCTCTACGGCTCGCTCGAGTCCATCTCTTCGATGCCCCATCATCGACACGAACACATAGCGATCGGCAGCCGCTGCATTGTTCGGGTCGAATACCAGCGCGCGCTGATAAAACTGCAACGCTCGTTCGTCCCGCGATTGATAGAGCAGTTCGTCCCCGCGTACGACCAGGGCGGCTGAGAGCTGCGATCGTAAAACCACGACGCTTAGCGTTACGGCCAGAACCGCCAACGCCACTCGTCGCCCTGGTGAAACCGAGAGTATCATGCGAGCAAGGCATAGTAGCCGCCGAGCGAAAGCATCACGCTGCCGCCGACGACTGAAAGGGGAAGCCGCCATGGTTGCATGTGGACGTGAACTCGCGACGCGCAAATGCTCGCGAGCACCAGCGGGCTCGCGTGTCCGATTGCGAATGCCGCGGCGACGCTCAAGCCGAACCAATGAGCATCGCTCAAGCCCGCGATTCCCGCGATGGATGCAACGATTGGCGTGCAGCAAGGTGAGGCTACGAATGCGAACGATGCGCCGGTAAGCAATGCCGATCCGCACGAAGAGCTGCGGCTCGAGGCGCCGTGAACGAGCGCGTGCTCGCCGGCGATGAGCATTCGCATACCAGACCACACGAGGAGGGTGCCCAGCGCCATATAGGTCCACGCCGAGAAGGCGCTGACTCGCAGGAAAAGCGTGGCAGAGGCTGCGATGAGGGTGTACGAAAGCGCCAGGCCGCCGATGAATGCCACGACGATGCGTGCGCGCCGCGCGCCGCTTGCGTTTGAGGCGAGGCCGATGAGCGAGGCGAGCCGCGGGCCGAAGCACGGCCCCGCGGACGTCACGATGCCCAGTGCAAATGCCAGCGCCGGCGCCGTCGGCGAACCCATCGCCACGGCGCTCAGCAATCGATCGACCACGTGGATCACTGGGACCCTACTGCTGCAAATCCCGTCTGAGAACCGTACTGGATATGGGTCCCACCGTTATTCTGACTGAACGCCTGCAGGGTCGCGGGGTCATGCGTCCCCGGGCACGTGATCGTGTAGGAGGGCGATCCGGTGCCGTCGTTGGACACCACGAACGTATACGGCTTCCCGGGACCGGCCGCCGGGTCGACCGGCGTTTGCTGAAGATACGGCTGAAGATCCGTATTGCTCGCATCGACATTTCCGCTCTGCGGATACGCATCATGATCGGTTTGGTAGAGTTCCAGAGCGGTGGCGATCTCCTTGAGATTTCCCTCACAGGCGGCGGTTTGCGCTTGCGCTCGCGCGCGCATGAAATTCGGGACCAATATCGTTACGAGTATCGCGATGATGGCCACGACGATCATCATCTCAATCAAGGTAAACCCGCGCTCTCGTTCGTTGCGCATGCATTGCCCCTCCGTATCCCTAGAAGTACCCGCCGCATCCGGTCTCAGGACGTACCAGTGTTGCGAGCTTTCGTAGTATCCGGCGGTGCATCCGAGCGACGTGCCGCCGTGAATATCCTAGTTTCTCCGCCAGTTCGGCCATTGGGGTGTCGCACTCGTAGATCTCTCGAAGAATGGTCTGCTCGAGTGGTGAAAAGCGTGCGAGAACGCCCTCCATGCTGATACGGTCGACCTCGCCTTCAATCGTATACGCGAGTGCGTGTTGGTCCAGCGGTTTGAGAGCATCGAATGAAATCACGTGGCACGCTGCGCGGTATTCGCGAAGATCGCGGCAATCGTCAAGGGTCGCGCCGACGGTGGCAACGATCTCTCCGTAGGAGGGTTCGCGGCCGCAGCGTACCCATAACTCACGCTCAACGGCAAGCCAGCGCCGTTCCAAGACCTGCAGACGACGCGGTGCGCGTAGCACGCGCTCGCAGTCTCGTACGTGATGCATGAGTTCGCCGACCATCAGGAGCCACGCGTATGCCTCAAACGGCGTGCGTGAGTCGGGATTGAACCGATCTGCCGCCTTGATCAGTCCAATAGCGGCAACCTGCTCCAGGTCGGCGCGATCTAAACCCGGGCGCAGGAACCTGCGAGCAGCCCGCACGCACAGGTATCTATACCGTGACACTGCGTGGTCTCGGAACGGGCACGAGGCAATCAATGAATGCTTCCGATCGCCGAGTACAAGGGAATGAGAATCGAGGCGACGATCGCGCCGACGACAGCGCCAAGAGCGAGGATCAGTGCCGGCTCCAGCGCGGCGGCTATCGTCGATAGCGCGGACGCCGCCTCGGCTTCGTAGTGCTCCGCTATCCGAATCAGCATCACGTCGAGCGTTCCCGATTCCTCGCCCACCGCCGCCATCTGCACGGCTACGGGACCGAAGAGTCCGGCGCGTTCCAGTAAGGGCGAGAATGCCATCCCTGCGCGAAGTGAGCCTTCGATTTCTTCTGCCGCTCGGCGGTATGCTGCGTTCCCGACGACGTGAGAGGCCGTCTTCACTGCATCGGTGATCACGACACCGCACTGCAGCAGCGTGCCGACGGTCCGCGCAAACGCAGCCACGTTGATCGAGCGACGCACGACGCCAAGCACCGGAAGGTCCAGACTCCTGCGATCGATCAAAGCGGCAACGGACGGCTGACGGCGAACGGCGCTCATTCCGAACACCGCCACGCAGATCGCCGGAATCCCCACCGCCCATGTCAGCGGCTCCCGCATCAATGTACCGGTGCCCAACATGATCCGCGTCGAGAGGGGCAATGACGCGTGAAGTTGGGCGAGGATCGAGGCAAAGGCCGGCACGGTCACGATGAACAGAAACGTCAAAAGCCCGACCGCGCAGGATAGCACGAAGGCAGGATATGCAACCGCGGCGACGACCTGCTTACGCACCGCCTCCTCACGTTCCAGCAATGAGCTCCCTCGTTCTAAGACGTCGTCAAGAACGCCACCCAGCTCGCCGGCTGCAATCATCGCGACGAGATGTTCGGGAAAAGCCAGCGGCTGGCGCCGCATTGCCTCCGAGAGTGCGGCGCCGCTGTCGACGTCACTCGCGATCGAACGCAGCGTTTCTCCGAAGCGCTTGTCACGGCACTGATCGATGGTAACCTGCAATGCTCGGTACAGCGGCGTTCCGCTGCCGATGAGCGTTGCCAGGGATCGCATGAATACCATCCGCGACCTACGGCGAGCACCACCGAGGATCAGCGCATGCACCTTTCCACGAGCACTGCCCGCGTCTTCGAGTGACGTCACGAACAAACGCCGCATTCGCAGACGCGCTACCGCCTCGCGCTGCGACTGAGCGCGCATGGTTCCGGTCACGAATCGGCCCTCGCCCGATCGCGCGATGTAGTGGTAAACGCTCGTATTCACGGAATCGCTCGTCTCGCCGTCGCGGCCGTTATCTGCCCGCCTGAGACGAGTTCCGATAAATGGATACTGAGCGTCTGCATGCCGAACTGCCTTCCCGTCGCCATGACGGTGGGCAACTGATGTTGCTTGCCGTCACGAATCATGTGCCGCACCGCATCGGTCGCAACCAGGACCTCTGCGGCCGCACGCCGGCCTGTACCGCTCGCGCGCTCGACCAATCGTTGCGCGACGATGCCGAGCAACACTTGCGCGAGCCTAGCGCGTGCGTATTCCATGCGTTCGGCGGGAAACGCATCCACGAGCCGATCGATGCCCTGAGCTGCATCGCCGGCGTGCAGCGTTGCAAGGACGAGATGTCCTGTTTCCGCCGCTGCAATGGCAGCAGCCGTCGTTGCCGGTTCCCGCATCTCGCCGATAACGATGACGTCGGGGTCGCTACGCAGCGCGCCGATGACCGCCTGCGAAAAGGTAGGAACATCGCGCCCAACCTGCCGCTGCACGATGATCGATCGCTTCGAGCGGATCCGATACTCTATCGGGTCTTCGATCATGATAATCTTCCTCGAACTCTCGTCATTGATCAAGGCCACGAGACTGGCGAGCGTCGTCGACTTGCCGCTTCCCGTCGGCCCCCCCAATATGATGAGCCCATGTGGTCGTCGGCTCAATTCCGCGACGACGCAAGGAAGGTCCAGCTCCGCAAACGACGGCGCGTCCTGGGCTAGGAAGCGAAGTGCGAAGGCGGTTCCCTCGCCCGTTCGGTGCGCATGGATCCGCACGGGGACTCCGGCATCCACGATGGTGGCTGTGACATCGCCGGATCGCTGAAGCAGCTCTCGCTGCGCCTCATCGAGGAACGATACCGAAATGCCCGCAAGATCCTCAGCGGAGAATCCGGGGCCTTCCCACGGCTCGAGTTTACCGTCGATGCGAAGCACTGGCGGAAGCGAGGGGATGAGATGAAGATCCGATGCGCGGCGTGCGTGCGCGGCGTGAAGCGCGTCCGAAAGCAGTACCGTTGCCAGCGCGCTCATCGTCCTACGGCGGTCGGACCCAGAACTCGCTGCACCTCGTTAGCGGTCGTCCTACCTGCCATGACGTGCCGCAGCGCGTCGTGCGAGAGACTTCCTTGCCCTTCCCGCTCCAAGAGCCGCAGCATCTCGCGAGGCGACATTCCGAGCGTTATCGCTTCACGCAGATCTGCACTCACTTCAACGCACTCGAAGACGCCGGTACGCCCCGAGAATCCCGTCCCGGAACACGCTTGGCAACTCCCGCCGCAACACGCCGAGCAGGATGTTCGGAGCAGGCGCTGCGCGACGACGCCGGTCAGCGCGGCGGCGATCGAAGGGCGCGATACTTCCAAGTCTACGAGGCGATCGATGGCTCGAGCTGCATCATAGCCATGCATCGTTGTGAGAACGAGTTGGCCCGACAGTGCCGCGGATATCGCTGTGTTGGCCGTCTCGGCGTCGCGCATCTCGCCGATCATGATAACGTCCGGATCCTGTCGTAATATTGCGCGGAGCGCTTTCGAGAACGTCATGCCGGCCCGCGGGCTCACCTGCACTTGCGCGACCCCGGGTAGTCGAATTTCCACGGGGTCTTCGATCGTACACAGGTGCTCCGAGTCCGCGTCGCGTTCTCCCAGCGAAGCATACAGTGTCGTGGTCTTCCCACTTCCCGTCGGGCCACAGATAACGACAAACCCGTGTGGAGCGCGCACTAAGGATCGGACGTGCCGCAAGGTCTCTACGTCCATGCCGAGAGTATCCAACGCGGGCCGCTGCGTGCAGGTACCGAGGAGTCGGATAACGAGCCGCTCGCCGTTCATCGTGGAAATCGACGACAGCCTCGCATCGACGGAGGAACCTTCGCTTTGGAAGCTGTACCGGCCGTCCTGCGGTTGTCGCCGATCGGCGACGTCTAAGCCAGCGAGAATCCGGATGCGAGAAACGACATGCGAGTAAAGATCGCGCTCCAGCCACCGTACCACCGAAAGGCGCCCGTTGACACGTTGCCGCACACGACCGCCGGTGCCATGAGGCTCGATGTGAATGTCCGATGCGCGCGATCGTGCGGCCGTCTCGTGGATCTCGTCGACCGCTCGGATCGCCGGCGAAGAGACCGCGATGTCGTCTCCTCGCTTCAGCTCCTGGGTCGTATACGCTGCCGAAAGCTGCTTTTGGATGACTTCACGCGGCACTGCAAGCGCGCGTACCTGCATGCCGGTGAGCAGGCGAATACGGTCGACCGTCGCCGGCTCGCCGTCCGGAATCGCGACGAGCAATTCGGGCCCGTCCACTCCGTATGCCAGAACATTGTGTCGAAATGCAAAACCCGCCGGAATGTAGCGAAGCGCCTCAGCCTCGACAGAAAGCATGCCCGGTTCGGGCGCAGACTGCGCCCAAAACTCTTGCGAAAGAGCCACGCCCGACCTCTTTTTCTACGTCCCCGAAACGCGGGGGCAACCACCCTTGCCCGCCTTAGTGGTTCATTTATGCCATAAATAGTTCAGGGCCGCAATAGTGGAACCCCTGGTTCGCGCAAACTTGTCCAGGCATCCCTGTCGCGGGGTACTTTTTAGAGGCCCCTCTCCAAACCGGTTCGCATTTGCATCCAGCCGCGGAAGTTTGCGTGGAAGGCCGTGTCCTCGGCCGGGGTAGCGACGTGCTCGAACGGCGAGAGGTGGCGATCGCTCTTCAAGCGCTCGTACAGCTCCAAATCCTTTTCGATCTCGCGCTTGCCTTCGTGCGTCAGATACGAGACGCGTGCGCAGCGCGCCGCCGAGACTTTCTTCTGCGTCTCGATGTCGAGACTTCGCTCGTCGAGTTGCAGAAGCGGTAAATGCCATGCGCCTTGCGCCACCAACGCCGGCGTGCTCTCGTTCATCGCATCGCGCATTAGCATCGCCGCCTGCCGTAGCTCCGGCTGGGCGTTCGGCGCGCAGCGCAGTTCGAAGAAGTTCTCCCACTCCGTGGCCGTCACGATCACCGTATGCCACAGGAACGGCTCCAGCACGCGGTTGACCACCTGCTTGTGCACGTGCAAGGCTTGCAGACGCCGTGCGTGCGCGACGGCGGCATCGCGCGCGTCGAGCCACGCGCGTTTGGCCTCCTCCTCTTCTTCTTCGGTGAGTACCTCGCTCGCGGTCATGCCCTTCTGATTGCGCCCCCATTCGAGCGGCATGACCGGGTCCTCATCGACGCGCGCAAGGATTTTGCTCGTCGGCACAGCACGGCTGCTCGCGCTCGAACGCGAAAAACTCCTGTGCGTGTTAAACTCGGCTAACACGAAGCGGGGAAACGTCACCTCTAACGTGGTGAGCCGCAGCCCCGCCTCGCTGATACTGTCCAGAAGGACGCGCGCCGAGTACGCCATAAGCGGGAAAGCCTCTGGCTTGGCTTAGGCCGAGGAGACGAGTGGGCGAAGTTTGCTAGGGCAAATGAGCCCCGAGTCGACGACGGGATAAGCCAAGTCAGAGAGCTTTCTAGCCGCGATAGCGGAGGAAGGCCGGAACTTCGATGTCGTCCATGTTCACGGGAGCGACGGTTTCGAACTTGCCGGAATCGAACGTGAAGCCCGCGACCGAGCCGCGATACGCGCGCCCTGCGCCGAAGCCGGCGGCGAGCACGGTCACGCGAACCTTCCCCTGCATGCTCTTGTCGATCGATGCACCGAAGATGATCTGCGCGTCCGGATCGACGGCCCGGCTGATCATCTCCGCCGCTTCGTTGACCTCGTACATCGCCATGTCGGCGCCGCCCGTGATGTTGAAGATCACCCCGCGCGCGCCCTCGATCGTCGTCTCGAGCAACGGCGAGGCGATTGCCTTCTGCGCGGCGTCGGCGGCGCGGTGCTCGCCCGAGCCTTCGCCGATCCCCATCATCGCCGAGCCCGCGTCGGTCATGATGGTCTTCACGTCCGCGAAGTCGAGGTTGATGAGCCCCGGCTGCGTGATGAGGTCGCTGATGCCTTGGATGCCCTGGCGCAGCACGTCGTCCGCGTAGGCAAACGCTTCGTTCAGCGGCGTCTTCTTCTCGATCACCTGCAAGATGCGTTCGTTGGGAATCGTGATGAGCGTGTCTACCTTCTGCTCCAGTTCGGCGATGCCGTGCTCGGCAAGCTGCATGCGCTTGCGCCCCTCGAAAGCGAACGGCTTGGTCACCACCGCGATCGTCAGCGCGCCCGCCTCACGCGCGAGTTCCGCGATGATCGGTGCCGCGCCGGTTCCGGTGCCGCCGCCCATGCCTGCGGTGATGAACGCGAGGTCGGCGTCGGCGAGCAGCATCGAAAGATCTTCGCGCGACTCCTCCGCGGCTTCGCGTCCGAGCGTCGGGTTCGCTCCCGCGCCTAGACCGCGTGTCATGCCTGCGCCGATGTGCACGGTGTTCTCGGTCAGCGAACTGCGCAACGCCTGCACGTCGGAGTTCACGGCATAGAACTCCACACCGGTGAGCCCTGCCTCGATCATGCGGTTGACGGCATTGCAGCCGCCTCCGCCGATGCCGATTACCCTGATGGTGGCCGCGTGCTCGGGTACGTAGCGGCGTCCGTCTGCCATTCGATGTTCCTCCGATGACGAAAAGAAATTCAGTTCCATAGATCCGAAGCGAACTTGCGGATCCTCGACCAGATGGACCCGGTACGGCGTGAGGTTTCGATGAGTTCGCCGCTGCCGTTGGCGCCGAACAAGAGCAATCCGATCGCAGTTGCATACTGCGGTTGCGCGACGGTCTCGGTCAAACCGCCGACGTTCTTGGGAATGCCGGTGCGCACCGGTAACCCGAAGACGTCCTCGGCGATCGCATCGATACCGGGCAGCAGCGAGCCGCCGCCGGTGAGCACGACTTCGCCGAGCACGAGATCGCGCGGCACGTTTTCGACGATCTTCTGGCGCGCCATGCGCAGGGTCTCCAGCACGCGCGGCACGACGATTGCGCGCAACTCCGCGGTCGAGACGTCCTTCGTCGTGCGGCCGTCGAGCGTGTGCACCGGAAACGAATCCTCGTTCAGCCCGTCGCGCACGCCCGCGCCGTAGCTGCGTTTCACGCCTTCGGCCTCGTCGCGCGAGGTCTTCAATCCCAGAGAGATGTCGCTCGTGAGGATGTTGCCGCCGATCGGCACCGTCGCGGTGTAGATCGCGCTGCCGAGCGAATAGACGGCAACGTCGGTGGTTCCGCCGCCGATGTCGAGCAGCACGACGCCGACTTGCCGCTCCTCGGGCAGCAGGGTCGACGCCGAACTGGCGAGCGGCTCGAAGACGACCCCCGCCGCTTCCAGCCCGGCTCGATGAACGCACTTGAGCACGTTCGTAATGAACGTCGCGCCGCCGGTGATGATGTGCGTGTCGACCTCGAGCCGTCCCCCGGCCATGCCGACCGGATCCTCGACGCCGTCTTGCCCATCGACGGTGAAGAATCGCGGTAGGGCGTGGATGATCTGTCGATCGGCGGGAAGGTTGATCAGCTTGCTGGCGTCGACGACGCGGCGAACGTCGGTCGGGGAGACCTCGCGGTTGTCGTTCGCGGTCGCGACGACGGCGCGGTTGTTCGTGCTGCGAATGTGCTCGCCGGTGATGCCGACGTAGACATCCTGGACGTTGAGGCCGGCCATTCGCTCAGCCTGTTCCGTCGCAGCCTCGATCGACTTGATGGTCTGGTCGAGATCGACGACCACGCCCTTGCGCATGCCGAGCGACGGAGCCTCGCCGACGCCGACGACCTCCAGGCCCCCAGGTCCCTCGACGGCGACGACGGCGCAAGTCTTGGTCGTTCCGATGTCGAGACCGCAGACGGTCCCCGCTTTCATGCGCTCACCTACCCCATATATTGAGGTTTGGCCAAAGAAACCCTACAATCCATAGGTGTTCCGCAGGCTGTGCCCTGGGGTTGGCGAGGCCGTCCGGGACTCCTTGAGGACAAGATGTGGAAACGTGTGGAGAACCCCGGAAAGGCTGTGGATGTGAAACGCTCGGCCCCGCAAGCCCTCCTGCGCAACGGCCGATGGAGTGAGAGGATGGACGCGCGTCGCCGCACGATCCTCGAATCCGGTTTAGCCCGCGCCTTCGGCCTGGTCGTCCTCGTCATGCTGCTCAATGTCGGAATCGCGCTCTGGGCGCTCGTCGGCATCACCCAACAGGCGCAGCAATTGCACGACATGGTCGTGCGCGCGCAGCTCGCCTACGCGCGCGTCGCCGCCGATGCCGACGGTCTGCGCGCCGCGACGCTGCAGGCTGCGATGGCCGGCAACTCCACGCTCGCGAACAAGGCGCTCGCCGGCGCGAAGCGCCTCGTGCGACAGTTTCCCGACGACGCGCGTGCGATGAAAGCGCTGCTCGATCGCAATCCGGATCTCGCGGCTGCCGCCGATCGCTTCAACGCGAGCGCGAGTACGTACGACTTTCAGGAACTCGATGCCGTCGCGTTACTTTCGCAAGGACGCCGCGCCGAGGCGCTGCGTCAAGTCGGCGGTCCTTCTTCCCTCGCCTTCGACCTGCAGAGCGCCGACGGCCGGCGCATGCTCGATACGCTCGCCGCATTCGCCGACGCGCAGTTTTCACAGTTGCTGGCCGCGCGCAACTTCGGCGTCGGCATCGTCGTCGCCGCGCCGCTGATCCTGTTGGGCATCGTCGCGATCACCATGCTGTGGCTACGCCGCTCGATGCTGCTCGGCGTCCGGCGCTGCGCCGAAATCTTCGAAGCGATGGGGCGCGGGGATCTCGCCGGCCGCACCGGCTGGAGCGGCTCGGATCTCCTGGGACGCCTGGGCGGCTCCGTCGACGCCCTCGCCGAGCGCCTGGGCATCACGATCGCCAAGGTGCAGCACGCCGCGCTGACGTTGCAGGACGCGAGCGACCGGAGCAGCCGCCTCGCCTCCGAGGTCGCCGCCCGCGCGAACGAGGAGCGCACGGCGCTC
>DATCTQ010000049.1:0-29065 GCA_036567865.1 Candidatus Tyrphobacter sp. | reverse complement strand
CTTCGCTGCACGCCCCCACGCGGACGTCGCCGCGTGGGCCCCCTACGTCTCTCATGATAGCCCTTCTCATGATAACTGGTACGCCGGCATGGCCATGGTGAGATAGGCCGCACCGTGGATGCGTTCTTGGAAGTTCTCCATGTTGAGCATCGCGATTGCGGAGGTTCCCGCGCCGCTGAGGTACGCTTTCAACTGCGCGTAAGAAGCGGGTGAGGCGTCGTCCTGGAGCAACGTCGTAACGAGCGCGTGCGTGGCCTTCGCGGGGTCCATCGGGATATCGCCCAGCCACGAAGACGCGCCCATCACCTGTGCGTTGACGAGGCCCGCGAGGAAGTTCTGCCGTGCGATCATCATCTGACTCGTAAGCCAGTTCTCCCCGCCCGGCCAACCTGCAACGTTGGGCGGATAAAAGAGCACCTGCCCCATCCCTCGCAGCGAAGGCAACGCGCCGCGGCCGATCTGCCCGACGCCGAGCGCCTTGTACGTTCCAACCACGAACTCGACCGGCGACTTCACCAGCGCGCGGTATGCGCGCTGCGAGTAGAAGACGTTACTGCGCAGGATCGCCGAAACGACCGGCGCGAGCTCGTAATCGTGCCGCATCAGCAGCCCAGCGGCGCCGTCGACCAGTTCGGGCTCGGGGTTGTCGTAGACGAAGAGGCCCAGGAGTCTGCTCGCAAAAAATCGCGCGCACTGCGGTTGCGCAAAGATGATGTCGACGACCGCATCTCCGTCGAAGTTGCCGCGTTTTCCGAGAAAGGTCTTGCTGCCGTTGTCGTGGAGGCGTGGCGCAAAGAACGCTTGGTCGAGGAGGGGCCGCACGCGCCATCCCGTCCAGGCACGCGCCGATTCGCGCACGTCGGCCTCGGAGTAATGGTCCACGCCGAGCGTGAACAGCTCCATCAGCTCGCGCGCGTAGTTTTCGTTCGGATGCGACGCGACGTTCGTCGCATTGTCGAGATAGAGCAACATTGCGGGGTCCTTCGAAACCTCGCGGGTCAACTCGCGCAGATTGCCGAGCGCGAAACGCCGGAACAGCTGGTTCTGCGCGTATACCATCGTGGGCGAAACGCCCTTCTGGATCGCCGCGGTCGTGAAGTGACCGTGGAAATGGAACGCCATCTTCTCCTGCAGCGGAGCGGGCGACGACAGCATGCGGTCCAGCCACCAGAGCTGCAACGAGAGAATCGAACGAAACTCGCTTCGCCGAAGCTGCATGAAGAGCTGCCGGCGCGCATCCTTGGAGAGCCCGCGCAACCCGGCGTAGCCATACTGCGAGATCAAGGTCGCCGGATCGTAGACGTCCTGCGGCGCGGGCAGCGTATCGGTCGACGGGAATCGCACGAACGATTCCACCGCGTCGCCCGCCGACATGCCCGTCAACCAGCGCACGTCGTCGGGCGTACCGCCGAATCCGGCGCGGCGCAAGAGATGCGCGGCGAGCCTGGAGTCGAGCGCGCCTTCGTATGGAAGCAATGCCGCCGACGCTCGTAGCGTTCCGGCAGGACGCCGAACGCCGGCGACGTCGAGTCCACTTTGCATCGCGGCTGGGGTCATTGCAGGTAGTGTACTGCGATCGCGCAGGATATGCGAGGGAACGACGGCAGGTCTAACGTTTTCCTCACCGGAAGGCGCTTGCTTCATGAGCCTGCTGTCAACGCGCCTCGATCGCCGGAGCGCCGACTTCAAGCGCAACGCCGCGCGCATGGAGCAGTTGGTCGGCGAGTTGCGCGAACGTCTGCTCTGCGTTCGGGCGGGCGGCGGAGAGGAGGCGACGCAGCGCCATCGCGCGCGCGGCAAGCTCACCGCTCGCGAGCGCGTCGACCGGCTGGTGGATGCGGGCTCGGACTTTCTCGAGATCGGGGCCCTTGCTGCGTACGAGATGTACGGCGGCGACTGCCCGGCGGCGGGGATGATCGCGGGTCTCGGCACGATCGAAGGCAAGCGCTGCGTCATCATCGCAAACGATGCGACGGTCAAAGGCGGCACCTACTATCCGATCACCGTCAAGAAGCATCTACGCGCGCAGGAGATCGCCGAGCAAAACTTTCTCCCTTGCATCTACCTCGTCGATTCCGGCGGCGCATTCTTGCCGTTGCAAGCCGAGGTCTTTCCCGATCGCGAGCACTTCGGCCGCATCTTCTACAACCAAGCGCGCATGTCGGGCAAACGCATCGCACAGATTGCGGCGGTGATGGGGTCCTGCACCGCGGGCGGCGCCTACGTTCCGGCGATGAGCGACGAGAGCATCATCGTGGAGGGCACCGGTACGATCTTTCTCGGCGGTCCGCCGCTCGTCAAGGCCGCGACCGGCGAAGAGGTCACCGCCGAGGAACTGGGCGGCGGCGACGTGCACACGCGCATATCGGGCGTCGCCGATCATCTGGCCACAAACGACGCGCACGCGCTCAGAATGGTTCGCGAGATCCTGCGGAATCTGCGTCCCGATCGTTCGCCGCCGTGGGAACGCCTCGAACCTCAGCCGCCGGCGCACGACGCCGGCGATCTCTACGGCGTGATTCCGAGCGACACGCGCCACGGCTATGACGTGCGTGAGGTGATTGCCCGCATCGTCGACGCCTCGGAGTTTCACGAGTTCAAGGCACGCTACGGCGTGACGCTAGTCTGCGGCTTCGCGCGCATCGACGGGCATCCGATCGGTATTCTCGCGAACAACGGCATCCTCTTCAGCGAGAGCGCGCTCAAGGGGACGCACTTCATCGAGCTGTGCGTGCAGCGCGGAACGCCGCTGCTCTTCCTGCAGAACATCACCGGCTTCATGGTCGGCAAGCAATATGAAAACGGCGGCATCGCCAAAGACGGCGCGAAACTCGTCACCGCGGTCGCTTGCGCCGACGTGCCGAAGTTCACGATCGTTATCGGCGGAAGTTTTGGCGCGGGCAACTACGGTATGTGCGGCCGCGCGTACTCACCGCGCCAGTTGTGGATGTGGCCGAACGCGCGCATCAGCGTGATGGGCGGGCAGCAGGCCGCAAGCGTGCTTTCGACGGTCAAAGGCGAGATGACGGCGAGCGAAAAAGCCGCGTTCGAGGCTCCGATCCTGGAAAAGTACGAGCGCGAGGGCAGCCCGTACTACGCGACGGCACGCCTCTGGGACGACGGGATCATCGACCCGCTCGACACCCGCCGCGTCATCGCGCTCGGCCTCGCGGCAGCGGCGCAAGCCCCGCCGGTCGAGACGCGCTTCGGCATCTTCAGGATGTAACGGAACTCGCGCTCGGCGAGCGCAGATCGAAACGGTCCGCGTTCATCACCTTCGTCCACGCCGCCACGAAATCGTGGAGGAACTTCTCGTTACCGTCGGCGCTTGCATAGACCTCGGCGAGTGCGCGCAACTCGGAGTTGGAGCCAAAGACGAGATCGACGCGCGTTCCGGTCCATTTGAGCGCACCTGTCCCGCGATCGCGCCCTTCGAAGAACTCCTCGGCCTCCGAGGTGGGCTTCCACTCCGTCCCCATGTCGAGCAGGTTGACGAAGAAGTCGTTCGTCAACGCCTGCGGTCGTTGCGTGAAGACGCCGTGCCGGCTCCCACCGGCGTTGGCGTTCAGCACGCGCATACCGCCGACGAGCACCGTCATCTCCGGCGCGCTGAGTCCGAGCAACTGCGCTTTATCCACGAGCAGATCCTCGGCCCGTATCTGTGCGAAACGCACGCCGCGGTAATTGCGGAAACCGTCGCCGACTGGTTCGAGTAAGGCAAAGGAATCGACGTCGGTCTGCTCCTGCGAAGCGTCCATGCGCCCCGGATGGAAGGGGACGCTGAGTTCGTGCCCGGCATTGCGCGCCGCTTGCTCGATACCGGCGCCTCCGGCGAGCACGATCACGTCGGCGAGCGAGATCTTCTTCCCGCCTTTCGCCGACGCGTTGAACTCGCGCGCAATCCTCTCGAGCGCCTGGAGCACCTTTGCCAACTGCGCGGGATGGTTGACCTCCCAGTCTCTCTGCGGCGCGAGACGGATGCGCGCGCCGTTCGCGCCGCCGCGCTTATCCGAACTGCGGAACGTCGAGGCCGATGCCCACGCGGTCGAGACGAGTTCCGCTACCGTGAGACCGGAGGCGAGAACCTTTGCTTCCAGCGTCGCGACATCGTGTGCGTCGACCAGCGGGTGATCGACCGCAGGGATGGGATCTTGCCAGAGCAACGCCTCGCGCGGCACCTCGGGGCCGAGGTAGCGCGCGCGCGGCCCCATATCGCGGTGCGTGAGTTTGAACCACGCGCGGGCGAAGGCATCGGCTAACTCCGCGGGATGCTCGTAGAATCGGCGCGAGATTTTTTCGTAGGCCGGATCGAAACGCAGCGCGAGATCGGTGGTGAGCATCGTGGGCGCGTGCCGCTTGGATAGATCGGCGGCATCGGGCACCGTGCCGGCGCCCGCGCCGTTTTTCGCCGTCCATTGGTTTGCACCGGCTGGGCTCTTCGTCAGCTCCCACTCGTAGCCGAAGAGCGTCTCGAAGAAGTTGTTGCTCCACGTCGTCGGCGTCGGAGTCCAGGTCACTTCAAGGCCGCTGCCGATCTGATCACCGCCTTTGCCAGAACGGAACTTGCTCTTCCACCCGAGACCTTGTTCGGCGAGCCCGGCGGCCTCCGGCTCGGGGCCGACGTTGCTTGCGGGGCCGGCGCCGTGCGTCTTTCCGAACGTGTGGCCGCCGGCAATCAAGGCCACCGTCTCCTCGTCGTTCATCGCCATGCGCGCGAAGGTTTCGCGAACGTCCACCGCGGCGGCCAGCGGATCGGGATTGCCGTTCGGGCCCTCGGGATTCACGTAGATCAACCCCATCTGCACGGCAGCGAGCGGATTCTCGAGGTCGCGCTTTCCAGAGTAGCGTTTGTCGGCGAGCCACGTCTCTTCGGCGCCCCAATAGACCGATTCGTCGGGCTCCCAGACATCCGCCCGTCCTCCCGCGAAGCCGAAGGTTTTAAAGCCCATCGATTCCAGCGCAACGTTGCCGGCGAGGATCATCAGATCCGCCCAGGAGATCTTTGCGCCGTATTTCTGTTTGATCGGCCAGAGGAGGCGGCGCGCTTTGTCGAGATTGACGTTGTCGGGCCAACTGTTGATCGGCGCGAAACGCTGCTGCCCGGCGCCTGCGCCGCCGCGGCCGTCGCCGATGCGGTAGGTTCCGGCGCTATGCCACGCCATGCGAATGAACAGCGGCCCGTAGTGTCCGAAATCCGCCGGCCACCACTCCTGCGAGTCGGTCATCAGCGCGTGAAGATCGCGTTTCACGGTGGCGAGATCGAGGCTCTCGAATTCCTTCGCATAATCGAAGTGCGCGCCCATGGGATCGGACTTCGAGGAGTTCCGGCGCAGCAAATCCACGCGCAAACGATTCGGCCACCAATCGTGGACGGTACTCCCGCCGCCGGCGACGTGCTGCATCGGGCATGCTTGATCTGACTGAACGACGGCCTTGGCCATGGTTGCTCCGGTCCTCTCTGCGTGTTAGACTCTGGGTGACAGTGAAAGTCACTTTCAGTCACGAGCCGAAGCTTCCTCCCAACTACGCGCTCATCTACGAGATCGTTCGCCGCGCGGGCCGCGGCGTGCACCTCACGATGAACGACGTCTACGCCCAGGCGAAGCGCCGCCGGCCCACGATCGGCTTCTCGACCGTCTATCGCGGCATCGCGAGGTTACGGGACGAGGGCTGCATCGACGAGATCGAGGTCCCCGGCTCGGACTGCGCCGTCTACGAGTTGACGGGCACGCCGCACGCCCACTTCCGGTGCGATCGCTGCGGATCGGTCCAGGACGTGCCCTATCGGCTTCCCGCCCGCACGCTGCGCGGGCTTGCGGCAAAGATCGGCGCCCGGATCGAGCAATCGACGGTGACGCTGCACGGCCGATGCCGCCCGTGCGTCAAGGCGTCGTAAGCGCGTAGTAACTGGGCGACTCGACCCACTTTCCGTTGCGCTCGCGTAGATACGCACTTGCATTCGGTTTGCTCGGGCAGCAGAGCGCGGCACTCGGCGCGTAGTATGGCCCGGCGAGCCGAATTGCGTCGCCGCTTGCTTGATGTTCGATCGTCGCCGACAGACTGCAGCCGTTTTCGACGGATGCGACGCGCCGGATGTGCTGCGTCGTCCAGTCGTAGATGAAAATCGTCACCGTCGCGGTTCCGCAATCGGCCCCCGCTTCGTGACTCTGGACGACGAGATCTTGGACGTCGGGATGCGAGAGCGCGGCGGCACCGACGATGTGGAGACTCTGCAGGGGGAACCAGAGCGAACCCCCGGAGGCACGCTCGACCCTGGAGAGAGGAGCACCGTCGCGCGGCGATTGGTATGCGAGCCTATACGTCGCGGTGTCGTAGTCGATCGAATAGATCGAGAGATACCACTGATATGCCGAGCCGCCGAGGTGGACGCGGCTCGCGACGGCGCGCCATTGGCTCTGCATGCCTTCGCCGGCCGGATAGAAGAGTTGCGACTGCGTGATCTCGCCCGGCGGACGCGGGCTAAACGTGTAATGAGGCGGCTCCGCCGCGCTCGCGCAGACGAGGAGCGCGCTCGAGAGCGCCGCGATCGCAATCAGCGTCAGATTCCTGCGTACCATTCGTATCCTTGATCCTCCCAGTAACCGCCGTGCCCACCGGCGATGCGTGAAAAACTCCCCACGATCTCGATTCGTTTCACCCACTTCGCGCTCTTGTATCCCAGTTGGGTCGGGACCCGCAGGCGCACGGGCGCGCCGTGATCGGGATCGAGGGGCCTGTCGTTCAGGCTCGTCGCCAGCAGGGCCTGCGGGTGCCACGCTTGCACCAGATCGAGGCTTTCGTAATACGGAACGCCCGAATCGTCCCGATCCATGCACCGAAACACCACGTAGCGCGCGTCGTCACGCGGGGCGACGGAGTCGAGCACGGATCCGAGCCGCACTCCGCTCCACTTTCCAATGACGCTCCAGCCCTCGACACAATCATGCCGAGTGATCTGGCTCGACTGCGGCAACGCGTTCAACTCCGCCAACGTGAAGGTGCGCGGCCGGTCGACGGCGCCGTCGACGACGAGGCGGTATGACGCGAAACGCGATGCGATCAACTTCGCGTATGCGGCGTCGTTCGGCGTCGCAAAACCGTTGACGCGGAAGACCGGAGCGATGTCCGATTCGCTGTATTCGCGTGCCAAGGCGTGTTCGTTCCCGATGGCCGTGTACGTGAGGCCTTCGGCCGCCGCCAGCACCCTTCGCACCGCGGCGCTGTTGTTCAGGGCGGTGCCGATGGGCGCGCAACCGGCCAACGCCGCCGAGACCGACGTAACGATGAAGAGCTTCCGCTTCATGCGCGTTCTCCGCGGTACCATCCGGTGATCATCGATCGCATCTGGTTGACGACGCCTTGCGTCGCGACCTGGAAGACGTGCACGCAGAAAAACGCGATCAGCACCAGCATTCCCGCGAAGTGCCAGAGCCGGGCAAACTGACGCCCTCCGAAGAGCACCGTCAGCGGGTGGGCGACCGCGTCGATACCGGGCGAGAGCGCGAGACCCGTCAGGACGACGAGCGGCGCGGCGACGAGGCCGATCGACGTGTACGCCGCCTTCTGCAACGGATTGTAGGTGCCGTACGGCGGCGGCTCTTTGCGCAAGTGCAGATAGTATGCCTGCATAGGCCAGAGCTTCGGCAGATCGCTGCGCGAAAGCACCATCTCGCGCAGGTTTCCCTTCAGCGCGCTCGACACGATCCACGCGATCCAGCACAACGACGCAACCCAAGCAAAGAAGAGATGCCAGCGGCGCCCGTCAGCTAAGTCTTGATACGAGGGGATCGTGATCCAGCCCGGAAACGCGCGCGCGCCCTGTTCTCCCATACCGTCGTCCGCCCAACCGAGCCAGCCGGTCGTCGTGAACGTGTGCCCGAAGAGCGCCGTCGTGCCGACGCCGTCCTGCGGCGAATCGATTGCGAGCACGCGCCGCGCCGGATTCGACGCGTCCGACGCATCGAGATATGGCGCCGCATTGAAGATTTGCAAGCCGCTGGAGACGAGCAGTGCGAAGGCGACGACCCAAATCCAATGTGAGAGGCGAACGGTGAGCGTGTAGCGATAGCGCGCCTCGTTCGAATCCTTCATGCTGAGCCCGAGTATAGCGTATTCCAGGCCGAAGCGGGTAACGGGCCGAAGCGAAATCTCCATGGCTGCGACACTCACAACGATCGTCCAGGACGGCGTCGCACGGGTAACGCTCGCGCGCCCCGAGGTGCGCAACGCGTTCAACGCCGAGTTGATCGCCGCGCTGAGAAGCGCCTTCGAGCAGCTCTCGCAGGAGCGTGCCGTTCGCGCGGTCGTTCTTGCGGGGGAAGGCCCGGTGTTTTGCGGCGGCGCCGACGTGAACTGGATGCGCGGTGCGCTCGATCTATCCTACGATGAAAACGTGGGAGATGCCGAAGCGATGAGCGACATGTTCCGCGCGATCGACCGCTGCGAGAAGCCCGTGGTCGGGCGCATCCACGGCGCCGCGCTCGGAGGCGGCGCCGGGCTGGCGGCGGTCTGCGACGTCGCGGTTGCAAGCGACGATGCCATCTTCGGTTTCACGGAGGTCAAGCTCGGAATCATCCCGGCGGTCATCTCGCCCTTCGTGCTCGCCAAGATCGGCGCGTCGCACGCGCGCGCGCTCTTTCTTACCGGGCGCCGCTTCGACGCCGCGCACGCGAAGGCGATCGGCCTCGTCCACGAGGTCGTTGCGACCGGCGATCTCGACGGCACCATCCAAAGCGTTCTGACAGAATTCCGCAGCGCGGGACCGCAGGCGATGCGCGCGGCGAAGGCCTTGATCGCCGGCGTACGCGAAGCGGGATACGATGCGTCGCGCGATCTCACCGCCGCCGCCATTGCAAAGCAGCGCACGAGCGAAGAGGGCCAGGAAGGTCTTCGCGCATTTCTCGAGCGCCGCCCCGCACGCTTTACGTGAGTCCGTGCTGAACCGCCTGCTGATCGCCAACCGCGGTGAGGTCGCGATTCGCGTCGCGCACGCCGCACGCGAGATGGGCATCGTGCCGCTGGGCATCTTCTCGGAAGCCGATGCCGGTGCGTACCATCTCTCCTTCATGGACGACGCGCGGTGCGTCGGTGCCGCGCCGGCGGCGGAATCGTATTTGAATCCCGAGGCGATCCTTGCCGCGGCGCGCGAGATGCGCGCCGATTCGCTGCATCCCGGCTACGGTTTTCTCTCCGAGCGGGCGACGTTCGCCGCTTGCGTGCAGGATGCGGGGCTGATATTCGTCGGCCCGCCGCCGGCGGCGATGGCGGCGAGCGGCAGTAAGATCGAGGCGAAACGCCGCGCAACGCAAGCGCACGTCCCGACCGTTCCCGGCTACGACGGCGCGGATCAGTCTGCGTCGCGATTGCGCGAAGAGGCCGAACGCATCGGCTTCCCCGTCCTCATCAAGGCCAGCGCCGGCGGCGGCGGCCGCGGCATGCGCGTCGTCGAGGAGCACCGGGATTTCGACGAGGCGCTCGCCGCGGCCAAGCGGGAATCGCTCGGCGCGTTCGGCGACGACACGGTGCTGCTCGAGCGCTATCTCGTCGATCCGCGGCACGTCGAGTTTCAGATCCTTGCCGACGCGCACGGTACCACGCTGCATCTCGGCGAGCGGGAGTGTTCGATTCAGCGCCGCCATCAGAAGCTCGTCGAGGAAGCACCGTCGCCGGTGATGACGCCCGAGCTGCGCGCCGAGATGGGCGACGCGGCGGTGCGCGTCGCCAGAGGCGTCGGCTACGTCAACGCGGGCACCGCAGAGTTCATGCTCGACCCGAGCGGATACTATTTCTTGGAGATGAATGCGCGCTTGCAGGTCGAGCACCCGGTAACCGAAACGGTCTACGGGATCGATCTCGTGCAATGGCAACTGCGCATTGCTTCGGGCGAGCGCCTTCCCTTCACGCAAGAGGAACTAAGGCCTCGCGGATGGGCGATCGAGATGCGAATCACCGCCGAGGATCCGGCGGCGATGCTGCCCTCCGCCGGGCGGATCGAGCGCTGGGAGATGCCGGAAGGCCCGGGCGTGCGCGTCGATGCGGGAGTTACGAGCGGCAGCGACGTCGGGCTCTCCTACGATTCCATGCTCGCGAAGCTGATCGTGCACGCGAGCGACCGCGCCGCGGCGGTTGCGCGGATGCGACGCGCGCTCGGGGATTTCCACGTCGAAGGCGTACGCACGAACCTGCCGTTACTCGCATGGATCGCACGCGACGATGCCTTTGGTGCGGGTGAGATCGACACGTCGTTTCTCGCGCGGCGCCTCGACGAATCCGTCTTCGTACCCGTGCCGCCGCCGCGCGACGCGCTTCTGCGAGCGGTCGCCGCGATGCTGCTCGCGGATGCAACGCCGTGGCGCATCGGCGGTGTGGGCCGCCCGATCTCACTCGCCTTCGAAGGCGGCACGGCGTCGCTCTGGGCGAGCGCGACGGCGGCTCCAAACGAATGGCGGCTCGACGGCGACGTCGTTGGAACGCTGGCCGCAGTGCGGCGCGGTCGACATCTCGAGGTCCGCTTCAACGGTCAACCGGTCGTCGACGATGGGCGGGCATACGCGTTCAGAGCATCGGATCCGCTCGACGAAGATGCAGGCATCGCCGCGACCGGGGCGGCGCCGAACGGCAGCATCGCGGCGCCGATGCCGGGGCGCGTCGTTCGCGTCGCGGTGCGCGCGGGCGAGGAGGTCGTCCCGCATCAGCTCTTGGTCGTGCTCGAAGCCATGAAGATGGAGCACCGCATCGAAGCCTCGCTCGCATCGACCGTGCGAGCGGTGCTCGTCTCCGAGGGAGAGATCGTCGCGGGCGGTACGCCGCTGGTGGAGCTCGCGGGCCTTGGCTGATCCGATGCCGGCGTCACGCACGGTGCTGATGCTGGCGGGATACAGCGAGCCCACCGAGCACCTTCAAACGCTCGCAAACGGTCGCAACGGCATCCCAGGATTGCGTGCGCACGGATTCGAGTGCGCCATGCTGCCGCCGTGTTACGAACCATTGCGCGAGCGCATCGAGCACCTCGCCGGATACATCAACGAGTTGCGCCGTGGAGGCGCTCCTTTCCCGATCGTTCTCGTCGGATACTCGCTAGGCGGCCTCGTCGCCCGCGGCTATCTGCGCGCGCACCCGCATCGCGCGCATGAGATTGCCGCGACGATCATGATCGCCACGCCGAACTTTGGCGTGACGACCTACATGATGCCGCGCATCCTGCGGCTGCTGCGGACTCCCGACCGGGCGCTCGACGATCTCTCACACGAATCGGAGTATCTCACGTGGCTGAACGGTACGAGCGGGCACTGGGAGGCCAACCCGCGCTCGAGGCAACGCGTGTGGGTGCCCGACCGGGAACCGTGGCTCGGTCCGGAGGGATCGCGCGCCTACGTCGTCGCGGGATTGCTGACCCCGCGCAGCGACGGCGACGGCCTCGTCCGCGCAGATTCCGCGTCCCTCGGCAGCCGCTTTCCGACGCACTACGTCATCGGCCCGCACTGCAACCACCTGAACATCATCGGCAACTTCGATCCCGCCCTCTTCCTTTGGAGCGGATTCTTGCTCAACGATCTCGTCTGGCCGCATACGCTGCGCGCGATCTTGCGTTTCAGCGGGGCGCTGCCGGTTACAACGCCGAAGCAGCCCGTCGGATAACATGACGCTACCCAAGGCCGTGACCATCGTCGAGGTGGGCGCACGCGATGGACTGCAGAACGAGCGCTCCATCGTCGCGACCGTCGATAAGATCGCGTTCATCGATCTGCTCTCCCAAACCGGGCTGCGCTGGATCGAAGCGACCTCGTTCGTCAGTCCGAAGGCGATCCCGCAGCTTGCGGATGCCGCCGAGGTTTTCGCGGGTATTCGCAAGGCGGCCGGGGTACGCTACCCGGTCCTGGTTCCAAATCTCAAAGGCTACGAGGGCGCGAAGCAAAGCGGTGTCGATGCGATCTCGGTCTTCACGGCGGCGTCCGAAACGTTCACGCGGCGCAACATCAACATGAGCATCGCGGAGTCGGTCGAAACATTTCGCGAGGTCGTGCGGCGCGCGAAGGACGACCGCATGTGGGTGCGCGGCTACGTCTCGACCGCCTTCGGCTCGCCCTTCGGTGACGACGTTACGCCGGCGATGGTGCTCGACGTCTGCACCCGGCTCATGGAGTTGGGATGCGACGAGCTGTCGGTCGGCGACACGATCGGCGTCGGCGTGCCGACGCAAGTCGACGAGATCGTTCCGCTGCTCGCGCGCACGATTCCGCTCGAACGGCTCGCATTTCATTTTCACGATACGCGCGGCACGGCGCTTGCCAACGTCTACGCCGCGTTGCAGCACGGCGTGCGGATCTTCGATGCCTCTGCCGGAGGCCTCGGCGGTTGCCCGTATGCGCCGGGTGCGACAGGCAACGTCGGCACCGAGGATCTGCTCTATTTCCTGCACTCGATGGGCATCGAAACCGGCGTCGATCTCGAACGAGTGCGTGCCGCATCGCGGTTCATTCGCGGCGCCGTCGACCACGAGCTGACGAGCAAAGCATTTCAGGCGTTGGAAGCCGCCGACCGGAGAGCCGCCTCGTGATCGTTCGCGCGGGAGTTCTCTACGACGGCACGCTCGATCCGCCGAAGCGCAACGTCGACGTCGTGACCGAAGGCGCGCTCGTCAAGGAGATTCGCGCGGCGGCGGAGGGCGGCGCCCACGATATCGTCGCCGCGTGCGTGACGCCGGGACTCGTCAACGCGCATGCCCATCTCGAGGCGAGCGGCGAGCCCGACATGATGACGATGATCGGCACGACCACGCCGAATCAGCGATTGCTGCGAGCCGTCGAGAACGCGCGCAAATCGCTCTTTGCGGGCGTGACGACGATTCGCGACGTCGGCGGCTCCAACGGAATCAACGTCGACGTGCGCGACGCCATCGAGGCGAAGCGGATTCCCGGCCCGCGCATGCGCGCCGCGGGCGCGGTGCTCTGCATGACCGGCGGGCACGGCTGGCCGATCGGCCGTGAAGTCGACTCGCCGTCGGAGGCGCGCAAGGCCGTGCGCGAGCAGATGAAGATCGGCGCGGACTGCATCAAACTCATCGCCACCGGCGGCGTGCTGACCAAGGGTGCGGTGCCGGGCAACGCACAGTTGACGTATCAGGAGCTGGAAGCCGCAATCGACGAAGCGCATCGTCATGGCCTGCGCGTCGCAGCGCACGCGATCGGCACGGAAGGCATCAAGAACGCCCTGCGCGCCGGCATCGACTCCATCGAGCACGGGCACATGCTCGACGATGAAGCGATCGATCTCTTCAAGCAGCGTGGCACGTATCTCGTGCCGACGCTCGCCGCGCCGACATGCATTCTCGAGCATCTGGGCGAGGGTGCGCAGCCACAGTACGTCGTCGACAAAGCCAAGACGGTCAACGAGGCGATGCTGCGTAACGTCCGCCGCGCCTACGAAGCGGGCGTCACGATCGCCGGTGGATCCGACGCCGGTACACCATACAACCGTCACGAGGACTACGCGTACGAAGTGGAGTTGATGCACAGCCTGCTCGGCATGACGCCGCAGCAGGCGATCAACGCCGCAACGCAGGGGGCGGGCGCCCTCGTGGGCTTGCAGCGCTCCGTACTCGCAGCGGGTGAAGCCGCCGACCTGCTCGCACTGCGCCGCGACATCGGGGCCGACGTGCGCGCGCTGCGCGAGGTTGACGCCGTCGTCAAAGGCGGCTCGATCGCGTTCCGCGCCGATCGATGAACGTCAACGGTCTACGCCTTGCCGTTCTGGCGCCGATCGCGTGGCCCGTGCCGCCGGCTGGATACGGACCGTGGGAGCAAATCGCGTTCCATACCGCTGAGGGGATGCGCAAGCGGGGTGCGGACGTGACGCTCTTCGCCGCCGGCGACTCGCGTTTCGACGGAAAAGTCTCGTCGGTCGTTTCGGTCGGCCTCAACGAAGACCCCGCGCTTTCGAGCGACGTTTTCTCCGCGCTGCACGTCGGCGAGTTGTTCGCGCGAGCCGGCGAGTTCGATCTGATTCACAGCCACTTCGATTGGAAGCCCTTGACGTACGCGCTCGCGACAAAGACGCCGCCGATGCTGACGACGATCCACGGCTTCTCGTCGCCGCAGATTCTGGCTGCGTATTACGCCGGCGCACGGCGGAGCTTCTTCTGCTCGATCAGCGATTCCGATCGCGATCCCGGCCTCTCCTACCTCGCGACGGTCTACAACGGCGTCGACCCGGCGCAGTTCACCTACAATGAGCGGCCCGGCGAATATCTCGTCTTCCTCGGCCGTTTCCATCCGGAGAAGGGCGCGCATCTCGCGATCGAGATCGCCAAGCGCTCCGGCGTGCGCTTGAAGATGGCGGCGATCCCACAGGACGAGGAATACTTTCGCACGCAAGTGGCGCCGCACATCGACGGCGACCGCGTGCAGTTCCTCGGCGCGGTCGAGCGGGAGGCGCGAGACGCGTTGCTGGGTAGCGCGCTCGCGCTCGTGCACATGACGACGCGACCGGAGCGCTTCGGCTTGACGATGATCGAGGCGATGGCCTGCGGAACGCCCGTGCTCGGCGCACGCATGGGCTCGATTCCCGAGATCGTCGTCGACGGCGTGACGGGTTTTCTCTGCGATCGCGTCGATGACGCGGTTGCGCGCATCCCGCAGCTCGCACGTCTCCACCGCCGCGCCTGCCGCGAGCGCGTCGAAGCCGAGTTCACGGTCGAGCATATGATCGACCGCTACGCGGCCGCGTACGAACGGGCGCTCGAACTTCGCACGCCGCCGCCGCCGACAGCGGAGCAATTGCGCCGGCGCAACCACGATTGGTGGGATCGCCCGATGGGCTACACCGACATCACGCCGAAACCGAAGAGCCTGAAGTTTTCGTAATCTAGGCTGACGGCGTGCTGCGGGCTGCGTCGTCGTGCATCTTGCGCACGTATGCGCCGAGCCGCGCCGCGACGCTCTCGTCGTGCAGCGCGAAGATGCGCGCGGCGAAGAGCGCGGCATTCACCGCGCCGCCGATCGCCATCGTCGCCACCGGAACGCCGGGCGGCATCTGCGCGATCGAGAGCAGCGAGTCCATGCCGTGCAGCGCCTTCGATTCGATGGGAACGCCGATCACGGGAAGCGCCGTCTTTGCCGCAATCATACCCGGTAACGCCGCGGCACCACCCGCGGCCGCGATGATCGCGCGAATGCCCCGCTCGTGGGCCGTCGCCGCATATTCGAAGGTCTCGTCGGGCATGCGGTGCGCGGAGAGAACGCGGGCGTCGTAGGGAATCCCAATCTCGGCGAGGATCTCGCGCGCCGGCGCGAGCGCATCCCATTCGGAGCGGCTGCCCATGATGATGCCGACCATCGCCCGGCTGCCCTGATGCGTCATCGCGGAGCATTTCGCTTCGGCGTCGAACGCCCCCCGCATGACGCGCTTCCTACTCGGAATCAACTACTGGCCGCGAAGCACCGCGATGTACGCATGGCAGCGCTTCGATCTGGGTCGCATGCGCGAGGACTTTCTTCACATCCGCCGATTGGGCTTCGACGTCGTCCGCTTCTTCTTGACGTGGGAAGCGTTCCAGCCAAAGCCCGATACGATCGAGGCGAAGTCGCTGAACCGTTTTGACGCGGTGCTGCAGGCGATCGACGACGCCGGTCTACGCGCGATGCCGACGCTCTTCTGCGGTCACATGAGCGGCGTCAACTGGCTTCCGCCCTGGACGCTCGATCCGGGCACGCCGCACGGCCGTTTCCGCACCATCGCGAACGGCACGATTTCGCCGTTCGGCATCGGCGATTTCTATACCGATGCCGATTTGTTGGCCGCGCAAGTTCGCTTGGCGCGCGCCCTCGGCCGGCGCGCGACCGCGCACCCGGCGCTTTTCGCGTGGGATCTCGGCAACGAGTTCTCCAACGTGCGCGAGCCGCAAAACGAACTGGACGCCGCCGCGTGGAGCACGCTCTTGACCGAAGTGCTGCTCGAGGAATCGGGCATCGGCACGACCGGCGGCCTTCACGGCGAGGACCTCGAGCGCGATCGCAAGATTCGGCCGTCGACCATCGCCGCGCCGTGGCAGTTCGCGACGATGCACGGCTATTCGGTCTACAGCACGTTCTCGCGCGGGCGACTCGACCGGAACGTGGTGCCGTTCCTCTGTGCGCTGACGCAATCGTTCGCCGGGAAGCCCGTGCTCTTCAGCGAGTTCGGCAATCCCGAATGCCCGCCGGGTGCGAGCGACGTGGGCGGCATCGCGTGCCTGAACGAGGAGGAGATGGCGGCATACGCGACTGCGGTGCTAGAGCATCTCGTGCTCCAAGGTGCAATCGGCGCGTTCTGGTGGAACTGGAGCGACTACGATTCCTCGCTCGCCGGCCTTCCGCCGTTCGACCTGGCACCGCACGAGCTGCGCTTCGGCATCGTCCGCGCCAACGGCAGCGAAAAGCCGGTCGCGCACGCCCTAGCAACGTTCGCGCGCGAGGCGCGGCAGACGCACGAGGCGCCGGCGCCGTTGATCGGCGAGCAAGAGTATTACGCGTCGATGCCGCAGGGAGTCTTCGATGCATACCGGGAGTACTGCCGCGTCAACCCCTGAAGCGCGCGTGATGGTCGTTACCGGAGCCGGCTCCGGCATCGGCGGCGCGCTTGCACTTGCCGCCGCGCGAAGCGATTGGCGGCTGCTGTTGATCGAGCGGCGGCGCGACCGGCTCGAAGCCGTGCAGGCCGAGATTCGCAGTGCCGGTGGCGTCGCCGAGATGTTGGTTGCCGACGTCTGCGCCGCGGAGACGCCGCGGCGCATCGTCGACGCGGCCCTGCGCGCCTTCGCACGGATCGACGTCGTCGTCAACAATGCCGGATACGGCGCGCCGGGAACGCTGCTGGAGCAAAGCGATGCGGCGCTCGAAATGCAGTGGCAGCTGCACGTCGCGGCGCCGCTGCGGATCGCGCGCGCCGCTCTGCCGTCGCTGCGCGCGACGCGCGGTACGTTGGTCTTCGTCGGCTCGGGGCTTGCTCGCGTTCCCGCGCCCTATTACGGCGGCTACTGCGCGGCGAAGGCGGCCGTGCGTGCCGCCGCAACGCAACTGCGGCGCGAGTTGCGCGCCGACGGCATTGCGGTGACCTACGTCGATCCAGGCGTCGTCGATACGGCATTTTCAGAAAACTCCGGAAAGATCCGCGAGCGCGACGGCGTCGCGGTACCGGCCGAGCGCGTGGCACGCGCGATGCTGCGCGGCATCGAGCGGCGCGCCCGCGTGGTCAACGCCGTACCGCTGCACGCACTGGCCACGGTGCTCGGAGAGTGGTTCCCGCGGATCAGCGACGCGGCGATCGCGCGGGTCGTCGCGGTTCCGCAACCGCCGCCGGCAACGCCGCACTTCGCGCCGACCGCGCCGTCGGTCGCCTCCGAACTCGAGGAGGCGCTAGCGCCGCTCGCACACCGCATGGAGCGCGTGAAGCTCACTCCGGCATTCGTGCGCGGCTTGCTCGAATCGCAGCAGCCCATCGAGTTAGGCGAAGCGGCGATGCGCTGGGCCGGCATGCCGAACAAGAACGAGCGCGCGGCCTTGCGGGAAGTGCTCGACGCGCTGGTCGATGCCGGCTATTTGGAAAGCGCCGGCGAGGAGACGTGGATCGTGCGCCGCGCTCCGGCCTGACGCACGCTCTTCACGCCGAGAGCGAGGAAAAAGAGGATGGTCGTGACCAGCACGATCGTTGCTCCGCTGGAGCCGCGCGCGTAGTACGAGAGGTAGAGGCCGCCGAACGCGCTTGCCGCACCGATGAGAATCGAGAGCACGAGCATCGGCGCGAAGCGCTTCGTCAGTTGATAGGCGGCCGCCGCGGGCGTGACGAGCAGCGCGGCGACCAACACGATGCCGACCGATTGCAAGCCGATGATGACGGTGAGTGCGACGAGCACGAGGAGCGCGTACTCGTAGGATCCGGAACGAATGCCGCCCGCCTGCGCGACGACCGGATCGAAGGTCGTGTAGAGCAACCCGCGATACAGCAGGATCAACGCGCAGGTGACGATGAGCGCCAGCCCGCCGATCATCTTCAAATCGTTCGGCTGCACGGAGAGAATGTCGCCGAAGAGAAAACTCTGAAGGTCCACTGCGTAGTTGCTTTGGCGGCTCATGAGGAAGACGCCGAGTGCGAACGCGCCGGTGAAGAGGACGCCGATCGATGTATCCATCGAGATGCGGCCGCGCCGGTGAATGAAACCGATGCCCAGCGCCGTGAGCACCGCCACGATCGCGGCGCCCATATAATAGTTCGCGCCGCGCATGTAGGCGATGACGATGCCCGCGAAGGAGGCGTGCGCGATGCCGTCGCCGATGAACGCAAGCCGGCGTAAGATGACGAACGTCCCCATCGCGGCGCAGAGCATCCCGACGGCGAGCGCCGCGATGCACGCGCGCTGCATGAACGGGTAATGAAACGGCAACAGGAGTGGATTCATGGGTGGATCTCCGGGTGCAGCGCGTGCGTTTCGTGCGGCTCGTGATCGAAGCGCAAGTGGCCGTGCGTGTGGGTGTGCTCGCGGATCGACGCATAGGCTCCCGATTCCGCGACCTCGCGCGGCGTTCCGATGGCGAGCACGCGGCGATCGAGCACCATCAACCGGTCGAACCATTGCGCGACGGAGTCGAGATCGTGCGTGGACATGATGACCGGAAGGCCCGTCTTGACGAGCGCGCGCACGACGCCGCGCAGAGCACTTTCGGTAGCGGCGTCGACGCCCGTGGTCGGTTCGTCCAGCAACAGCAGGCGCGGCTCTTGGGCCAGCGCGCGCGCCACGAACGTGCGCTGCTGCTGGCCGCCGGAAAGTTCAGCGATCGGTCGTTGCGCGAGAGCACGCACGTTCACCGCGTCGAGCGCGCGCTCGACCGCGGCCCGGTCCGCGGCACCGAATCGGCGCCAGAACGGCAGCCGCGGAAAACGCCCCATCGCCACGACGTCCCAAACGGTCGCGGGAAACGACCAGTCCACGCTCTCCACTTGCGGAACGTACGCGATGCTGCCCGCAGGCACGCTATTCGGCGCGAGGCCGAAGACTTGAAGGTCGCCCGCGCTCGGCGCGAGCAGCCCGGCGATGCTCTTGAGAAGCGTCGACTTTCCCGATCCGTTCGGCCCCACGACCCCGAGCGCTTCGCCCACGTTCAAGTCGAACGTCGCACCGTCGAGTGCGATGAAATCTCCGTAGCGCACGGCGAGGTCGTGCGCGCAGACGACCGGCGTCATCGCATGGACTTCACGAGTACACGCGTATCGTATTGCAACATCGAGATGTAGTTGCCGACGCGCGGGTCGGTACCGATGGAATCGTCGTAGAGATTCGTCACGACGCTGATACCCGCATCACGGGCCAGCGCTTCGGCCAACTTGGGACTATACTCGGGCTCGCCGAAGATCGCGTGCACGTGATGCGCAACGGCGAGGTCGACGATGCGCCCGAAATCGTGCGGGTTGGGTTCCTGTCCGGGAGCCTCCTCGATGATTCCAAGCGTCGTGATGCCGAAGCGATCGTCGTAATATTGCCAGGCGTTGTGAAAGACGATGAGGAGGCGCCGCGAGTTTGGGATGGGTGCGAGTTGCGCGCGGATCCACGACGCGAGCCGGTCGAGACGCCGGTCGTATGCGGCCGCGTTGTGAACGTAGTCCGCTCGGTGCGCCGGATCGAGGCTCGCAAGGGCGTCGCGAATGCGCGCGACGTAGTGCTTTGCGTAGACGGGATCCATCCAGAGATGGGGATTGCTGCCTTTGATCGGGAGGCCGGCGGAACAATCGACGGTGAGCAGGCCGGCGGTGCCGGCGTTCCGCAGCAGCCCTTGCATCCAGGTTTCCAAGCCGGCGCCGTTCTCCACGAGCATCCGCGCGTCGCTCACCATCGTGACGCTCTGCGGGGTAGGCTGAAATGTCTCAGGGGATGCCCCGACCGGGACGACGCTGGCGACGCGGACGTGCGATCCGCCGACGCCCTCCACAAATGAGTTCAAGGTCGAGATCGTGGTCACGACGGGAATCGGATACGTAAGCGGCGCCGTGCTTTGCGTCCCGCCGGAGCACGCACCGAGTGTGGCGACGAGAACCGTCATGCCGAGCTTTCCGAGGTAAGGGCAAAAGCGACGTGTTATCGACACTCCTTGCACCTTCCTAAAAACTCCATCGCGTGCTCGTCGAGCGTAAAGCCGTGCATCTTGCGCAACGACTGCGTAAATCGATCGATGGCCGTGCAGTCGACGTCCTCGACTTTGCCGCACTTGCGGCAGATCGCGTGGTGATGGTGGACTTGCGGCTCGCAGAGCATGTAACTCGCGTCGCCGTCCGCAGCCACTCGTTCGGTCACGCCGCCTTTATCGCGCAAACGCTCGAGCGTTCGGTACACGGTGGAGAGCGCGACGCGCGCCTTTGCGCGGCTCAGCTTCTGGTGGATCTCAGCCGCGGTGAGAAATCGCCGCTCGCGCCGGAGAACGTTTGCGATCTCCTCACGCGGCCGCGTGACGTATTCGGCCCGGACGCTCATACGACGCCATTATTTGCAAATCGTTTGCAAAACTCCTGCTAATGCGGGGAGGGCGAGGGGCAGCCGACGGCCTTCCCGACCAGGGAATCGCGCCAGTACTGCGAGGCATCCGCGAAGGGCGGGAGCGCAAGGCCGATGGCGGAGGCGCGCGTGCGCAGCTTCGGCATGACTTCGGCGGGCAGCGGTGCGCCGTTCGCGGTGGAGCCGAGCGCGAACCACGCGCTCGCGAGCAACGCGGGCGGGACGGTGGACACCGCCGCCGGACAGTTCAGCAATGAAAAGCGCTTGCCCGCGATATCCGCCTGGAGCATGTACGCCCACGCGATCACGCCGGCGAGGTGATCGTCAATGGGCAGGCGTTGATCGTCCGCGCACTGGCTCTCCAAGATGTCGCGCTCGAGCTGGGCCTGCTGTAGGATCGAATCGAGATCGGCGTAGCGCTGCGTCAGCGCACCGACGTTCGCCGCGGGTGGACGCCGATCGTACGCGCGAACCTGCCGCTCCAGTAATCCGGCAACGTTGCCGTTACAGCGCGGGTTGCCAGCCGCCGTCACCGGCGCAGCCGGGCTCAACGCCGCGACGATCACCGCGGCGAGGAAAACGAGCGTACCCGCCCGGGCCCATCGCTTCATGTCTTTGACAGGTGCCAAGCCCGCTGCGTATAATCCTCCGACGCGCCCGAAGTCGGCGGACCCATGGGGATGTAGCTCAGCTGGTAGAGCACTTGCTTCGCATGTAAGGGGTCGGGGGTTCGAGTCCCCCCATCTCCACCAAGCGCGTCGTTAATTCGTCGGCGGACCCTCTGCCGATCGTGCCGAGATGATTTCTTTATATCGTTCGCTCGCCGGCGTGGGAATGCGCGTCAAGGCGGGGTCGTGATCGAGATCGATGTGATAGAGCCCGAAATCGCTTGCGTTGTCGAAGAGCAATCCCCACTCGCGGTTGGAGGTGATGCTCCAGCACAGGTACGCGGCGACGGGGACACCCTCGTCGGCGGCGCGCTGGACGTAGCGCAGGTGGCGGGCGATATAGTCGGCGCGCGCGACGCCGTCGGCGCTGGTCGTGCAGCCGTTCTCGATGATGATGATGGGTTTGCCGGGAAACTGCTCTTGCTGCTCGCGCAGGATGTCGTAGATGATCGCGGGCCACACGGGAGCGTTTGCATACCGGCATTCCGCCGCGGCAAATAACCGTTCGAGCTGCGACGGGCGCAGCGAGGGAATGCCCCAATAGTAGTCGAGCCCGACGAAGTCGAGTGTGCCGACGCACTCCGCCGGACAAAGGAAGGGCGCGAGCCGCCCGGCCAAGCCGAGATTCCACCAGTTCGTGCCGAGAAGCGTTGCAAACATCGAGAGGCTCTTGCGAAATCCGTCGAACCATTGCAGCCACGACCGCGTCGCGGTCAATCGCCGGTTTCCTCGTAAGGGAACGAACTGCACGCGTCCGCCGCCGGCGCCGAAGATGCGCGTCGCGATGAACCGCGCAAGATCCGGCTCGAGCCCGCGATACGCACCCGCGCCCTCCGTGGTACAGAGGCCCGCCACCTCGGGATGAATGCCGACGCGCAAGACACCCCGCCGGCGAATTTCTTGAAGGGATCGCTCCATGTCGGGAACGGCCATACTGCCGGGCTCTTGCGGTTCCGTCTTTCCGATGTGCGCGACGCTCTTTCGATTGTTCGTCTGCGGAGCGTCGTCGTGTCTGCGCGCGGGGAACGCCGCTTCCATCGTGCGATCCCACGGCGAAAGGCCGGAGGCATCTCGCCGCTTGAACTCGCGAAGCGCGATATCCACGGCGTTGAGCAACGACCGGCTTCCAAGGGCCATCGCGACCGCGAAGGGTTGATCGTGTCGGCGCAGCGGCGTGAGTTGGAACTCGGCAGTATATGCGCCAAGCATGACGTCGTCGTCGAAGACGAGGTCGATTTCGCCTCGCCGAAGGGCATCTACGGCGGCAGCGGCATCCGCATACCGATGAATCGCCGCCACCGGAAAGTCGTCGGTGCAGCGCTGCTCGGGCGCCGTCTGCACGGCGACGCCGACGCGTCCGGCCCACGACTCGAAGGTTGCGGGCAACGTCGTCGCCCCAGCGTGCAGCGCGCAGAGATGCGCGACGAAATATGGTTCCGAGAAAAGAACCTGGTTCATGCGCGCTTGGGTCATCGTGAGCTGGGCAATCGAGAGATCGACGGCGCCTCGATCGAGGATATCGCGCTGCGAGAGCAGGATCGCATGGCGGCGCAGATCGTCGGGTGTCTTGAGCCGCGTCGCGCGGCGATCGACCCAGCGCTGCAGCCAGCGCGGCAAGCCGAGGACGAGCGGGTTGGTGCCGACGAGTGCGTTCGGCCGCACCTTGCGAATCGCGGCACGGGCGCGCGCGTGCGCGCGAAAGAGATTCGGGATGAGTTTGAGCAGCGCGTCGATCTGCTGCGCGGAGGTCGCAAACGGCCCCAAGCCGGGCGGCACCGGGTAGGCACGCATCCACCAGCCTTTGACGTAGCCGTAGACGAGCTGATTGGGCTCGTTGATCGTCACATAGTAATCGATCAGATCTCCCAAACGCTCGGCGACGGCTGCGGCGTACGCCGCGAGACGATCGGGAAAGCCGGGGTCGAGCATGCCGGCGCCGCCGCCCGCCGCTTGCACGTGCAGCGGCCACGTGTTGTGATGGAGCGTCACGACCGCCGCCATGCCCGCGTCGCGGAGGTACTGTAAAAGGTCGCGATAGTGCGCAAAGGCCTGCGCTTCCCACGCTCCCGGCGACGGCTCCAACCGAGCCCATGACAGCGAGAGCCGAAAAGCCGTGCAGCCCAGCCCTCGGGCAAGATCGACGTCTTCGCGATAGCGATTCCAGAAATCCGTCGCCTGCCCGCGCGGCACGAGCCCGCGCACGCGCTCCCAGACGTCGCGGATGTCGTCCTGCCCGGTGTAGGCTTCGCACTGATGGTCTGCGGTCGCGACGCCGAATCGAAACGTGGGCGAAAAGGGCCTGCTCATTCGCGCGACTTATATCTTGCGCTGTTTCCCCTTCCCTCCGCAGGCGCTCACAGAGGACGTGGAACGTGCAGATGAGATTCACCGGCAAGACGTGCATCGTGACGGGCGGCGGCTCGGGCATCGGGCGCGCGACGTGCCTGCGCATGGCCGCCGAAGGCGGCCGCGTGGTCGTCGCGGATCTTCGAGAGGACGCGGCCGCGGCAACCGTCGACCTGATTCGCGCGGCAGGAGGCGAGGCGATCGCCGCGCAGGTCGACGTCTGCAATTCGCAGCAGGTTCGGGCGGTCATCGCGGCCGCGGTCAAAGCGTACGGGGCGATCCACGTCATCGTCAACGACGCAGCGATGATGACGTTCACACCGATCGTCGATACCACGGAAGACGACTTCTTCCACGTCATCAAGACGAACTTGGGATCGGTTTTCTCTTTCTCGAAGTACGGCGTCCCGCACATGCCCGCCGGCTCCGCGATCGTGAACGTCAGTTCGGTTCACGCCCATGCAACGACGCAAAACGTCGTGCCCTATGCCGCGTCGAAGGGCGCGATCGAGGCCTTCACGCGCGGCTTCAGCCTGGAGATGGAATCGCGGAAGATTCGCGTCAACGCCGTCGCGCCGGGCGCCGTCGACACGCCGATGCTTTGGAACAACCCGAACGTGAAGAGCGGAGCCGAAAAGGTCGAGGGCGCCATAGGCACCCCCGATGATCTCGCCGCGGCAATCTGCTTCATGGCATCCGACGAAGCGGCCTTCGTCAACGGCACCACGCTCGTCGTCGACGGCGGGCGCTTGGACCTTCTGTGAGAGCGCCTCGGCGTTAGGCTCCTAGAAACCCGCGACGCCGTTGGGCGTTCCCAAGCCGGCCGGACCGTTGTACCCGGGGCCTGCGGCGCAGAGATAACTCGGCGAGCAGACGCCGTTCACGCCCGCGAGCACCGGATTGAACGAGGCGGCGTGCGCGTAGGCGTATCTCGCGCCGTCGATCGAAGTGCCGTTTCCCGCGAGCGCGTAGATCGCGGCGACGACCGGCGCGCCGACGCTCGTGCCGCCGTAGACGCCCCAACCGCGCTGCCCAAACACAGCATAGCTGTTGTACACCGAGACACCGGTGGCCGGGTCCGCGAGCACGGCCATGTCGGCGACCGTTCGCATCGTGCATCCCGTGTCGGTTTGCCAAACAGGCTTTGCGATGTCTGCGCTACATCCGCTGCCGGTGCTCCCCCACACGGTTTCGGCCCATCCGCGCGGCGTTCCGGGAGCGCGCACGAGGCTCGTTCCGCCGACCGCCGTCACGTATTCTGAGCTTGCGGGGAAGGTGACGCCGTAACCGGTGTCGCCGGCCGACGCTGTAATCGGGATGCCCGGATGGTCGAAGTGCCGGTCCGCGTTGACGATTCCAGAGTACTCCTGCGTATAGTAGCTGTTGCTGATCTCCGTCGCACCCAGCGCGGCTGCGGTATCCACCGCCGCGCCGAGGGACTGGATGTTCTCCGCGTTTGCTTCGACGAGCAGAATGCGGCAGTTCGGGCAGACCGCCGAAACCATGTCGAGATCGAGAGCGATCTCTTGCGACCACTGCTGGTCTCCCGGCGGGAAAGCCCACTCACCGCTCTGACCGCGCGCGTTGACCTTGCGGAAGCAGCCGTTGCGCGACGTGCAGGCCGGCAGACCGAAGGCTCTGCGGTAGACCGCCAAGTCGCTCTCGGCATTGGGATCGTCTCCCTTGTCGATCACCGCGATCGTCGAGCCCGAGCCGGCCGTATCCGAAGATAGGTTGTAGGCGGCGCGGATATCCGCGGGGTGCAGGCCGCGAATGATTCCCGCGCTCGCAAGGCTATTGTCCAGGAAGCCGACGGTAGTGTTGACGAGCGCCGTGCACTGCACGTCGCCCAACTGGACGCTCCCGGTGCAGACGACCCCGCCGCCCCCCGGCATTGCCATCGCACCGTTTTGCGGTTGAACCGACCGGGCCGACGAGGCAGGAAGAATGCCTGCGCCGTTTTGCTGACCGCTGCAGGCGAAAAGCGGCACCATCAGCACCGCCGCTACAAAAACACGAGTGTTCATGCGGTTTCTCCTTTGACGACGTCCGCCATAGCGTCCACGAGCCGTGGATCGAATTGGGAGCCTTTGCAGCGATTGAGTTCCTCAAGCGCTTGCGCGGGCGTGAGCGGCGCCCGATAGGAATGATGACCGATCATGGCCGTGAAGGCGTCGGCGATCGCGACAATACGCGCGCCGACCGGGATGCGGTTGCGGTCCAAACCGTCGGGATATCCGAGCCCGTCGTAGCGCTCGTGGTGCGAGCGAACGATCGGCGCGAACTCCCGCAGGGCCGGCGTATTGCGCAGCATACTCTCGCCCGCGAAAACATGCTCGCGTACGATCGACCACTCGTCATCGGTCAACGCTCTCGGAGCCTCCAGAATCGACCGCGGCGTCGCGGTCTTCCCGATGTCGTGAATCAGCGCGGCACGCGTAACCGTAATCGCCTCGTGCTTCGGAAGCTCCAGCCTCTCGGCTAGCCGCGACGACCAGGCCGAACTCGCGTGCGAACGATCGGCCGCTGCGGCGTCGACGACGCGCAAGTCATCGACGAGGCTCGCGAGCAGAACATCCATCTCTTCGAGCGCGTCGAGCGCCTGATCGCCCGATCGAGTTCGTACGATGTCGGCGAGCGCTGCAATGTGCCGAGCCGCGTTGGTGAAATCGGTGCGATACTGGGGCATCTGATCGCCCATAGCGCGTAATACATCGGACACGGCGAGCGGGGCGGCGGCGAAAACCGCGCGCGCCGGTGCGGAGTCGTCATGGTCGCGATACGTCGATGCAACCCAGCTCGCGAGCGATTCCCAGGAATCCTCGCTCAGCGACGTCGTGATGCGATCGATGAAACAATCGGCGAAGGCTCGTGCAAAGACGGAGCGCCCGGCCCCTGAAGCACGCGTAAGGATCGCGTCGCGAATGACCTCGCGACGACTCCGTAACTGCACGGCAGAACCCAAGAGTCCCGAAACTTCCATACGAGAAGTCTAGGCGCTGTGTGCGCGCGCGACAATAGGTCGATTGAGCTGAAAGTCCCGGTCGAATGCGTCTTTGACGAAACCTTTACACCGGCGTGGGAAGCTGCTCGAAGAGCCGAGCAATGCCTCCGAGATGACGTGAACGCAATACGGCGAGGGCCGCTACGACATCGGTATGATTTTCGACGCCCGACCATTGGTCGCAGATGGCGCCCGCCGCCCGCATGAGCGCATCGATCGTCGAGGGCATCTCGAGGTGGTTTTGGTCGAAGCGCTCGCGCCGGCGCCGTGCCTCCTCGAGACCGGCGGCAAGCCCGGCAGCAAGAACGAGGTACACTTGCGATTGCATCGCGGCCTTCGTGATCTTGGGAGCCTGGAGCAACGCCCAGTCCGCCGATTCCATCGCGTTGCGAGCATCTTCGGTCGCGCCGCTTGCCGCCGCGTACAACGCCGCCTCTGCGAAGCGTAACGCGCGCCGGTCGGTTGTGGGTTGAACCTCCGCGCTCTGCGCGACCAGGCGGTACGCCTGTTGAAAATCTCCGTTCCACGCGCGTTCGAGCGCGTGCGCGGGAAGCAGCCCCTGGCCGATCTCGACGACGCTCTGAGCGACATCGTGCAACTTGAGCGTCTCTTCGTGCGCGTGCATCGCCTTGAGGTTCCCCGCCTCGGCCTCGACGTAGAGCAAGCCCAAGATCGCCCAGACGCGAATGTAGGCATCGCCGGTCTTGTCGGCGCAGTCCTTCACCATCGAGAGATAGCGCGACGCCGCGGCCGGATCGCAGTCGATCGCGTAGGCGAGTTCGTACAGCAGGCTGTAGGCGCGCGCCGCAAGGTTGTGATCGCCGTTGAACAACGCGAGGCACACGGCTTGATTGGCGAAGCTCTTGGCGTCGGCAAAGTCTCCCGTCCGCAATGCGACATAGCCCAGTTGGTGGAGCGTGCGGGCCGCTATGGCGTCGTGCGCAGAACCGTTGAGGAAATCGCGCGCCCGCCTGGCGTAGTGGCGCGCCTCGTCCATGCGCTCGATCATCGAATAGGCCGTCGCCAACGTGGCGTTCATCGCCGCCTGAATCGGACCGGGGCGATCGACGTAGGACTGCAGAATCTCGATGCAATCGGCTCGGCCGCGCCGTAGTTGATCGACGCAGGAACGATAGAGGAGCGAGGCCTTCTCGTCGGGATCGCTCGCGCGTTCGATCGCCCGCGTGAGCCATGCCTCGGCGGAATCGTGATGCCCCATCTGCGAGGCCAGCGCCCCTTCGACCGCAACGAGCATTGCGCTCCGATCTTGCATGCCCTCGATGCACTTCATGCTCGTGCGGACGATCTCGGCGTCCCCGGCGTCGATCAACTCCAAGCCATGACGCTCTAACAGCTGTGCGACCACGTCCCGGTCGCCGGCCATAGAATGGCGCACGAGCGCTTCGGCGCATTGCCCGGCATCGTGCCGCACGGAAAGGCCAGCCATATTCCCCGCTATCTTAGCCGATCGGCTGCGGACGGTGTCGCATCTTTACACGTTCTGAACGTTTCAGAGCGTTCGTGGAGCATCTGCTGTACTACGGCATGGGCCTCGCCTTCGGAGTCGCCGTTGGGACCGCGGTCGGAGGAGCGCTCGCGAGGGAGCAGAGCAATCCGCGCCTTCTGCCCGTCGCGATCGGCATCTCCATCCTCTTCGGGTTGCTGGTCGGCTACGCAATCGATGCATACATCGCATTCGTACACGCCTCGGCAACCTTGCGCGGGTAGGCTCCCAATCTCCCACTAATCCAACGGTACACCGAACGCGCGACGAGCTTCGTTTCTCCAACAGGCACCGCCGAAATCGATCCGCAAGGTGCCTCGATTCCCTGAGAGTTTCCTTGGAGAATCGGAACGGATCGAACGGAGACTCACCCCATGCTCACACGCTTCACCGCATTCATCAAGACGACGATCGGCAAAGCCGCCCTCACCGCCGGAATGCTCGCAGCAGTCGCGACGTTCGTGATACCGCAGCCCGCTTCGGCGGACACGGGTTCGACGGCCGCGATCATCACCGCAGCCGCACTTATCGTCGGCGCGATCGCCTACGACAGCGGCGGACGCCCGTACTACGTTCGCGGCGGTCGTCGCTGGTACGTCTCGCCCGGCGTCGCCAACTACTATCGCGGCAACTACGGCTACGGCTACAACCGCTACGGCAACAACCGCTACCGCTACGGCAACAACCACTACGGTTACAACCGCTACGGCTACAATCGCTACGGCTACAATCGCTACGGCAACAATCGCTACGGCAACAACCGCTACGGCAACAACCGCTACGGCAACGGCCCCGGCCATTAGGCAACTGCAGGGGTAACACGAGGTGTTACCCCTGCGACGCCTCAGGGAGCCTCTGATTAATCCGCTGCACCCAGCGCAACGAGCGTTTTCGCCGCAGATCGAGGAGCGAGGAGGGAGCATACTGGAAGGCGTCTGTGACCGACGCAGCGACAATGAGATGCGGCGAAAACGCCGTTGCCCTTCGGGTTTGCGCCCCGAGGGCCCGTCTGCGTTGTCGCCCGCTCG
>DATCTQ010000048.1:0-22260 GCA_036567865.1 Candidatus Tyrphobacter sp. | reverse complement strand
TCGAGAACGCGCTCGAGGGATTCCGGAATCATCCCATCCTCGTCCGTCTCGGCGGTGAGGTAGCGCGCTTCGTAGGCATCGAAGGCGTGAATGGCACCCAAATACGATGGGTTCTCGAGCACGACGTGATCGCCCGGATCGATCAAGATCTTCCCGATCAGATCGAGGCCCTGCTGCGATCCGTTGACGATCAACACGTCGTCCTGTGGAATGCTACGGCCGAATTTTGAAGCGAGCCGCCGTGCCACCCACGAGCGCATCTCGGGGATCCCTTCCGTGACGCTGTACTGCAACGCCGCCGCACCGTAGCGCTCCATGACGTCGCGCGTACACGCCGCGATTTCGTCTCTCGGGAAGAGTTCCGGCGCAGGAAGGCCGCCGCCGAAGGAGATGATGTCGGGCTGCTGCGTGACCTTGAGCATCTCGCGGATCGTGGACGCCCGCAGGTGCGCGGTGCGCCGCGCGAAGCGCGCCGAGGAAGCCGCCGTCGTCATACGGCGCGTATATTCGCGAGCGGCCCGGCCCCTCCGCTTGCGGCGCGCAGGCCCTCGCTGCGGGCGCAGTCAACCCTCGACGTGATGGCGTCTGGTTCGGCTGCGGCTCGCTTTTCGGCGCTCTTGCGCGCCGACGGGATGTTGCGCCAGAGCGGGCTCGTCTTCACGGGCTCGATGGCGCTCAGCCTGGGCGGCTTCGCCTTTCACGCGATCGCAAGCCGCAAACTGGGCGTCGAGGCGTACGGAACGCTGTATGCGCTCCTTTCGCTCGGCTCGATCCTCGCGCTTCCCGGTGCGCTGCTGACGCCGGTGATCTCGCGCTTTGCCGCCGAGTTCATGGCGTTGCACGACGAGCGGCACCTGCGTCGTTTGGCGCTCGACCTCGCGCGTCTATGCGCAATCGCCGCCGGCGCATACGTCATCGTCACGCTACTCCTCGCGTTTCCGGCCGCGCGGTATCTCGACGTTCCCGCGTGGGGACTTCCGATCGCAGGCATCATCGCCGGCAGCGCGTTTGCGAGCGGGACGCTGCGCGCGATCGCCCAGGGCGCGCAAACCTTCGGAAGCTATGCGTTCTCCACCACGATCGAAGGAGCGACGAAGCTCATCGCGCTGATCGCCTTCGGTTTTCTCGGGTGGGGACTGCTCGGTGGCGCGCTTGGCTTCTTCGTCGGGAGCGCGTGTGGGTTGGCGGCGATTGCGTGGCGCCTGATTCACCGCTACGCGCGTGCGCAGGCGCAGCGCATACGCTACGACTGGCGACGCATCGTGCTCTCCGGCGCGGGCGCCGGCGCGATGATCGTTGCGACGACCTGCATGGGAACCGTCGACGTCGTGCTCGTGAAGCACTTTTTCGCGCCGGGCGCTGCGGGGTTCTACGCGGCCGCCGCGCTGGGCGGCAAAGTGCTGCTGTACTTCGTCGGATTCATTCCGACGGTGATGCTGCCGCGCGTGACCGAGCGCCACGTACGCGGGGAAGGCACGCGCGGAGCATTCGCAGAGGCGGTGGCACTGCTCGCCGCGCTTGCGGCGGGAGGCCTCGCGGTCGTGTGGCTCTTGGGCCGGCCCATGCTCCACGCGTTGGTCGGCGGTGCGTTCGACCGCGCGCTGCCCCTTTTGGTACCGTACGGCTCCGCGATGATATTGCTCGCTGCGACGAACCTGCTTGCCTCCTATGGGATCGCAACCCATCGCCTCCGCTTCACGCTGCCGCTGCTGGCGGGAACATTCGCAACGCTGGCCGCGATCGTCTTCGTGCACCCGTCGCTCAGATCGGTTGCGCAGACCCTGTTGATCGGCAACGCGGCGACGTTCGCGCTCGTTTGCTCGGCGCTCGCGATCCAGAGCCTTCGGAGAGCCGGTGCCCAAGCACCCTAGCGCGGGCTCGCTCTGAGCCCGTCCCCTTTCTAATAAACGGCTAACGCGAGGAAATATCGATCGAGTATACGGTGAGGAGAAGGGACAGGCGGCGTTGCTGCCCAAGACGAGCTAAGAGCGCAACCGAGCAGACGGGGGGTTCGCATGCGAGCGCGAGACGGAGCGATCTCCGTCATAATGCCGGCCTTCAACGAGTCGGAACATGTAGCCGGGAACCTTCTCGAAGTGGTGAAGGTTTTCAACGATTTCGGATTCGACTTCGAGGTCATCCTCGTCGATGACGGCAGCAACGACGGTACCTACTTGAGTGCGGCGCGCGTTCTCTTGGAACACCCGGAATGCATCCGCATAATTCGGTACGACCGCAACCGAGGGAAAGGCAATGCGCTGACGGTGGGCGCCGCGGCCGCGCGCGGTGAGTACGTCGTCTTTCTCGATGCCGACATGGACTTGCACCCGAGACAGTTGCCGGTTTTTTTGCAGACGATGCGCTTGTGCAACGCGGACGCGGTGATCGGCTCCAAATGGCATCCGGGCTCGCGCGTCTCGTATCCGCGGCTGCGCCGCCTCTACAGCCTGTGCTACTACCGTTTCGTACGGCTGCTCTTCGGGTTGCCGCTCCACGATACGCAAACCGGCATCAAGCTTTTCAAGGCGCACGTGCTCGACGACGTTTTTCCACGCGTGATCGGGAAGCGCTTTGCCTTCGACGTCGAGATGCTCTCGGTCGCGCATCGCCGCGGCTACCGCATCGTAGATGCTCCCGTCACGCTCGAGTTTCAACGCTCCTTAGCGCGATTGAACGTCGGAGACGTGTGGAACATGCTGCTGGATACGCTCGCGATCTTCTATCGGATGAAGCTCTTGCACTATTACGACCGCGAACCGCAGCCTCCCGATGCGGCCGTCGACGTTCCCACGGTGATCGAAATTTCCGCCGAGAGCGCCCGCGCGATGTTGGCACAGGTTTCTTAAGAGCGCGCGTGAGAGCCTGGCTCGCGCGTAACTGGGCGCTTCTGCTCCCGTACGCGCTGCTGCTGGCCATCGTACGCGCGTGGTTTGCGCCGGGCCTCATCGCCGGCGAGGACTTTGTCGCTCCGCCGTTCACGACGTTCACCACGTTGCTGCACTCCGGTTTCTGGCCGCCCTCCATCGAGCCGCTGCGGAATCTCGGGCAGAACATGCAGCCGTGGTGGCCGTCGTTCCCGCTCTGGGCCGTCGTCGGTGTGCTGTATCGCGCGGGCGTTCCGTGGACGGTGCTCGAGCGCGTTTTTTGGCTCTGGCCATTTTTCGTGCTCGCCGTCGCGATGCCGTACCGGTTCTTCCGGCGCCGCGGCATCGTGCCGGCGGCTGCGGCCGCCGGTGCCGCGCTCTACGCCGTCAACACGTGGACGATCGGATCGATCGAGCGCGGGCACATCCCGGCCCTCGTGGCCTACGCGCTCATGCCGGCCGTCGCCGATCGCTTTCTCGCGATGCTCGAGGAACGTCGCATGGCGCCGGTCGTGGGCTTCGCGCTGCTCGTTGGGTTGCAAGCGATGTACGAAGTGCGCTTCGCGTATCTGAGCATCTTGTTGTGCGCGCTGCTCTACGCCGTGCTGTGCATTCGACGGCGTAGGCGCTACGCCACCATGCCGGTCGCATCGCGTTTAGCGACCGCGGCGGGAATCGCGCTCGCTGCCACGCTCTACTGGTGGCTTCCGCTGCTGTTGACGCCGCTCTCGCTTGGCGTGCAAACGGGCCTGGGAGTATTCTTTCTGCTTTCCGGCCGGCTGACGCCGCTGCATGCGCTTGCGCTCTTCTATCCTTACTATCACCACAACGTCGTGCTTCCACCCTTCGCCCCCGAACCGGTCGAGGCCGCGTTCTTCCTCCTGCCCGCTCTCGCGGCCGCGGGCTACATCGCCGGGCGAAAGCGTCTCTACGCGCTGCCGTTCGTTGTGGGGGGAATCGCGGCCGCCGTGCTCCTTTCCGGTCCGCGTTCGATCTTCGGTTTCGTCAGCACGTTTCTCTATCAGCATCTGCCCGGTTTCGATCTCTTCCGAGACGAAACGAAGCTCTTCTCGCTCGTGGCGTTCGCGATCTGCCTCGGCGTCGCTCTCGCACTGAACCGCGCGCTCGCGCTCGCGCGCAAGCGGCGATGGAATCTTGCGCCGGCAGTTGCCGTGGGGGGCGTTCTCGCGATCGGATTCCTGATGCGCGACGCTTTCAATCCCCTTCGGCTCTCGAACTTCGCGGCGACGAACCTGCGACCGCAGGATTACGCCCTTCAACGCTTCATCGACGAGGCTCCCGGAGAGGGCGCGATCATGCTCTTTCCGCGTGGATTTCCGGGCCTCGACCCATCCGTGCAGCATCCGCTCCTGGGCGCGGGAAGCATGGCGTTGGGCGCCGCTCCCGGCGGCATGAACGCCCTGATCCCGCCGCAGGCGGACGCAACCATTCGGACCGTCCTGCGCGCATTCTTTCGAATGGAGCGCGTGCACCGCGTCTTGGCACGGCTGGGTGTCGCCTACGTCGTCGCGGTCGACGACCCGCAGCACCTGTTCGTCCGGCCGTGGCTCTACAACATCGGGCAGAACGATGCGGTTGGACTGCTCGATGGGACTCCGTGGCTGCAACGAACGGCGAGCATCGGATCGGACGTCGTCTACCGCGTGCGCGGTGCGCAACCGCGACGCGCTGCGTTCTACGATAACCTCGCAGGCTTGCCCGCTTTTACCCAGGTCAACGGTTCCGAGGTCGTCGGCACCACCGCGCCGGTACCCGGACTGCTCGTGCAGAACACGCCGTTCGACGGCGGATGGCGGCTTGCGATGCTTCCGGCCGACGCGCAGCCGAGCGGGAACGCACTCGTCGACGTTCTTCGCTTTCGCGGTGACTTCGTCTCCGCACCCCACCTCGTCGTCGACACCGATCTGAACGGATGGATCACGCACTCCAGGGATCGTCCCGCGCTCCTCATCTTCGCTCCGACGGCGGCATCCGAAGCGGGCGCGCTCCTCGAACTGCCCGCGTTGCTCCTTGTCGGCTTGGTCGTATGGCGCAGGCGCTGAGCGCATTGCGCGCGCACGCAGTCGAACTCGTGTGCGTCGCCGCAGCCGTTGCGTTCGCGGCTGCGGTTCTTCCGTCGGTTCCCGCACTTCGCCAAGACTGGTCGCCCTATCCGTTCGGCGTCGGCGCGGGCGAACTGTTCACGGTCGCCACGTCGGGATGGTCGGCATCCGGGTTCGGATCGCCGATGCCGTATCCGCAGGCGTATCTGCTGGCGCCGGTGCTCGCCCTCGCGCGGCTCGCGCTTGGAGCGGAGGGAACGCTCGTGGCGTTCATGCTCGCGACCGGTCTGCTCTGCGCGTTCGGCGGGCGTGCGATCGCGAGATCGCTGCGCGGGAGCGATCTCGCGGCAAGCGCTGCCGCAGTCTTTCTCACCTTCAATCCATGGACGTTCACCGAGCTGGTCGCCGGCCATTCGTATATGCTCCTTGCGTACGGGGCATCGATTTGGCTGCTTGCGGAGACGTTGCGCGAACGTCCGCGACCCGCGGTGTTGATCCTGTGTCTTCTGGGCACCGTGCAGCAGATCCAATTTCTGCTGATCGATACGCTTGTGCTTGCGGTCGTCGCTTGGCGCGCACGCCTCGTCGTTCCATTGCTCGTTGCCGCTCTCGTCTGGCTTCCGTCGGTGATCGGCATCGTTGCGAGCCGCGATGCGCTGCTCGCGATACCCTTCACGACTGCCTGGGAAGCGAATCAATCCGTCGCGCCGCTTGGCGCATTGCTTCTCAGCGGATACTTTACCGGCTACGGCGCGCAGTTCTCGGGGACGCACTCGCTTCCGATGGTTGCCGTCGCGCTGCTCGCGGCGGTCGCTTTCTCAATTGCCATTCGCCGGCGGCGCGCGCCGGCCGGCATCGCCGTGCTCACGCTCCTCGCGCTCGTCGCCGCGATGGGTCTGCGGGGACCGCTCGGCGCGATCTTCGGATGGAGCGTCGCGCATTTCGCGCCGACCGCCGTTTTTCGCGAGTTGTACGACGTGCTCGCCTTTGCGGTTATCGGCTATGCCGCCTTCGCATCCTCGTTGCGTTTGCGCGTTGCGGCATGGACATTCTTCGCAGCCGCGGTTGCGCTCGCAGCGCTCTGGTGGTTTCCGCCGCCGGCTCGATGGTGGATCGAATCCTCGCAACTTCTGCCCGTCGCGACCGCGGCGCCGGTGAATACGCGCTTCGCGTTGATCCCGGCATTCCAGCCGCTCGCGTTCGAAGGCCGTGGATCCGGCGCCGATCCCGACGCGTACGCGCGTGCGCAGAACGTGACGCCGCTCAACCAGTATCTTCCGAGGTATCCCGCGGAGGCAGCGTTGGGCGCGTTTCTCGGTAACGGCGACACGCGGGCATTGCGAGCCTTGAGCGTTTCCGAAATCGTGGAGCGGCCGCGGCTCGCCAGTCGCTCACGGGCGCTAGCGCAGCAGTGGGCGTTTCCACGCGACGTGCTGCCGCCCGCCTCGCACGGAAACCGGAGGATGATGCTTGCAGCGCTTCCGGAACTCTCGCTCATCGGCATGCCCGCAGTCGGCACGCTCGACCGCCGGCTCGGCTCGGGAAACGTCTTCTTCGCCGATGCCGCGCGCGTGCGCGGAGCGCTGGTGCCGCGATCCTGGAGCGCCCTCGGCCGCGTTACACCGATCGAAGCGGAGAACGCGTACATCCATCCCGACCAGGGATGGGTCGACGCACGGCTGGCTTTTGCGCAGCGGCCGTCACTCGCGCAAGGTATCGGCGGCGTGCTGACGACGAATGCGCGCGCGCCGCTTCACCTGCGCGCCGGAGTGCCCGCGCTCGTATGGGTCGATGGGACGTTACACGCGCAAAACGGCGCCGTGGTCGCTCGCACGACGCGGGGGTACCGCTGGGTTGCGCTCCGGAGCGACGTCGACACGGTGGAGTGTACCGGGACGTGCGTCGTTGCCGCGCAGGGTTCGCCGCCTGCGGCGCCGCTCGAACCGCCCTCGCAGGCATACGAGGGCGTGGCGTTTGCGGCCGTAACGCCGTGGCTAGTGCGCGCAAGCCTTCCTCCCGGGCCGGCGGGCGCATTACGCTACAATGTTGCGTATGACGATCAGTGGTCGGCGTATCTCGGAGGCGTGCGGCTGACGCATCTGCGGTTGGATACGTCCGCCAACGGCTGGCTGCTGCCGGCGCGGCGGCGCCCGCTGCCGTTGCTCGTCCTGCAACGCGCCGCGGCGGCTCAAGCGGGCAGCGAGCTGCTCACGGCAATCGTGCTCGTGGCGCTGGGCGCACGATGGTTGGCGACGGCGTTCGTGAAACCGCGCTGATGCCTGGACCGTTGGTCAGCATCATCGTGGCGACGCGAAACTCGAGTCGAACGCTCGAAGCCTGTCTTCGCAGCGCTCGCGCGCAAACCCGCCGGAACGTCGAAATCATCGTCGTCGACAACGCGTCGAGCGACGGCACCGTGGGGATCGCGCGTGCCCATGCCGATCGAGTGATCGTCGCGGGCCCCGAACGTTGCGCCCAACGCAACGCCGGCATCGCCGCTTGCGCGGGCGAGTACGTGCTCGTCATCGATTCGGACATGGTGCTTGCCCCCGACGTCGTGAGCGCGTGCCTGCGATGCTGCGGCGACTCCGATGCGGTCGCCATCGACGAAGTTTCATTCGGTGAAGGTTTCTGGTCGGCGTGCAAGCAGCTCGAACGAAGTTGTTATCATGGAGATGCCGTCGTCAGCGCCGCGAGGTTCTTCAGGCGCTCGGCTCTGGTTACCGCGGGCGGATACGACGAGTCCCTCGTCGCGACCGAGGACTGGGACCTCTCCATGCGCATACTCGGCGACGCGCCGCCGCCCTTTGCGGAGAGTTCCATTCGCCACGACGAAGGGCGCCTGACGCTGCGTGGAATGTTTCGCAAGAAGCTCTACTACGGACGAAGTTGGCCGCGGTTCGTGCGAAAGCACGGGGTCGCCGCCTTGCGTCGGCTGAACCCCGCGCGCGGTTCGCTCGTCAGAAACCTCGGCCGCATCATGCGCAGGCCTCTGCTCGGCGCAGGTCTTGTCTTCATGAAGAGCGTGGAATTGACCGGGATCGTGCTCGGCGTCGTCCTCTCACCCTGGATCTCGAACCGAGCGGTCTATCGGTGAGAAACATCGTGCATGAGAAGCCGACGGATCCGCTGCACGGGCGGCTTGCGTTCTCCGTAGAATGGGTTGCCGACGAAGACATTCGCGGCAAGGACGTGCTCGACATCGGCTGCGGCTACGGCTGGTTCGAGTACCACGCGTTGCAGCGCGGCGTGGCCCATGTCACCGGAACGGAAAGAACGGATGCCGATCTTGCCACCGTCAAAGAGCACATCGGCGATCCACGCGCGACTTTCTCGCAAGGCAGCGCGCTCGCGCTTCCTTGCGATGACGCGACGTTCGATACGGCCGTTGCGTGGGAAGTGATCGAGCACATCCCCAAGCGCACCGAACCGATCATGTTCCGCGAGGTGTACCGGGTGCTGCGCCCGGGCGGAGCTTTTTACTTGTCGACGCCGTACCAGGCCTTCGCGAGCAACGTCACCGATCCGGCATGGTGGTCGATCGGACATCGGCATTATTCGAAGGAGCGATTGCGCGCGCTCGCCGAGCCGAACGGCTTCGAAATCGCCGAGATGTTTCCTAAAGCGGGATTGTGGTCGATCGCAGCGTCGCTCGACATGTACCTTTCCAAATGGGTGCTTCGCCGGCGCCCGCTCTTCGCGAACGTCACGACACGTAAGGAGGAAGAGGAGTTTGCGAGGGCCGGCGGCTTCGTGACGCTCTTTGCAAAATGCCGAAAGCGCTAGGGCGTTGCGGCAGAGGAAAGTATCCCGCGGTTGAGGTCGGTGAGGCGTAAGGCATAAAGCGTGGAGCCGTTGGCGACGAACATCGTTTGCCCGACGATAACCGGGGACGAACAGGCGAAGAGCGACGGGAACTTCACCTGTTGCTCGACGGCGCCGCTAGCGGCATCGACGACGTAAAGATATCCCTCCGAATCGCCGAAGTAGAGTTTTCCGGCGGCAACGACGCCGCTCATCTTCACGATCCCGTGCGTCGGAATCGCCCACACGATACGGCCGCTTGCGCCGTCGAAGGCGGCGAATGCCCTCGCGTAGGGCAGCGTTTGATACAGAACGCCCGCTTCATAGACGCCGCCGATCGCGTCGTTATTCGATCCAGGCGAATGCGCCGTTCCCGGTGCGGTCACGTACCGCCAGCGAAGACGCCCCGTAACCGCGTCTAATGCGTCGACCTCCGTTCGCCAGATCGAGATATTCGTCCAGCTCCCGACGACGGTCGACTCGACGAATACGGTGCCGTCGCCGACGACCGGCGAGCCGTGGCCGTTTCCATACGGACTCGTCCAGAGAAGTTTCCCGCCGCTCATCGCCCACGTCCAACCGGCGTGAGCCGCGAGCACCGAATCGTGGGTTGCAAACGCCTTATACAGGATCGGGCTGCCCCATCCGTATCCACTGCTGCCGTAAATGATTCCATCGCTCAGAGCAAGCGAACTCATAATGCCCGATCCCGGCGTCCCCACCGCCGACGCGCGCGTGCCGCCGGTCACGTCGAGGACGTACGCGAGCTCGTCGCCGCTCGTGAAGACGACTTTGGGGCCGTCGGCATCGGTGACCACGCCGGTCGGCATGTTTTCACCGGCGGTGTGGAACGTCCAGAGCAGGTGCCCCGTTGCGGTATCGAAGGCCATGACGTCGTCACCTTGCGAACGACGAAGAACCTGCGTGCCGTGCGAATCGGGCGCGTACGCGTATCCGAGGCCGCCGCCGGTGCCGACGATGACGGCGCCATTCGATATCAGCGGCGCATTCATCGCAATGTTCGTCATCGGCGACGACCACGTCACGCGCCCGGTGAGCGCGTCGAGGGCGTACAGCCTTCGATCGTAGCTCTCGACGTAGAGCGTCGTGCCGGCGATCGAGAGGTCGCCGTTGATCTCGGCCGGCACGAACGGCGTCCCCGTCTCGATACAGAGCGCCGGATTACTCGGGCAGTCCCGGCTGAGATCGACGCTCCAGGAAACGTCCCAGTCGGGCACTGCGAAAACCGCGTTGCGGTCTGCCGAATATTGGGCCATCGGCCAGACCGACATGGGAACGGTAGGCGGGAAGCCTGGTTGAGACGTGGGCAGCGCGGCGACGATCGCAGGAAGCAAGGCCGCTGCGCAGCAGGCGAGTCGAAGCCGACCTGCATTCATAAGATGAGAATCTTCACCGTGCGCAGTAGATTTTGGTCGATGCGGCTTTCCCCCTGGAAGTTTGCCGGCGCTGCCGTTTGCCTTGCGCTGGCGCTTCTGCTCCTATGGCGGCTCTACGAATGGTACGTGCTCGCCACGTATACGTTTCCCCGCAGCTCGGACGACGCCCGGGTCCTGCTTCAGGCCTGGGACATGGTACGCGGAAATTGGAACCTGCACGGCTGGAGCGTTCCCTCTGACAACTTCTGGCTGACCGAGTCGGCACTGTACGTCGCCGCCGTCTGGATCCGCGGATCGACGCCTTCCCTGCTGCACACGATTCCGGCGATGTTCTACACGGCGATCGTTCTCCTCGCATGCTTTCTCGCCGCGCGCCCGTATCGCGGGATTGCAGCGGCGGCCGGCGCGCTCGCGACCTTCATCCTTATCGGACTTCCCAGCGCAACATCGCTTATGATCAGGCTCCCCCTGCGCAGTACGATACACATGGGGACGATCTTCTTCGGGCTGTTGGCCCTCTTGGTCATCGAGCCCATCCATCGCGCGGAGACGGGCGCGATGCCGCGTCGTTCGCGCTGGACGCGCATCGTGGTTGCGGCTGCACTTCTCGGCGTCGCGATCTCCAGCGATCCGCTCGCCGGGTGGATGATTTGGATTCCCTGTCTGTTCGTCGCCGGCGCGGATATCATGCGAGAGCAGACGCGCCGTGACGGATGGATGGCGGCGGCATGGCTCGCAGCGTCGCTCGCTCTTGCCAATCTATTGTCCCATTTGGCAGCCGCAACCGGAGGATTCATCAATATCGGCGACCGGGGAAGGTTCGTGCCCATCGACGGCATCGGCCTCGGGATCAAGAACCTCGTGCAGGGCTGGCTGGGATTCTTCGGAGGCGATCTCTTCGGTTTGACGTTCTCCGCGCAGGCGCTCTGGATCGCGGGTCGCGCGCTGATGGCGCTGCTCGTCATCGCTGCGATCTACGCCGAGCTGGCTTCTTGGATTCGGCGGCGGGAGCGTGGCCGGTGGCTGGACGCAGTCCTCGCGATGATCTGTCTGACGGCCGTGCTGGAGTTCGTCGTGAGCGACAAGGGAATGTATACAGGCGTCCACTACCTCGTGCTCCCGGTCATCGCCGGAGCGATCCTCGCGGGGCGAAGTTTCGCGGGCCCGTTGTCGCCAGACATACTCGCGCCGCGCGTTGCGGGTGTCGTACTGCTCTTTTTGGGGCTCGTCGTGTCGTGGGTCACCTTCGAACCCATCCTCGCTCAGCCGATCGCCGTGCAACCCGAAGCACCCGTCATTGCCTGGTTGGAGCAGCACCATTTGCACGAGGGATATGGTTCTTACTGGTCGGCGTCGATCATCACGGCGGACACGGTCGAGACCGTTCTGGTGCGACCGGTTATCGTCAGCCCGGAAGGCCCGCTGATCCAGTTCCGGGACGGGTCGTCAACGGCATGGTACGAAGCGCATCCGCAGTTCGTGCTCTACCGATATCCGGATGATAACTGGCACGCGGGAGCGCGGACGAGCCTGGCCGCAGCCTCGAGTGCCCTCAGTGGCCGGGTGCGTACGTTTCGGATCGGTGCTTTCACGGTAGCGATTCCCGTGCATGCTCCCAGAGTCGTCAGTGGAGGCGCTCTGACGAGCAGCGATTTTGCGCGCCGGTACGCGCTGCCGGCCGGCACGACGATTGCGTTACAAGCGCGGATCGCGAAGGGCTCGGCGATTGGCGGCGCCCGCCTGATCGTCGGCGACATGACCAACGGCTACGGAATGGACTACGACGGTAACGGAGACATCTATCTGCGCAAGTGGGTCGACGGAGTATTAACGAATGTCGGCTTGAGCCTGCGGCGTCCCAACGACACGCGCTTCCACACGCTGCGCCTGAGCGTCACGGTGCTCTCGCCGAACAGCGTCTCCATCCTCGGCTCCTTCGACGGCATCGATCCCAACAATGGGAAGCCGCTCGTGGATTCCTCGCTCGACCTCACCGCCGGCACCTGGCCGGTCACGGCAGTCACGGACGTCAGCGTCGGCAGCGTGCGGGACTATTCGGTTTCGCTTCGGCGCGGTTTACGAGCAATTGCTCGAACGCGCTGACGAAGCGCTCCTCGCTGAACGAGAGCAGATACTCCGCCGCCGCATCACCGAGCCGGTCGCTTCCCTTTCGCGATCGTCTTAGCGATCATCGCGACGCCGAGCGATCGAGCTACTTCTGCGAGCCGCGCATCTCGCGTGACGAGTCTTCCATCGTGCCGGAGCGCGACGTCGACGTAGGCTGCATCATAGACGCTGAGTTCGAAGCGAAAAGCAAGATCGAGCACGCCGTGAAATTGCGGGCGCTCGCTCGCGTCCGCAATCCGAATGGGCAAGTCGGCCATGTCTGAGGTAATGGCCTGCGCGTCTGCCTCCGTGATGCGGCGGCGCCGAACGGCGTTGCGTAGACCGTTTTGTATTTCGAACGGCCAGATTGCCGGGACGATGGCTCCCTCGCGGACAACCCGATGGAGCAGGGCCTCAGCCTGATCATCGCGCTCGTCCTCGATCGACCACGCAAGTGCCGACGACGCATCGACGACGAGATTCACTCTCGCCGCCCCTCGACGATCAACTCGCGCGCCGTAACGCCCCAGGGGCCATGTCGTCGCGCCCGTTCGATGAGCCTTCGCGCTGCCGCACTCGCCTTATCGGCCGGAGGCTCGACGGCGGTGAGTTGCGCAGCGGGCTCGCCGCGCACCTCGATGACCACCCGTTTGCCGCTGCCGGCCATGCGGACGAGTTCCCCGAGGCGAGCGCGGGCTTCATAAATCCCAATCTTCATTGGACTAGTATATAGGACTAGTCACAACTTGTCGAGGATTTGCCGGCCGTCGCCGCGGCGAGCAAGCGCTCGAACTCGCCGACAAAGCGCTCCTCGCTGAACGAGAGCAGATACTCCGCCGCAGCGTTACCGAGCCGATCGCGCAGCGCGCGATCCTCGATGAGCCGCATGAGGTCGGCGTCGAGCGCCTCCGGTGTTTGGTTTACGGTCACGAGGCCTGTAACGCCGTCTTGAACGGAGTCGATCAGGCCGGCGACCGGATAGACGACGCTGGGCACGCAAAAGCGCGCCGCTTCCGATACGACCAGACCCCAGCCTTCGCGCAGCGACGCCATCGCGAGCACGTCGAAGCTTCGCATGAGCGCATCGCGCTCGTCTCGCGAGACTCGGCCGGTGAACGTCACCGCGCGCTCGACGCCGAGATTTCGGGCGAGCGCTTCCAGCCGGCGCCGTTCCTTTGCCGGCCCGCCTCCGATAACGATCAACTCGGCTTCGGGAATCTGCTCGCGTACGATCGCGAGCGCGCGGATGATGTGATCGATGCGCTTGGAGGCTGCAACGCGGCCGACGCACCCGACGCGGCCGATCTCGGGCTGCGACCGTGAAAGGTCGTCCGGCGGAGGGAGCGGATACGGGATGACGGTGGCACCTGCGAGTCCCATCGCGGCGAAGGATCGGGCGCTCGATGCAGCACCCGTCACGATGGGAAGTCCGCGGTAGAGCGCCAGCATCGGGCGTTCGAAGGCGTATCCGACGCGGCCGACGATAGGCGGCGCTTCGGCGAGCCAGACTTCGCGTGCCAACTGGTGCAGCCAGAGAATCACCGGGCGGCGCGTCGCAAAACGGGAGAGGAACGGCAGCGTGTTCACCTCGTCGACGACGGCGTCGAACTCGTCGCTCCGCCTTCGCAGCCACGCGAGCGCGTGAAAACGGCACGTCAACTCGCCGCCTCGGCGCACGACGGCGTAGCCGTCGCGCTCTTGCTGCTCGGATGCGCGCGGATGGCGGCTCGTGAACCACGTGACTCTGTGGCCGCGTTGCGCGAGACCCGAAGCAAGCGCGTGTGTGACGACTTCGGCGCCACCGGCTTTGGGATGCTCGAGATCGCGCCAGTTGAAGATGACAATATTCAAGATGTGTCGTAGGCCTTCATCGATGCGGGTTTCCCGGACCTTCGCCGCTTGAAAGAATCGGCGTTTTCGCCTACTCAGATTGCCGCGGCGTTCCTCGGTCTCGTATTCATCGACATCGGGCACGAGGCGTCGCTCGCACAACCTGCGGCGCACCCCGCGCTTGCATGGCTGAGTCTGGCGGCCTACGCGCTCGGGTTCGCGGCGCTGATCCTCGCCGTGAAGCGTGGCCGGCGCTTGGACGAATGGACCGCGGCCGGTTTTATGCTCGCCTTCGTCTTGCACGTTGCAGTACGTACCGTTGCACAGCCGCTCGCGGTTCAGTACGGCACCGACGCGCTCGCGTTCAATCACTACTCGGCGCTGCTCTTGCTGCACGGTAGCAATCCGTACGCCTCGAGCATGGAACCCGCATACCGGCTCTTCAGCGTGCCGGCGTCCGTCTACACGCCGACCACGCACGGTGGTCTCGTCGTATCGCAGTCGTACCCCGCGCTCAGTTTCTTGCTCTACGTTCCGTTTGCGTTCATGCATTTACGCAGCATGCTCTTCGTCGACGTCGCGTTCGCAGCGCTCAGCATGCTCCTGGTCGCCTTCTTGATGCCGCCGGGGCGCAAGGCGCTGGCGTTGCTCGTGTTCTTTGCAAGCGCCGAGTACTTCGACTTCGTCGTGGGATCGGTCACGGACGTGACCTGGCTTCCCTTTATGATTCTCGTCGCCGCGTTCTGGGAGGCGGAGTCGCCGATCGCCGCCGTCGCGCTCGGGCTTGCGTGCGCGACGAAGCAGGATCCGTGGTTCGTCGTGCCGTTCGCGCTCGTGCATTGGTATCACCTACGCGATCGCGTACCGATGCTGCGCAATACCGGGGCGGCGGCGCTCGCGTTCTTACTGCCGAATCTCGCGTTCATCATCTGGAACCCGGCTGCGTGGCTGCACGGCGTATTTTTCCCGATGATCTCGGGAGCGGTGCCGACCGGGAGCGGAATCGTTCTGTTCATCACCTCGAACGTATTGCCGTTCCCCGTGCAATGGTTGACGTGGACGTGGCCGGCGGTGCTCGTCGCGGGCGTCGCGTTCTACGCTTGGCGCCATCGAGGGCTTGCGTGGATGCCGTTCGTGTGGCCGGCGGTGGTGCTGTTCTTCAGCCCGCGTTCGCTGCAAAACTACTTCATCTACTGGCCGATCGCGCTCGTGGTCTATCTTCTCGTCCCCACGGAGGCCGCGCCCGAGGCCGCGGCGCGCGCGCGCGCCCCTTGGACGAAACGCACGGCGATTGCGTTCGCTGCGGCCTCGGCGTGCGTGATCGCGGTCGCCGTGCTGACGACGACGGCGTCCCTGCGATCTCTAGCCGAGGCACGCATCTCGGGGGCGGCGTTCGATTCGTCGACGGGGCTCGTCCGCGCTCTCGACGTCGAGATGAACGAGCGCGGTGATACGCGTAGCTCGTATCGCTTCGCCGTGGACTCCGCGAAGAACGGCGCGATATTCTGGCGGGTCGCGCGCGTGACGCGTGAGAGCGCCGATCGCGTCTCGGTCCGCCTCGAAGCGCCGGGCCTCGGCGCGGAGGTTCCGGTTTCCGAAAATGCCGGCGTGCAAGTTGCCGCCTACGCGCCTAACGGGGATCTCGTCGCATACACGTCGTCGTGGATGCCCCAAGCCGATCCACAAGCCACGCTCTCGAACCTTCATCTGATCTGCGCGCGCAGCGCATTTACGTTCTTGCCGGCGGCAGCGCCACTCATGTGGGAATACTCGGCGAGCGATCTGCTCGGCGGGACGATCGCATGCGCGCCGAGGGGAAGCGCCGACAGCGCCGTGCTGTTCAACGTGCGGCGGCCGCACGATCAGGCGTGGAGGCTTGCGACGATCGTGCGGCTCGCGGAGATCGGCAGCGGGCGTTTCTCGTTTTGGCTCAAGCCGGGCTCCGACTCGACGGCAAGCGTGCTTCCGACGCACGTCTTCGGGGTCTCGCTTGTGGACGGTCTGAACCACCAGTATTACGTGATGACGAACTCCCGCATCCGCTCGCCGGAGTTTCTCACGCGCGATCGCTTTCGCTACTACATCGTGCCGGCTAAGCTGCACGCCTGGACGCACGTGAGCGTCGACGCCCGCGCGCTGCCGGGCTTCTACGTTCCACCGTACGGAACGATCCAAGTGATCGTCATGGACGCGATCCACACGGGCGACGCGGTACGCGTCACGGATGACGAGTTCGGCGGCTTCGGCAGTCGCCCATGAGCGTCTTGAAGATCGCCGCGATCGTGCTCGCGATCTTCGGCGCGGCGTATCTCGTGCGGATCGTCGAGCACCCGCCGCCGGAGTCGCTCGAGGATTTCAGCGCCTTCTACTGCGGCGCTAGGCTCGCCGCAACGCACGAGAATCCGTACGACGACGCGGCGCTCGGGCGATGCGAGCGCGGCGTCGCGCCGTGGCATCGCGGCGGCGTGATGCCGGCGCCGTACCCGCCGTACGCGCTGTTGCTCCTCTTCCCACTGAGCCTCTTGCCCTTCGGCATCGCGGGTGCGATCTGGATCGCCGGCATCGTGGGCGCCATCGCCGTTTCGTGCGTCGTCATCGCGCGGTTGGCGCGGGCGCCGCTCGTCGTCGCGGTTGCGGCGTTCGCGGCGACGATCTGGTTCCCGTCGATGATCGCCGCGTCGATGGCGGCGTATCCGATTCTCCTCGTGCTTCTCGCCGCTTACGCGTTGCGCCGCGAGCGCTGGAGCTGGGCCGCCGTGTTTCTCGGGCTCGGCATGACCAAACCGAACCTCGCGCTTCCCGCCTGCCTCGCGGCGTTTGCGATCCTTCCGCAGATGCGCCTTCGCCTGGCCGCCGTCGGCGCGGCGCTGTTCGTCGCGCAGACGCTCGTTGCCGGCCCGAAGCTCTTTCTCTCGTACGTAGAATACGTGCACGCATACGCCGCGCGCGACGTCGCGAACGCGTGGCAATATAGTCTCGTCTATGCTCTTCACATGCTGGGCGTCGCCGATCGCATCGCCGTCGGTTGGGGATGGGCTCAGTACGCCATCGCGGTCGTCGCGGGCATCGCCATCGGCGCCGTCTTTGCGAGGCGATGCGCGGACGCCGCGTGGGTCGTTCTCACGCCGCTCGCGTTTGCCGTCGTGGGCGGAATCTACGCGCGCCAGCAGGAGCTTGCCGCAGCCATTCCGTTTGGCGTGATGCTCGCGTATCAGGCGCCGTCCGCGCTCGCGCGGCTCGCATTGGTGCTGCTGGCGACGCCATGGTCGGCGGTCTACGGCGACGGCGCGTATCCGCCGTTCGTCATGCTCTCCACGGGGACGCTCGTGCACCAGTTATGGAGGCCGCCGCGTATCGTGACGCTGCTCGCGGCCTTCGGTTCCGTCGTCGTGCTGCTTTCGTTCACGAATGGATCGACTCCGTCGAACGAGGACTGGTTCCCGCGGCATCTGCCGGAGTGGCTCGGGCAGGCAATGCTTCTGGGCGGCTGCGCTTTCGCGTTGTGGGAGGGGAGTCGCAGGAGTGTGCCGCAGCCATCGCACTGATGCGAGCCGCGTCTCTCTTCGGTGCCGTTGCGTTTTCGCTCGCGCTCGCCGGTTGCGGTGGGGGCGGCGGCAGTGTGACGCCGCCGGTAGCACGCGGCGGGGGATCTCCCGTAGGCCCTCAGCCCGGCGACTGGAGCACCTTCGGCGACGCCTTGTCGCGCTCCGGATACAACCCGTCGGAAACGACGCTGACGTCGGGCAACGCCGGCTCCCTGCATTTGCAGTGGACGCGCGATCTCGGCTCGGCGATCGACGCACAGCCGCTCTACGCCGCAAACGTCACGATCCGCGGATCGCGTCACGACGTGCTCTACCTCGGCACGGAGGGTGGCAGCTTCTATGCAGTCGATGCGGCCACCGGAAGCGTGCTCTGGCAGAAGAGCTTCGGATCGACGCAGAGCACGTGCATGGATCTTCCCAGCGGAACCTTCGGCATCACCGGAACCGCGACGTTCGATCGCACGAGCAATCGCGTCTATGTCGCCGACGGTAAGGACGTGCTGCACGCCCTCGACATGTCGACCGGTAGCGAGGCTGCAGGGTGGCCGGTCACGATCGCGACGCAGATTTCGCAAGAGCACGTCTACAGCGCGCTGACGTACAACCCCGCGAATGGCTACCTGTACGTGCAGACGGCGGGCTACTGCGACTTCGTACCGTATCAGGGCAGGCTCGTCGCAGTGAGTACGACGAGCGCATCGGTCGTCGCGACGTTTCTCCCGGGCGGAGCGAACAACGGCGGCGGCCTCTGGGGCATGGGCGGTCCTTCGGTTGACGAAGCGACGAATGACGTGTTCGTAGCGACCGGCAACACCACCGATTCGGCGACGGACCACGATGCGTACGCGGAGCAGGTCGTTCGTCTGACGCCGACGACGCTCTCGGTCGAAGCGTCGAACTATCCCGGTTTAACCTCCGGGACCGACGATTACGACTTCGGCTCGACGCCGATGCTGTATCAGTTTGCCGGCTGTCCGCCGCAACTCGTGGCGCAGAACAAAGACGGAACCCTGTACGCGTACGATCGGGATACGATCGCATCGGGACCGGTGCAAGGGCTGCAAATGGCCGGACCACCGTACGATGGCCAAATGATCGGCGTTGCCGCGCTCTCGCCCGCGGACGGCGACGTGTATGTCGGCGATCCCGCCGGAGAGGCACCCTTTACCAACGGACTGATCGCGCTGCACGTTCAGCCCGATTGCACGCTTGCCCTTGCATGGCAGATGACCGAAGGTTCGTCGGGCGGCAGCGACAACATCGCCGCAACGGTCGCAAACGGCGTCGTCTATTCGGTCGACGGTCTAGGCGCAGAGATCTTCGCAAACGCGAGCCAAAGCGGTGCGTCGCTCTGGAACAGCGCATCGAACATCTCGGGCCCGCTCTTCACGCCGCCCACGGTGACGGCCGGACACGTGTATGTCGGCTCGTGGGATCATCGGCTCTACGCGTTCGGCCTGCAATGATCGCGCAAATCACGCCTTGTGCGGTGCCAAAGTTGCGGGTCGCGATGATCTCCACGTGGCCGGGATCCGACTCGTCGACGAGCGGAGGCGTCGCCGGCTACACGCGCGGGCTTGCCGACATGCTCGCGCCGAACTCCGAAGTCACCGTACTCGCCGATACCGGCGCGAGCGCGAACGGCAGCGCGTGCGCGGTCGTGCCGACATGGAATCCCGGAATGCTGACGGCATCGATGCTCCATCGCGCCTTGAGAGAACTCGATCCCGACGTCGTCCACGTCCAGCATGAACTCTTCCTGTACGGCTCCGTGCCGTCGGCAGTCGCCTTCCCATCCTGGCTGCATTCGATTGCAAGGTTGCGCCCCACCGTTGTTACGGTTCACGGCGTCGTTTCCGGCGATCAAATGGACCGCGTGCTGCTGCGGGGGCGGGTGCCGAGGCCCCTCACGCCGTTGGCGCAGTCGATCGTGCGGGCGATATTCCGAGGCATTGCCCGCTCGCCGGCGATGAAGGTCGTTCACGGGCCGGCGCTCGCGACGCGTCTGATCGAATATGGGGCGCAGGAAAGCGACATCGCGATCGCCCCGATCGCGGCGCCCTCTCTCTCCGGAATCCCGGGACGCAACGCGAGCCGTGAAGAGGCGCGCACGCATCTGGGCATCCCAGCCGACGCAAGAGTCGTCCTGTCGTGGGGGTTCCTGAACACGTACAAAGGCTTCGACGAGCTTCTCTCCGGCTTTGAGAAATTTCGGGCGAGGCATCCCGACGCCATGCTCATTTTAGGGGCCGGCGTGCACCCGAAACTGCGATCCGACGCACGCTACCTGCACGAGCATGCCGCGCTGGTACAGCGTGCCCGGCGCAGCGACGGGGTGCGTTACGTCGGATTCATTCCGGTATCCCAGCTCTCGGACTATGTCATCGCTGCAGACGTGGCGGTTTTTGCGTACACGCATTACGTCGCTGCCAGTGGTCCGGCCGCCGACTCGGCCGCGCTTGGGGCGCCGGTGCTGCTCTCCTCTGCATTCGAAGATGCACCGCCTATCCTTACGTTCACGCCGCATCCCGACGAGATCGCGAGAAAACTCGAAGACTTCTTCGCCTCGCCGAAAGTATTTGCGGACGAAACGGCCCGCCTGACTTCGGATGCGAGCAAAGAGCGCATACGCCGTTCGCATGAGGCAATCTATGCCCGAGCGATCGATCGTTTCTTCGGCCGTGCGTGAGAGGCTGATTCGGCTATCGCGCAGGGATCGCGGCGTTCTCATCGTCGCGGCGATCGCGCTTCTCGTCGGCATGATCTCGCTGCCGGCGAAGCAGTTCGTCTTCGGAGGGGATTCGCCGTGGCCCGAACTCGCTCCGCACGCCGCGATGGTCGCGCACGCAACGGATTGGGCGGATTACGCGGGACTGGGCGAAGACGGCGCGTTTCTTCGCCCCCTCGTTCCGATTGCCGCATTCGACACAGCATTAGAGTCCGTCGGTATCGCACCACGCAGCGTCAATCATCTGTGGGTATTCCTTCTCATGCTCTTGCAGGCGCTTGCGGCGGCGCGCCTGTTTCTCGAACTCTTTCCCGAGGCGCGCCGTCACGTTGCGGCGGTGGTGTTCGTCGGAAGCGCGGCCATACTCAACCCGGTCATTTTGCTGATTTGGCACACCCCCTACCCGGCGCTGGATCTCGGGATCGTCGCCGCGCCGGGAATTGTGGCGAGCATGCTCGCGTTCTTACGCTCCGGCAAGTCGCGCTTTTTGATCGAATTGCTGCTTTGGGCCTTTGTGGCGCTGCCGGCGAACATGAATCCTGCCTACATCGTCGAGCATGTCGCCCTCATGGCGTGTGCCGCAGGGTTTTCGGTAGCCGCGGTCGCGCGGGACCGCGCGCAGTTCGCAGCAAGGATCGCACAGATCATACTCGTGTACGGCGGAGTGAACTTTTGGCTGTGGCTGCCGATCCTCCACTACGCGGCAGGCGCTTTTGGCGATCTCGCCGCAGCCGGACGAGCCTATACCTCCGGCACGCTGGGATCGACGGCCGCGTTCAGCCAGCTGCAAAACGTCGTTCGCCTCGTCGGCGGATATCTGTTCTTCAACCCCGTTGGGAAGCAGCTGTATATTCCGGAAGGACCCAGTTACGTGAACGACCCCATCGTGGTCGTTGCAACGCTCGGTCTCCCGGCGCTCGCGTGGTCTTCGGTGTGGTGGTGCAGGCGTGCCGCCGGACCGGTTACGGTGTACGCGCTCGCGGGCCTCGCCTTCGTCGTGCTGCTACTGAGCAAGGGCGCCGCGCCGCCGCTCGGCGGAATATTCGCGTGGTTCGTCACGCATGTCGCGCCGTTCGCAGCCTTTCGGGATTCCTTCGGTAAGTTCGCGTGGATCCTGCTCCTGTGTTATGCGCTGCTGGCGGGTTACTCGCTGACCGCAATCGAGCGCTTCTACCCGCGCCGCGCTATCGCGATCGAGGCATGCGCGTTTGTCCTGCTCGCGGTTGCCGCGTATCCTATTTTGAGTGGAAGGCTGTTCTGGACTCACGCGATGGCGGCGCCGCCTCCGAGGTACGCGACGTTAGCGTCGTGGATGCGGTCGCAACCGCACGACGGGCGTTTCATGTCGCTACCGGTCGCTTCGGTGCTCTTCGATGCGTACGACTGGGGTTACGTGGGCGCAGGATTCGATGCCAATCTCACGGACCGATCCGTCATCTCGAGAGCGTTTGATTTTGGGCAGCCGGGAACGCTCGCGCTCGACGACGCGCTTCAACGCCCGAGCAACAGGATCGGCCTCTCACGCGTCGGCTCGCTCCTGGGTCTCTACAGCGTGACGCACGTGATCGCCGACGCTTCGATGAAGCCGAACTACTATGGGCCGTCGTCGGACCCGGCGCCGGGCATCATTCCAAACGCGCGGCGCATCTTGCGCCTTGGCTCGATCGACGCCTTCGCGCTGGACGATGCCGTGCGCAACGATCGCGTGTACGTCGCCTCGCGGTTGGTGATGGGAGCGACGTCGGTGCAAGAAGTCTCCGCGATCTGCGGTGTGATGCCGTGTCGGGGAACGGCGTTCGTCGGCGCGATTCCAGATGGCTTGACGCCGATATGGGTACAGCGAGTTTTCCACCGACAGCAGCGCGAACTCGAATCGGTAGCCGTTCGCGCCGGCGCGGAGCGGCTACCGGCGGACGCGGCGAT
>DATCTQ010000047.1:0-15782 GCA_036567865.1 Candidatus Tyrphobacter sp. | reverse complement strand
GCCGCCTCGCAGGATACGAGGATGTGAACGACGCCGAGCGCCTACGTCACGATCCGGCGATGCGCTGGATCGTCGGCGGTAAGGCGGCTAAAGGCCGCGCAGCGTCGGCGAGCCAGATGGGCCGCTTCGAAACACGATGGCTCGCAGCACCTGACAATCTTCGCGCCCTTGCTGATCTATCCGGTCAGTGGATCGACCGCGTTCATGGGCACAGAGCAAACGAGGAAATCATCCTCGACATGGACTCGAGCGTGAGCCCGACCCATGGCGAGCAAGAGCAAAGCGTCTGGAACGGCCATTTCGGCTGCACGTGCTACCATCCGCTCTTCGTCTTCAATCAGTACGGCGATTTGGCGCGATGTGCGCTTCGACCGGGCAACGTTCACAGCGCGGATGGCTGGGAGCAGGTGCTCAAGCCGGTCGTGTCGCGCTACCGAGGAACGATGAAACGTATCGCCTTTCGGGGCGACGCTGCTTTCGCTCAACCGAACATGTACGAGTTTTTGGAAGCCGAAGGGATCGACTACGCGATCCGCCTTCCCGCAAACCAGGTGCTGCAAGAGCGTATCAGCGATTTACTCAAACGACCGGTCGGCCGACCGGCGCATTATGTGCAGCGGTTCTACCGGAGCTTCCGCTACGAGGCGGCGAGCTGGTCGCATCCCAGACGGGTCGTCGCGAAAGTTGAATGGCATCCCGGGGAGTTGTTCCCTCGCGTCGGCCTCATCGTCACGAACTTGCGGTACGCATCGAAGAACGTCGTCGCGTTCTACAACCGGCGCGGGACGTGCGAGCAATGGATCAAGGAAGGGAAAGGCGCGATCAAGTGGACGCGCCTTTCATGTCGCACGTTCAACGCGAACGCGGTGCGCCTTCAACTGCATGCGCTGGCGTACAATCTTGGAAACTTCCTTCGCACGCTCGCGACGCCTGAGCCGATCCAGGATTGGTCGCTTACGAGCCTACGCGAGAAGCTCATCAAGATCGGCGCGAAGGTCGTCAGCCACGGCCGTTACATCGCCTTCCAAATGGCCGAGGTCGCGATCCCGCGCCACCTGTTCGCGGGCATCCTTGAGCTGATCGCGACGCTGCGCGCGCCGCCGACACGCACAGCGGCAACATGAATCTCCCCGTCCGAGCGCGAGGGAAATCGACGGGAGATTTGTCCCCTTTTGGCCCGGCAGGCGGGGTTCTCGCTTCGCGGCGGGCTGACCCAGGCTTCACGTCCAGCCAAAACCGGCGGCTCGGCCTGCCGAACGTCCGGAAAACGGCCGGAATCATGCGGCAATCAGTAGAAAGGGACGGTCATATGGCGAATGTCGGTTTAAGTTAAGTACTAGTTTGACCGGAGCTCGAAACGAGCTCTGCGTCCGAACAGCAATCAGGGTACCGTTCGAAGCGCCGGCAGCGGGTCTCGGTCGGACCCTTCCCGATGGCAGCCAACTTGCGGACGCGGAGACGTAGCCACCCTACGCGGTCGGAGGCGGGAATTGGGTGGTTGCGGAGAACCATTTTTGCCAGCCGGGAAGCAGATATGAGGCCGCAGGATAGAGTGCCGTTTCAGCTTTTTATTTCGTACGCGCGAAATGACGATAGGGCGCCACCTCTTTCAGCCGGAGGCAAGGGCTTTGTAACCTCATTACGCGATCAGCTCGACTTCGAGTTCACTAACCTCGGCGGTGAGGTTCCACAGTTGTGGTGGGATCGGCGCGCCATCGAACCCCACGAGCAGTTTGATCCGGTTATCCAAGGAGGGATCGATCAGTCGGATCTGCTGCTCGTTGTACTCTCGAGGAACTGGCTTACGCGGCCCTGGTGCCAACGTGAACTCGAACTCTTCGCTCAGCGTTGGCAGGGTGAGGATGAACGGTCGCTTCGAGAACGTATTTGGGTAGTCTCCAAGCAGTACCTCGATCCGCGGAGTCGACCGGCGCTTTTGCAGGGCCAGTCTTCGTATGAGTTTTTCTTTAGAGAGAAGAGCGCACGCGAGGGCGATGAGCAGGAGTACTTCAGGCAGGGCAAGCCGCAAGAGGGGTATCACGAGATCGTCAAGCGGCTCGCGGTGAATTTGTGGCGGCGCGCGCAGCCAGGTATAGCGAAGTCGAACATTGAGGTTCCGCTAGTTAAGCCTGTCAGAGTGAAGCAAGCGCCGAGGCGTACGCTCTACGTGGCGAAGCCCGCACGCGATATGCGTTCGGCGTACTTGCGCATCGTCAGCGAGCTTGGTGGCCGTAACTACGTTGTCACTCCAGCACGCGACGAAGACATTCCCCTTGAAGCCCCCCTCGGTTTCGTTGATACGGCCCTAGAGCAATCTGAAGCGTCTATCCATCTCTTGGGCGAGGACTTCGGAGGCTTGGACGGTTCGCCGTCGATCGTGAAGCTGCAGCTCGAACGGGCTGCGAAGCGCGCAGAAAGGAACGGCGGCTTCAAGCGGATGATTTGGGCCCCGAAAGTCATGGTTGACGAGGACGGCCACGCGGTAGCAGAATGCGAACGCGATCCTTTAGCTGTGGTTAAGGAATGTGGGAAGCAACTCGAGTCGGATAAGATTGATGGCTCCGAGCTTAGCGCGTTCGTCGATTTCATTCTCCAACACATCGAGCGAGTCGTACAGGCTCCCGAGGTCGCTGAACATCATGACAAATATATCGCAGCAGGTGCGAGCGTTTACGTCGATTTCGCGGAGAGAGACGTCGATTACGGCCTGGAGTGCTTGGAAGTCCTGCAACAACGTGAGGTGTTTACAGAAATCCCGGCCTTCGACAAGACCGAACCAGCGAGAACGCGCGCGATAAACCGGAGGAAGTTACGAGACTGCGATGCCGTAATTCTTTGTTGGGCAGATGCTCCCGATAACTGGGTCGACTGGAAGGAAGAGGAACTTAAGGACATCAGCAAATTGCGTTCGAAGGCCTTTGCGCTAAGCGCGCTGGTTGTTGGTCCGCCGCCAGGCGACGCTTCCAAGAGAGTGCATTTAAAAAGGAAGAGCAGAGCAATCGACGTCGCACTTGACCTCACAAAGTATCCGAGCTTGCCAGCCGAGGCCCTCGATTTGCTAATCGACAGGGCTCAATCGACTGGGGCTCCGCCAACCGAATAGTGATTACCCGAACGGGAACGGCGCTGTCATCGGAGCGCCCATTTCCTGGTCTGCGTCCCTTCGAGTTTGCCGACCGCGCGTTCTTCTTCGGGCGCCGCGCCCACGTCTACGCGCTGTACGGCCTGCTTGATCTCAGTCGCTTCATTGCGGTCATCGGTAATTCCGGAAGTGGAAAATCCTCACTCGTCCGCGCTGGGTTGCTTCCTCTGCTCGAGGACGAGAAGAGTCGCCGCTGCATAACGCTGCATCCAGGTGATCATCCCATAGCCGCGCTTGCGGAGGCATTGGTAACGCTGGCGCAGGACGACGCAAGCGAGCAGGGCCAGAAGCGTCGCTCGATTCAGTACCGTCGTGTCGAGCTTGCTTTGAAACGTTCGAGCTTCGGGATATCCTCCGCACTCGACGAAATTCCGATGCTAGGCGATGCGCCGCTGTTCATCGTCGTAGACCAATTCGAAGAGTTATTCAGATATGCGGGTTCGGCCGGGACACCGGCGCGTAAGCGTGTCTCGGACACGCTGTCGCGCGACGAGGCGACAAGCTTCGTGCAACTGCTTCTCGAGGCGACGCGAGCGCAGGAGCGTCTTATCTCGGTGCTCATCACGATGCGATCGGATTTCATCGGATATTGCGCGCGCTTCAACGGTCTGCCCGAGGTGGTCAGTGCCGCGCAGTTTCTCGTGCCCTCTCTCACACGCGACCAGCGCGAGGAAGTCATCCGTGAACCGATCAAGAAGGTGGGCGCGACGATCGATTCGGCGCTTGTCGAACGCCTCCTCATCGATGTCGGTCCGGATCTGGACCAATTGCCGGTGCTATCGCATTGTCTCGCGCGACTTTGGAATTGTGCCGGTGATGGCGAAGAACGGCGTCGCCTGACGCTCGAACACTATGAAAGAATCGGCCGCTTAGATGGCGCACTCTCGCAGCACGCCGACGAGGTCCTCGCGTCACTGCCGGGGCTTGAGGTCGGGACCGAGCAGGTGTTCCGAGCCCTGAGCGAACGAGACAATGAGGGGCGCGCGATGCGGCGCGCGCTGCTCTTTGTGCGCCTTCTTGACGAGACCGGCATCCCAAAGTCCGACTTGACCCAGATCCTGGAGCGCTTCCGCGCAGACGATTGTTCCTTCATACTCCCCTCTGAGTCCGCAGTCCCGGACCTGCTAGACGATACGCGTATCGACGTTGTGCATGAGGCACTCTTACGCCGCTGGGATAGGATCAGCGCCAACGAGTCCGGTTGGCTTGCCGCCGAGGACGCGGACGGAAGGCTGTATCGTGCCCTCGTCGTGCTGCTTGAAGGGGAATCGACGTCAGGCAAGATAACGTTGCCGCTCGATCAAGTCGAGTCGCGATGGCGTTGGTGGAGGTCCCGTCCCAGGACGTCCGCCTGGGGCGAGCGCTACGGCGGCCACTTCTCCCGTGTCGAGAGGCTCTTCGAAGACAGCCGTAACGCGCTGGCGTCAGCGCGCGCGTCGAGAACTCGAGCTATAAGGCTGGTCTTCGCGGGCTTAACCTTCGCAGTGGTAGTGCTTTCGATCACCACCGGGCTTGCACTGCAGCAGCGAGGCCAGGCTGAAGGCGCTCGTGCCCAGGCCGAGGCCTTAAAGATTGATGCATATCGACAGGAGTCAGCATTGCTTGGCCCGAGAGCGTTCGCAGAGTTTTCGCCAAATGGCGAATTGCTTATCACGCTTTCGTGGGTGAAGACGGCACAACTGTGGCGCGCTACGAAGGGCTTCACCCAGCTCGCTATGTTGCAAGGCGATGCTAACATCATTACCTGCGCGGCCTTCTCACCACGCGGTACTCGCATCGTTACGGGATCAAACGACAAGACCGCTCGGCTATGGAACAGTGCGGGGAGGCAACTCGCGATCCTACCACATAACGATTGGGTCACGTCGGTTGCCTTTTCACCCGACGGCACCCGTATTCTTACCGCCTCGTACGATAAGACCGCACGGCTATGGGATGCGAATACTGGAGCACCGATCACCGTTCTACGTGGTCATGACGACGTCGTGACATCGGCAGCCTTTTCCCCGGACGGCACCCGCATTGTTACTGCCTCTTATGATAGGACGGCCCGGGTGTGGGATGCTCGCACTGGCGCGCAGATCGCCGTCCTGAGGGGGCATATGGGTGGTGTGTGGTCAGCGTCATTCTCGCCTGACGGCAGGCGCATCGTCACGGCTTCGGCCGACCAAACGGCTCGCGTGTGGGATGCAAACACGGGAATGCTCGTAACTGTCATGCGTGGGCACGAAGGTGTCGTGACCTCCGCGGAGTTTTCGCCTGACAACAAACGCGTTCTCACCGCGTCCTACGACAGGACCGCGCGTGTGTGGAATGCCGCAACCGGGGCGCTCATCAGCGTTCTGCGCTGGCACGACGACGTCGTGACGTCGGCAGCCTTTTCGCCCGACGGAACGCGCATCGTAACGACATCGTGGGATAACACGGCGCGGTTGTGGGACGGTCGAGATTACAAGCTCGTCGCCACACTCCGCGGACATCAGACAAGTGTCTGGTCAGCCGCCTTTTCATCTGATAGCTCGCGCGTGGTGACGGCTTCGAATGACGGAACAGCCAGGCTATGGGCGGCAGGGACGGGCGAGATGCTGCATGTCTTTTCACTTATTCGCCCGAGCCTCGCTGAAGCACACAGCACCCGCAGAGTAATCATCGGCGTACGCAGCCACGGTAATGCTTCGGCCCCGTTCTTACCGTTGCCGCGATAGCTGGGTCCGTGCTAGTCGTCGTTCGAGGAATCGCGACACGGCCGACAAGACTACCAGGTAACAGCAGCACCTTGCAACGTGACGCGAGCCAACTGGCCCGGCCAGCCGACGGTTACGATCGCCTCTCCGTCGACGGGTGGACGCGGTGGCCACTCGTTTGACCGGAGTGCCTCTAGCGTGGCGGCGCCGCCACCCAATAGCCCGGCGCCATTTGTCGGAACGTCATGCCCTGAACGTCGATGATTGCTAGGTCGATGTTTTCGGTTGGATCTTCATCGACGATGCGCGGCTCGAAGGTTTTTCCACCCTGAATTCATCTTCCATCGAAAGTGTCCGAAACGCACGCCCGCCAAAGAGCCGATCGTGAATGAAGTCGAGCGTCCAACCTTCGAACGGTCGCGTCGCGCGGCGCAACGGCCGACCGCGTACGATCTTGGCTCGACCACGCCGACGGCGTCGCCCCATTTGCAGGTTCGCAACGCGGTAAATGCGGCGAAATCGCTTGTAGTTCATATACTCGTCCCGGGCCGGGTCCGCATCGCGGCCGTAGTCCTCATACAGCCGCCGGCAGCCATGCTCGGCATGTTTCTGGGCAACTTCGGTCAGCCGCGTCGCCCAGCGCGCATCATCACGCGCCTTCGTGCTGGGTGCTTCGTGGGGCGATCATCGGTAAAGACAAGAGGAATCCCTTTGGTCACTGCTCCCTCCCTTCTCGTCGTGCGCGTTCTTCCAGGGGCAAATAGAGAAGCCGCCACCACAAGGATAGCCTCACCGCGGCGTGGGAATGATGCAACCATGAAGCACATGATTGTTCGCGTGGCGGGCGCAGCACTGATCGCATCGCTCCTCTCCGTCCTACCGGTCTTCGCGATCGCGCAGACCGACCAATCGAAGGCAAGCGATACCTCGGTACCGGCGTCCAACACGACGACGAACGCTCCCGATCAGACGAACACCGATCAAAACAATCCTAACGCGGGCGCAAGCGCCTCTCCCTACGGTGAAAGCCCCGCCCCGGGTGAGAGCGCCGCACCGGGCGAGAGTGCCGCACCGGGTGCCGAGCAGACGCCCGCCACAACGATGACGACCTATCACCGCGGCGGGTTCGGTGCGCTCGGCTGGTTCGGCGTACTTGGATGGTTCGGCTTCCTCGGGCTCTTCGGGCTCATCGGATTGCGCGGTTCACGCAAGCCCGGAGCGTAGCCGCTCTTTCACTTGGTTGCCTTTGCGCGCGGTGCGATCCGGGGTGAGATCGGCGTTCCCGGCGACAAGTCGATCTCGCATCGTGCCCTGATTCTGAGCGCGCTCGCCCCCGAGCCTCTGCACATCACCAACCTCAACCCCGGGCGCGACGTGCATGCCACGCAGCGTGGGTTGGCGGTGCTTCGACAAGCTCAGCATGACAGTGCTGAGCGGCGTGACACGTGCGAGATCGATTGTATGAACTCCGGCTCGACCGCGCGGATGTTGCTCGGCGTCTGCGCCGGCGCGGACCTGCGCGCGCGGTTCGACGGCGACGCGTCGCTGCGACGTCGGCCGATGGAGCCCGTCGCGGCCCAACTGCGCGCCTTCGGCGCCCGGATCGAGACCACCGAGGGGAAGCTTCCGCTCGAGATCCGCGGTCGCGACGACGTTCAGACACGTCATTTCATCCTGCTCTCTCCCTCGGCCCAGGTGAAGTCCGCACTGCTCTTTGCCGCTCTCTACGCGGGCGTCTCGATCGACATCACCGGCGACGCGGGCTCGCGCGATCACACCGAGCGGCTCCTGCACTACGAAGGGGCCGATATCCAATGGGACGGCGGAAGCATCGCGCTCTCCGCCGCGCCCACGCGGCGCGATCCCATCGACGTCGCAGGCGATTTCTCCGCAGCGGCCTTCTTCATCACGGCGGCGACTGTTTCACCGAACAGCGACGTGCTGATCCGCGATGTCGGCGTCAATCCCACGCGAACAGGCCTGCTCGACGCGCTGCGGCGGATGGGAGCGAACATCGAACTCCGTAACGAGCGCGAGCGATGCGGCGAGCTGATCGCGGACGTCGCGGTCCGCCACGCAATGCTGCGTGGCGTCGCCGTCGACGAATCGCTCGCCTTGCGCGCCATCGACGAGATCCCGCTGCTCGCCGTCGCGGCGGCCTTTGCGGCGGGCGAAACGACGATCGCTGGCATCGGAGATTTGCGGACGAAGGAGTCGGATCGCATCGCCGCCGTCGAGCAACTCCTGGCCGCGGTCGGCTTCGAAACGCGAGCGCTCGCGCGCGGCCTCACGATTCGCGGCGGCAGCCCTGCGGCAACCGGTGCGATCGTCGCATCGCACGGCGACCATCGCATCGCGATGGCCGCGGCCGTCTTGGCAACGGCGGCGGGACCGCTCGAAATCGACGACGCAGAGAGCGTCGACGTCAGCTTTCCGGGGTTCCTCGCTAGGCTCGAGCGCGCGCGCGAAAGACGGCCTGCACGAACGTGAATGGCGGCGAATCCGCCAACTCCCGGAGGTTCGCCTCGATCTGCGCGAGCGCCGCCTGAGCGCGCTCGAGGAGCGCGGTCGTTGCCGCGAGATCGTTCTGCACGCGCTCGATCGCGGCATTCGCGCGCTCGAGATCGATCGCCGGGGGATGAATCGCCTGCGCCCGCTGCGCGAGCCGTCGCCCTTCGAACGCAAGGCGCATAGCTCCAGCGACAACGAGGGCAACGGCGAGGACCACCGCCGCGAGGACGGACCAGGCGGCGATACGATCGAGCGTCATGCGGCCGATTCGGAGGAAGGCGGCTTCGTCGGCTTCGGATCCGGTGACGGTTTTCCAGGCTTGGCCGCCGCCTCTGCGGGCTTCGAGGTGTCGCTCTTCACGGCGTCGCTCTTTGCTGCGTCACCTTTTCCAGCGTCGCTCTTCGCGGCATCGGCGCTCTTCTTCCGCGAGTCGGTGACGTAGAATCCCGACCCCTTGAAGAGGATGGGGGCCGCGTTGAAGACCCGCTGCAATGCTCCGCCGCACGCAGGACACGTACCGGAAAAGCGTTCCTCGAAGCCGTGACGTACCTCCGTCACCTTGCCGCAAGCCGTGCACCGGTAGTCGTACAGCGGCATCAGAGGTCGGCGAGCGCCGCGTCGTTGCGACGGTATTCGACGAGGCCCTTGAAGTTGTTCACGGCGACGTGCAACTCAGCCAGGAGCTTGCGACCATGTCGCAAGCCGTCGATGAAGGCTGCGACCTTACCGTGGTACGACGGATAGCAGAGCCGCACGTGTAGTCGCGAGCGCGAGTTCTTCTGCTCGACTTTAAACTCGACGCGGCGGCGCACGGAGTATGCGCCGACGAGCGAGAGGCAGTGGTTCGTGATGAACTGGTCGACTTCGTAGAGTTCTTCAGCATCGCCGGGAATTTCCGAACGCAGCACGACCTCGCTTCCGAGTCCGATCGGCTCGTTCGCCGCGGTTCGCCGCGCGCTGCGAAGAAAAGAGAGCCACACCGGCCACTTCTCGACGGAACAGACGAGCGAGAAGACATCCTCGGGAGGAGAATCGACGTCGACGCTCGCGCTGAGCGAGCGCATTCCCGTACGGTCGAGCGTTGGAGTCAAGACCGACATGGAGGACCGGGCTTCGACCGGCCGCGTCCCTTAGCCTTTTCTTAAGATTTCCCCAGGGTCGAAGCGACCGCTCCCGACGCCGATCGCAAAGGCGACGAGTGTGCGCACGCCCACCGGCAGCGCCGCTTCATCGATACGAAACTCCGCGCTATGCGCCGGATAGACCGCGCCCTGCGCTTCGTTGCGGATACCCAGGCGCACGAGCACGCCCGGCACGCGCTGTGCAAAGTACGCGAAATCCTCGGCTCCCATCGTCGGCGGGAGCGCGCGAACGCGCAAGCCCCGCTCGTCCAGGTCGGCGGCAAAGCGTTGCGCCAGCGAGGCGTCGTTGATAACAGGCGGATAGCCGTACGTGATATGCACCTCGGCTTGGGCGCCGTACGCGGCGGCCACACCTTCGGCGATACGCCGGACCCGCGCCTCGAGTTGCTCGCGAACGAGCGGATCGTGTGCGCGCAGCGTTCCCGTCATTCTCACCTCGTCCGCGATGACGTTGTTGCGGTAGCCTCCCACAATCGTCCCGATCGTCACCACGACGCTGCCGAGCGGATCCGTCTCGCGCGACGCGATGTTCTGCAATGCCAGCACGATCGCGGCGGCCGGCGGGATGGCGTCGAGCGCCGTGTGCGGCGAACCACCGTGGCCGCCTTTTCCCCGTACCACGATCTCGATCTCGTCGGCGGAGGCGTTCACCGGCCCCGGCGTCACGGAAACCGCGCCGGTCTCGAGCCGCACGTCCACATGCAGCATCGCGATCGCGTCGACACGCGGATCGTCCAGCGCTCCCTCTTCGATCATCGGCTGCGCGCCGCCCGGACCTTCTTCCGCCGGCTGAAATAGAAACACGACGCTCCCGTGCAAACGCTCGCGCTGCGACGCGAGTACGTGCGCGGCGCCGAGCAGCATCGCGGTGTGCGCGTCGTGTCCGCACGCGTGCATCACGCCGGGAACCTCCGACGAAAATGGCAACCCGGTTCGCTCGTCCAGCGGCAGCGCATCCATGTCGGCACGTAAAGCCGCGATGCGGCCGGCCTTCGCGCCCGACAGGACGCCGATCACGCCCGTCCGCGCGACACGCCGGTGTGCGATGCCCACGCGGTCCAGCTCCGCTTCGACCAACGCCGCGGTTGCGTGCTCCTCGAAACCAAGCTCCGGCTGCCGATGGATCGCGTGGCGCAGCTCGGCGACGCGGGCGATGATGGAGTCATTCGGCTGCGCGACCATGGCGGCGAGGTTCCGGCGGCGGTGCGCGCCTTCCCCCCGGAGAAGGGTGCATCGTGACTCCCGATCTCGCGCTCGCGCTCCTGATCGATCGCACGACCCAAGCCTACGGTGCGCACACCCCGGCCTACATCGTATATCGCGAAACGACGCACATTTCCGCGCCGTCGCTCGGACGCTCGCAGGAGATCGACCGGCACGTGGTCGTGCGCAATGCCGACGACGCCGCGGTGATGAACGACCTGCCCGGCGGAGGCCGGCGTGTGGGTCAAGCCTTTCCGATCATTCCGTACTTCGATGCGTTTTCGCAGTTCAGCTTCAGCTACTATTCAAATCTCAAGGTCATCGACATCACGTTGCAGCGCGGAGACCCGATCACGTTCGCGACGCCGCCTCCCGACCCCGACGTGGATGTCGTCGTGCCGTACGTTTCCTTTTGGGACGTCCGTTACGCCGCGGACTCTCGCCCGGACCGTCTCCATTTGTTGATCGCCCCAACGCCGCGTTGCGGGCAGTGCATGTATCCGGCAGAGGTCGTCGAGGATCCTCAAACGCATCTTCCGTCACACGTCGAACTGCACGACGCCAACAGCGACATGATCATCGCCTTAGATTATCGGATCGTCGACGGCTATTGGATCATCACGCACGGGACGTTCACCGCAACGGAGCACGTGCTGTTCACGACGTTCAAAGTGACCGCCGAGGTCAACTACGACGACTTTGCCTTCCCGGCGATACCACCGCCCGAGGCGGCCGCGCTCCCGCCGCCTACGGCGTCGCCCGAGCCGTCCCCGCAGTAGCGATCAGGGGCTGACGACGCGGCCTCCGATGAGGAACCGCCCTTCCGGGCAGTATTGCATCGGCACGCTCTGGCTCGAAGCCGACAGGTTGCAGTGGTATTCGTCGACCCAATAGCTCCACTCCAAATGCATGCTGCACGCAACCGGAGCCTCGTTGGCGTACGTGCAGGTGAGCCCGTCGATCTCGAGGTCGCAACTCTCGTGTAAACCTATGACCGGTGCGCAATCGCCACCGGGCATTAGCGCGACCGGTGGCTTCGACGGATCGACCGAGATCGTCCAGGATCCAAACTGCGCGGAATGGCGCGCACTGATGAGCGTGCGGTTGGGAAAGTCGAGTTCCGAAACAGGCGCCGGGAAGTCTTCGGCCGGCAACTGCGTCCAATGCGGCTGGTTGGGCGCTAGGTATGCGTTCGCGCCCGGCGTAAAGGCGGGTTCCGGCGTTTGCGTGGACGCGAGTACCGCGAACGCGAAGGATGCAACGGCGGCTACAAGCATACGAATGGCATCGTTCTGAGGTCGCCTTTCCCTCCCCCGCTAAAGTTCCCGCTCGGGGAATAACCTTCGGAGAGGGGGAGATTCGAACTCCCGAGACGCTCATCACGTCTGCCCGCTTTCGAGGCGGGTGCCATCAACCGCTCGACCACCTCTCCACGCGCAACCTTCGCAACGTCTCCCATGCGTCCTTCGACTTCGCGCCTACGGCGCTACGCTCAGGATGACAAAGGCACCGCTCTCGACTGCTAACGCTTTGATTTGAAGAACTGCTGCAGTTGCTCGGAAGCCTCTTCTTCCAGCACGCCTGCGGTCACCTCGATCCGATGATTCGTCTGGGGTGAGCGCAGAATGTCGAAACCTCCGCCGTCGGCGCCGCCTTTCGGATCGCGCGCGGCGTATACCAGGCGCTTGATCCGCGCCGCGAGGATCGCTCCCGCGCACATCACGCACGGCTCCTTGGTGACGTAGAGCGTCGCGTCGCTCAGGCGCCACGCGCCAAGGCGCTTCGATGCTTCGCGTAACACGAGCATCTCTGCGTGCGCGGTTGCATCGCACTGCAGCTCCTTCTCGTTCTTCGCCTCAAGCCTCAAATCGCCGCACAGCAGCACGGCACCTACCGGCACGTCGCCGGCCTCGAGTGCCGTTTGCGCAAGCTCAAGTGCTCGCGCGATGTGTCGCCGATCTTCGGGAGATCCTTCGAGATGAGCCATGCGACGATGCGCGCCCGGAGAGATTCGAACTCCCGATCTCAACCTTCGGAGGGTTGCGCGTTATCCAACTACGCTACGGGCGCAAGCGGTTATCGTGGGGCGTCGGGCGGAGAGCCCGCACTCGGGATGTGCTTGAAGAGATCGAGCTTGTGATCGACCAGGCTGCGATAGAACTTGCGTACGCAGTCGGGATGCCCGAAGAAATACGTGCGCGCGTAAGCCAAGTCGTCTCCGGAACTGTCCGGGACGTAGTGCGAGATTTCGATCTCTTCCATCTGCCCCCGGTCGACCGGGTGCGGACAGAAATCGCAAGGGATGGTGGACATACGACGATGATACCTTCTTTGGAGCAACTTGGCTCGGGTAGGACTCGAACCTACGACCAAGGGCTTATGAGTCCCCTGCTCTACCACTGAGCTACCGAGCCTCGGCGACACGAGTGCCTCCGACGCAGTAGCGTATCAGAACGACTGCGGCTCTTCAAGCGGCCCCGACCAGGCGCCGGCTAGCCCCGAAGAGAATGCCGTTTTTAGCTCATTGAGAGGTGTTGCGATGCGTTATCTTGCCATTTGCGCCTTCCTTCTGGCGCTGGTTGTTCCCGCCGCCACGACCGCCCAGCAGGGGACCGATGCCGCCTCGCTCCTCGCACTCCACCGGGCTTACGTCGGCTGGCAGTTCGGCGACGGAACCTTCACATCGCTGCGCGAGACCGGGAGCATCGTCAACACGAAACCGGAGCCCGGACACACGCCGAACTCTCCAACGCCCGTTCTGACCGTGATTCGCGGCGCCGCCTACCGTACAACGCAAATCGATCCTGAGAGCGGACGCCGCGACGACGCCGGCTTCACGGGGCGCGTGTTTTGGGAGTCGAACCAGAACGGCTTCACGCATCCAATCATCGGTGATCCGCAGAAGTTCGAGGTCTCTTATCAGTTGCTCGTAATGGAAGGCACGGCCGGCCTCACCGGAATGCTGGAATCACCGGTGACGATCGACGGCACGAGTTATCCCGTGGTTCGCGTCTCGCCGTCGGCCGGGTTCCCGCTCGATCTCGCGGTCAATCCGAAGACCGGCGCGTACGTCCAGGCGGTAATCGATCCGGGCGGCGCGTACGAGGAAAAGCTCGACATCGTCTCCTACGCGGAGGCGCTTCCGGGAAAGCGCATCCGCGCCGTGAGCCGAGTCCACGATTCCCATTACACGACGACCTACACGTCCTTCGAGCCAAACGTCACCATCACTGACGATCAACTCCATCCGCCGCCGCAGACCGCTGCATGGAGCTTTGCCGACCCTAACCCCTTCTCGATCACCACGCACGGTGATCAGATCCTCGTTCCAGCGACGATCAATGGGGTTGCGGGTACGTTCCTGTTCGATACCGGCGCGAGCGACATTCTGCTAACCGCTGATTTTGCCGCTCGCGCGCACGTGCGGCGGGCCGAAAGCGCCATGGTCGGCGGTATCGGCGGCACCACGTCCGCTGAAGCCGACATTCTCGATTCCATCGTCGTCGGCGGCAACACGCTGTGGAACGTTTACGCGCTGTCGGCAGGGCTCGGCAATGACTATCGTGGCCTGCTGGGAGGCGGCGCGAACGGGCAGCGCGTGGACGGCATCCTCGGCTACGACCTAATGGGCCGGGCCGTCGTTAAGGTGAACATGGGCGCGAGCACGATGACGATCCTCGACCCGGCCACGGCGGATTTCTCGCAAGAGCACGGCATCTTGCTGAACCTCGATCTCAACGGCGGCCAGCCAGCCGTCCCCATGAAGCTCGACGGAACCATTGACGTCAATACAACGCTCGACACGGGGGACGCGCTCGGGATCGGCTATAGCAGGGAACTCGTCCGCAAGTATCACCTCAGCTTGCTGCGGTTCCCGGCCATGATCGGAGGCGTAGGAGGCGGCGAGTTTACGAGCTGCGGCGCATTTGGAACGCTGCAAATCGGCCCCGTCACGCTCGACGCCCAAGACGAGATGGCCTGCGAAACGAGTGCGCTCTCCGGCAATGACCTGCTCGTTGGATACGATTTCCTCAAGCACTTCAACATGATTTTCGACTACCCGCGCGGCCAACTGATTCTCGAACCCCTTCCGCAATAACGAAAAGAGCCTGGCTTGATGCCGAGGCTCCTTCTTCTAGGATGCGCGGTCGGAGGGACTCGAACCCCCAACCTACAAGTTCGTAGCCTGTTGCTCTATCCAATTGAGCTACGACCGCACGCGGCGCTGTACTTCGGAGAGAGAGGGATTCGAACCCTCGATACGACTTTACATCGTATAACGGTTTAGCAAACCGCCGCCTTCAGCCGCTCGGCCATCTCTCCCCGAGCCCAAGCGCAGCCGTGTTATGCCCCGGAATGCAAGAAGCCTCCGCGAATGCGGAGGCTTCTCGATCGAACTCAGAAACCGTGGTCGCTTAGTTCTTGGCGGTCTCCGCGGCACGCTTGGCGCTCTGCGCGAAGGCCTTCTGCGCCTGCGTCGCCAGATCGGCGAGCGCAACCGCGTACTCTTTACGCGCCTCGAGCAGCCGGTTCGTGAAGGCGAAACCCTGTTCGACGATCTCCGTCGGCGTCGGGAACGCCTGGAGCGCCTTCAGGTTCAGGTCCTGGACCTGCTTGAGGCTCTCGAGGAACTCGGTCTGCAGCTTGTCGGAAAGCTCGGTGTAGTTGGTCATCTTTTTAATCCCCTCTCGTGCGTGGTCTAGCCACCTGCGCTAAGTATACCAAGCAGTTGCTAGGGCTGTCAACCCCGCCTTCAGCGGTCTCCGAGGAACCCGCGATAGACCCGCATGAGGGTCTCCTTTTGCTCGGGCGTGAGGCGCGGGTCGAGCTTGATGGCCGCCTCGACCTGCCCGCCCGCTGGGTTGGCGACGTCTTCGTCGAGCAGCCCGGCCTGGGCGAAGAACGACTCCGCGGAGAGGTGGAGAGCGTTGGCGATCTGCTTGAGGACCTCGGCCGAGGGCTTGTAGATGCCGCGCTCGACCTGGCTCAGGTACGGATTCGAGACCTTGGCCATCTCCGAGAGCTGGCGCAGCGAGAGGTTCGCCAACTCGCGCTGGATCCGGATGAACTCGCCGAGCTTCGAGGCGGGGTCCTCCTTAC
>DATCTQ010000046.1:0-3817 GCA_036567865.1 Candidatus Tyrphobacter sp. | reverse complement strand
TACCGGGATGCCGACGGCGTTCGCCGCCTCGATGCCAGCGCGACCGCGCCCCCCTCTTCCGCGACGACCGCGGCGGCGGCGCTTCTTACGCTGCCCGTCTTCCTCGACTTCGCCGATCACGATCGCCTCGGGACGCTCCTGCGCCTTCGCCTCCGCTGCCAACGCTTTGTCTTGCTTCTCTTCCTCTTCGGTGACGGTCGTAATGCCGATCGGAGGACGCGCCCGTGCTTGCTGCGCGGCCTCTTCGGCAAGTTCGCGTAACGCCTTGGTCTGCTCGGCTACGGTCGGAGCGCCCTTACGTTTGCGGCGACGCGCCTTCTTCTCGACGCCCGCGGCGGCCGTGAGCAGTTCGGCGATGACCGCATCCTTTTCGTCGTCGACGTCGATGATGCGAATGCGCGCCGATCCTCCGGCGTTGTTCGCGGCGTTCTCGACCTCGACGATGCGGCCGCCGACTACCGCCGCGGCCGAGGTTCCCGTCGGCAAGCGTCCGGGCAGCAGCTCGACCTCGTGCTCGTCTCCGACGCGCACCTTGCCGTCTTCCCTGAGGCCACGCTCGATGCGCGAGTGCTCGGGATGGAGCATCGGGTCGACCCGCACGCGAACCTCGCGATGCAAGACCTCGACCAGCGTCTCGAATTCGTCTTCGTACCAAAACTCCATCTGCGCGGCGACCGTCGGCGCGACATAGACGGCCAGCGGCCCGGTTCCGTGGCTGCCCTCTTCGCGAATGCGGCGAAAGGTTTCGATCGCGACGGATTCGGGCGACATGACGTGACCGAGGCCGTTGCAGGTAGGACACGCGCCCTGAAGCTGCTGACCGAGATCTCTGCCGATGCGCTTGCGCGTGAACTCCAGCAACCCGAGATTCGAAAACGATTGGATCGTCGATCTCGTGCGGTCGCGCCGCAATCCATCCTCGAGCGCCTTGATCACCTTGTTGCGCGACGACTCCGTCGACATGTCGATGAAGTCGACGACGATGATGCCGCCGATGTCGCGCAGCCGAACCTGGCGCGCGATCTCACCGGCGGCTTCGAGGTTCGTCTTGACGATGGTGTCCTCGAGGTTCTTGCCCCCGGTGAATTTGCCGGAGTTGACGTCGATGACGGTCAGCGCTTCCGTCGATTCGATGACGATCGAACCGCCGGACGGAAGATTGATCTTCGGCCGCAGCAACTTCTGCAGCTCCTCGTCCACCTTGAAATCTTCGAAGAGATTGTGGCCGCGCTCGTAATGCTGCACGCGATCGAGGTATTGCGGACCGAGCAACTGTAGGAACTCGCGAACGCGACGGTATTCCGTCTCGTCGTCGATCAGCACGCGCTCGACGTCGGCGGTTACGAAATCGCGCGCTGCCTTGTAGACGAGGTTCATGTCCTTGTGCAAGAGCGCGGGCGCCGAGGCGCGCTTGTACGTCTCGAGGATGCCGTGCCACATGCGGATCAAAACGCCGAGATCTGCGATCAGTTCCGCCTCGCTCACGCCGGCAGCCGCGGTGCGCACGACCGTCGCCATGCCCTCGGGACGGATGCGCCGCATCACGGCTTTGAGGCGATTGCGTTCCTCCGCCGATTCGATCTTGCGCGAAACGCCGGAGTAGCGCCCCGTCGGCATCAGAATCAGATAGCGTCCCGGTAGCGAAATGTTCGTCGAGATGCGCGCGCCCTTCAGGCCGCGCGGCTCCTTGACGATTTGCACCAGCACTTCGTCGCCGCGCTTGACCTTCTCGCCGATCGTAAAGCCGCTGTGGCCTTGCGTGATCTCGACGTCGCCGATGTTCAGCGGCTGCTTGTTGATGTCGTCGACGTAGAGAAACGCGTTGCGGCCGAGGCCGATGTCGACGAACGCCGCCCCCATGCCCGGCAGAACGTTATGAACTTTTCCCTTGTAGATGGAGCCGATAACGCGCTCTTCGCGCTCGATGTAGAGTTCGGCAGGCGAGCCGTCCTCGAGTATGGCGACCCGGTTCTCCCAAGGGTCGCTCGAGATCAGGATCTCGGTCGTCAATTCGTGTCCTCAATTGTGGGGCGAGGGTCCCACGGCGCACCATCGAGCGAATCGACGCGCGGCGCCGCCGCGAGGCTCCTTGTCAAAAATCTTACTTAGGCGTTCAGGGCCTCAGGCGCATTCCCTTCCTCTAGGCTCGAGGGAACCTCTAGGCGTTCCCCAATACGTCGCGATCCCGCTGGGAGTAGATGTTCAGCAGGAGACCGACCGCTGCAAAATCGGTGAGGATCGCCGAGCCCCCATATGACATGAACGGCAGCGGGATTCCCGTGATCGGCATGATACCGATCGTCATCCCGACATTTACCAAGACGTGGAAGAAGAGCATTGCGACCAGACCCGAGGCAAGGAGAAAGCCGAAGCGATCGCGGGCGGCAAAGAGCGTCATGATCCCGCCGCAAAGCATCACGCCGTAGAGCACCAGCAGCAGCGTCGCGCCCAGAAAGCCCAGTTCTTCGGCGATGACGGTGAAGATGAAGTCGCGCGAGTGCTCCGGAACGAAGTTCAACTGCGTCTGCGTGCCGTGATGGAGGCCGCGTCCGAACCAATCGCCGTTGCCGACCGCGATTTTCGCCTGATCGAGATTGTAGCCGGCGCCTTGGGGGTCGGCGTTCGGGTTGAGGAAACTGAGCAGCCGCGCCTTCTGGAACGGTTTGAGCAGCACGTTGGTACCGACGGCAATCGCGGCGGCGAGCAGCACGCCCATCGCGTAGATCAGGAAATCGCCGACCTTCGGTAGGGCGAAGAGGAGTTGCACGGTGAGGATGGCGAGCAGTACCAATGCGGTGCCGAGGTCGGGCTGCCTGAGGATCAGGAGCGCCGGAAGAGCCACGGTGAGCAACGGCTTCCAGATGTCGGCAAGACGCTCGTACGTTCCGCGGCAGAGCACTGCTGCGAGCGCAATCGCGAGGATGAGCTTCGCCGGCTCGGAGGGCTGGAACGTGCCGAGCGGCCCGAGCGAGATCCAGCGTTGCGCGCCGAAGGCGGTGTGGCCGCCTCGCAGGATGAACGCCAGCAGTAACAAGTTGACGACGTACAGCAACGGGGCCCAGCGCGCCCACGCGCGGTAGTCGATGAAGGAGAGTCCGAGCATCAACGGCACGCCGAGGACGAGGTAGAGGATCTGTCGCCGGTACTCGCTGCCGGCACCGGCATCGTGCAGGCCGGCGGACTGCACGCAGAGCACGCCGATCAACGAGATCAGGATGCTCGAGAGCGCGAGCGGCCAGTTGAAGTTGCGAAGATAACGCCGCAGAGCGGTATCGTTGCGCAGCACGAGCGAGGCCATCAGGCCCGCTTATTCTCTAAACGGGCGGCGCACCTTGCGCTACGTGGCGGGGGCGGGTTCCGCGGGCGTCACCGCGCTCTCGGCGCGGCGGCGGGCGCGCTTGCGACGCGGGCGGACCGGCGGCGGCTGGGGACGATCCGGCGGGGAGGGCCGGTTCACCGAAAGGATGGGGATGTTCGCGAGCATCGCGACCGCGCGATCCTGGCGCTCGAAGGTCACCTCGATCCTCTCCCGGTCGACCTCGACGTGACGCGAGATGACGTCGACGAGATCGCGTTTCATCGCGTCGATGATCTCCGGCGCGAGCGCGAGATGATCGGTCATCAAGACGAGGCGCAGGCGCTCCTTGGCGGCGATCGCGCTCGGTGCCGCGCCGCCGAAGAGGCGCCGTAAGAGTTCCAGCATCAGCGTCCTCCTTCGGAACGGCGGCGCACGCTGCGCGCCGCCCGGCGCTCCGTTACGCTTCCGTCGCTTCGCGCCGTAAACTTCACTGCGCGCCCCCGCGCGGACTTCGCCGCG
>DATCTQ010000045.1:0-2109 GCA_036567865.1 Candidatus Tyrphobacter sp. | reverse complement strand
GGACGACGTGTTGATCGTCAACGGATCGCAGCAGGGCCTCGATCTGATCGGGAAGATATTGATCGATCCGGGCGATCACATCGTGCTCGAGAACCCGTCGTATTTGGGTGCCATTCACGCCTTCGATGCCTATGAAGCGCGCTACCTCACCGTCGAGACGGACGAGGATGGGATGATTCCGGAATCCCTCGAGCGCGTTCTCGAGGAGGCGGATCCGTTTCCGAAGTTTCTGTATCTCATTCCGAACTTTCAAAATCCGACGGGACGAACGCTCGCCGGACCTCGTCGGGAGCGTATCGTGCGCATCTGCGAGCGCCTCGATCTGCCGATCGTCGAGGACGACCCTTACGGAGAGTTGCGCTTCGAGGGCGAAGACCTGCCGCCGCTCTCGTCGTTTGCGACGAGCGGCACCGTGCTCTACCTCGGAACCGGCAGCAAGATCGTGGCGCCTGGACTGCGCGTCGCCTGGCTCGTCGTGGCGGACGAGGACGTGCGCGAAAAGATCGTTCTTGCTAAACAGGGCGCCGATCTGCACAGCGGCACCCTCGCGCAATACATCTTTCACGCGTACTCCAGCAGCGACGCTTTCGAATCGCACGTGCGCGACATCGTCTCGACGTACCGGCATCGTCGCGACGTCATGCACGCGGCCCTGCGGGAATACGCGCCGCCGTCGGTCAGCTTCAACCATCCGCAGGGCGGCATGTTCCTGTGGGCGCGCGTCGCGGGCGTCGACACGAACGAACTCTTAGCCGCCTGCGCCCGGCACCGCGTGGTCTTCGTGCCGGGGGAGAGCTTCTATCCGGCCCGAGACGTACGCGACGGCATGCGCCTGAACTTCTCCAACTCCTCGGAAGAGAAGCTGCGTACCGGCATCGAACGCCTCGCGAACACCATCCGATCCGTCACCACCTGAATGAAAAGGAGCCTATCATGCCCGATCGCCTGGTCGTAGGAATCATTTCGACGTGTGACCCGTCACGCATCGAGCAGGCCGTCGCCGGATTGAATCGCGCGCAGGTGCGCGTGCTGACCTCCGAGCAACCGACGCCCGCCTACGAGAACTCACCGGTGACCTTCATCCACGTCGCCGAGATGATGGGCCAGAACAGCCTCGCCGACCAGATGACGCGCGGCACGGGCGTGATCCCGGATTCCGGCGGAACCGCGGTACCGGGCATCAACGAAGAAGGCGGCACGCTCGACGCCTTCGAGCACCCCGACGTTCTCGACCATCTGAGCGGCTTTCAGATTCCGGACGGCGATACCGAGCGTTATAACGACGCGATCGACGACGGCCGCTGCGTCGTGGTGTACACGTGCGACGCCGCTGCGGCCGACGCTGCGAAAACGGCGCTCGCCCAGACCGGCGCAACAGAAGTGAAGGTTTTCTAGGCTCAGGCGATCGGCGCTTCGCGGCTTTCGGGCGGCGGGATCACGTTGTGCTCGAAGCGCGCGGGGATCGCCCGCCACGCCATCGACAGCTCCTCGACGTCGAGAATGCGCGCGACCGCGATGAAGACGAGCGCCCCGATCGCCATCTGACCGAAGAGGAACCAGGCGCGCGAGATCAGCGAGGCTTGCGGGCTCGCACCCAAAGCCGCGATCCAGTCCAGCACCAAGACCATCACGAAGGCGCAGGCGCCGATCTTCAAGGCCGAGCCGAACAGCGCGCCCCAGTCGATCTCGGCGACGAGACGGGCGACGAGCCAGAGCAGGAGCAGCATCTGCACCGTCTGGCTGACCGAGTTCGCGAGCAGCAGCCCGCGCGCGCCGAGCGTCGGCAACCACGTGATCGAAAGCGCGACGTTGAGCACGACGCTTCCGATCGAGATCGAGACCGGCCATGCCGTCTGGCGACAGGCGAAGAGGCAGCGGGTCAGCACCACGTTCGCCGCGACCGCGAGCAATCCGACCGCGGCATACGGCAGCAGTCCCGCCGTCAGGTCGACGGAGCTCGCGCCGAAGGAACCCCGCTGGAAGAGCGTCTGCACGATCGGGCGCGCGAGGACGATGAGCGCACAGACCGACGGAATCGTGATGAAGTTCACCAAGCGCAGGCCGGTGATGGCGCTACGCGCGACGCCGTGGCGATCTTCCTGCGCGAAC
>DATCTQ010000044.1:0-11124 GCA_036567865.1 Candidatus Tyrphobacter sp. | reverse complement strand
GCGTCGATTGCCATGATTTCCTAGGGGGCCTCTGATGAATCCGCTGCACCGAGCGCAACGAGCTTTTTCACCGCAGATCGAGGAGCGAGGAGGGAGCATACTGGAAGGCGTCTGTGACCGACGCAGCCACGATGAGATGCGGCGAAAACGCCGTTGCCCTTCGGGTTTGCGCTCCGAGGGCCCGTCTGCAGCGTCGCCCGCTCGGTCACAGACCGCTGTGGGTATGCTTCCTCGCGGTCTCCTTGCATCCGAGCCCTCGGGGCGTCAAACGATCGGTACATGGGATTCATCAGAGGCTCCCTAACGTTCCGAGGGTAAAGCCGAGCTCCCTTGCAGAAGTGGGCGGCGTATGGACGCACTGGATCTTTCGACCCGCGCGCCGCGCAGCCCGAGCGACCGCCTCGACGGATTGATCATGCTCGCGCGGACGATCGACAAGCTCCGCGCAACGCTGCCCGGCGGCAATCTCGGCCCCTATCATATGCGCGGTTTCAGCCAGCAGTTGCTCGAGGAGTTGGGCATCGAAGAATCGGCGCTCCGCGACGCCGTGGCTCGCGCCTCCGGTGACGACGACGTCGTCGCGTGGGTACGCGAGCACACCGACGCTTCGCGCTACGACGACATCAACGCGACCCTGCAGCGGCGGCGCGTCGGCGACCGCGTCGACGACCCCGCATTCAGAGGAAAGTACCCGATCCTGACCTCACTGCCGCGCGAGATGACGCTGATCGAGATGCTCGACCACGACGACCGCGCGATGTTCGCGAAGCCCTAGGCTCCTAAGGAGGCGCTAACCGCCGGCGCGCGAGAGCGCGTAGCCGGTCAGCCGATCGATCAAGGCCTCGTAACTGATTCCGGCGGCGGCGCAAGCGTCCGGAAGCAGGCTGGTCGGCGTGAGCCCGGGCAAGGCGTTCACCTCGAGAATGGACGGCCGGCCTTCGTTGCTCACGATGAAGTCGGTGCGCGAGCAGTCGCGTAACCCGAGCAGGCGATGCACCGAAAGGGCGAGCGTCTGGAGCCGCGCCGCCAGATCGTCGTCGATCTGCGCGGGAACGATGTGCGTGCTGCCGCCGGCGTCGTACTTTGCCGCGTATGAATAAAAGTCGTCGACGTTCGCGACGATCTCGACGACCGGCAGCGCCTCCTCGCCCAAGACGCTGCACGTGAATTCGCGTCCCTCGAGATACTCCTCGGCAAGCACCTGCGTGTATGATTTCGCCGCGTTGAGTACTGCGGTGGTCCAGTGCTCGTGCGTCCGCACGATCGCCACGCCGATCGCCGAGCCTTCGAAACGCGGCTTGACGACGAGCGGAAGATCCAGCGAGCCGGGAAGCAGCGGCAACCTCCCGGCGGAGAGATCGAAGAGATCCCAAACCGCGGTGGGAAGGCCTTCGGCGGCGATGAGCTTCTTCGTCAAGTGCTTGTCCATGGAGAGCGCGCAGCCTTCGAGGTCGCTTCCCGTGTACGGAATGCGCAGATACTCGAGCAACCCCTGGATCTCGCCGTCCTCGCCGCCGCGCCCATGAAGCGCATTGAAGACCGCGTCCGGCGCGATATCGCGCAGCGCGTCGACGAATCGAGCGTCGTAGTCCAGCGAGTGCGCTTCGTACCCGAGCGCGCGGAGCGCTCGAAGCGCGAGCGTCCCCGACTGAATCGAGATCTCGCGCTCGGCACTACGCCCACCCATCACAACGGCAATCCGCTTGCTCAATCGACGAATACTCCGATCAGGTGCACTTCGAGCTGCAGGTCGACATTACAGCGCTCCGCGACGCCGCGACGCACGCGAGCGAGCAACGTGGCGACGTCCTTCGCCGACGCACGCCCGAGGTTGTTGATGAAGTTCGCGTGCAGCGGCGACACCTCCGCGTCGCCCTCGCGCCAGCCCTTGGCGCCGATCGACTCGACGAGGCGCGCCGCTTTATCGCCGTCCGGATTCCGAAAGCACGAGCCCGCGTTGGGCAACGCGATCGGCTGCGTACGCTTGCGGCGCACGAGCCGCTGCTGCATCTCCGCACGCACGAGGGCCGGATCGCCTCGCTCGAACGCCAGCGTGACGCGAGAGACGACGGCGTCGCGGGCGAGCGTCGTGTGACGATAATAGTATTGAAGGCTGACCGCGTGCGGATCGGGCTTGGTCGGCGACTGCACCCACACCTCGCGCACGAAATCACCGATCTCGCGGTCGGTTCCTGCATTCATGCGCAACGAACCGCCGACGGTGCCGGGGATACCGGCGAGCGAGCCGATGGAGCGCGCACCCGCGGAGGCGGCCTTCGCGGTCAGCGCGGCCATGCCGGCGGAGGCTCCCGCCTCGGCAACGACGCCGTCTCCCTCGACGCGTACGTCGATCTCCGCGAAGCGGCCACCGAGACGCAGGACGATCCCGCGCATGCCGCCGTCGCCGACGAGCACGTTGCTGCCGCTTCCGAGCACGAACCACGGAAGGCTGCGTTTGAAACACCATCGCATCAGCGCCGCCAGCTCGTCCTCGCTCTCGACACCGACGAATGCATCGGCGGGCCCGCCGATGCGCCACGAGGTGTAGGGCGCGAGCAATTCGTCGAAGTGCGCGCGAGCGCCGAAGATCTTCGTGAGCGCCACGTGGTCGCGTGGCTCGAGCAGGCTGCGTAACCCCTGGGCCGTCGTCACGCTCACGCGAAGCTTTCCTCGGGCTGGATGCGACGCGCGAGGCGCGCCGCGACGTCGGTGATGTCGCCGGCGCCGAGCATGAGGACGAGCGAACCGGACGGCACATCGGAGAGCAGGCGCGACTCGAGGTCGCCGACGTCCGCGACGCAGGCGACGTCGCCTCCCAGTGCCGCAAGCGGCTCGCCGATCGAGGCCGAACTGATGCCGGGAATCGGCGATTCGGAGGCAGCATACACCGGCGCGAGGTAGACGCGATCGGCGCCGCGCAGAGCCTGCGCGAAGTCGCGAGCGAGGAACGCGGTGCGCGTGTATCGATGCGGCTGGAAGGCGACGATCAGCGGCCCGCGGTGGCAGGCGCGCGCGGTCGCGATGGTTTCCCGGATCGCGGTCGGATGATGGGCGTAATCGTCGACGACGATCATGCGCGGATCGCGACACAGAACGTCGAAACGCCGGCGCACGCCGCGGAATGAATGGAGGGCGTCGGCGATGCGCGCGAACGGCACTTCCAAATAACGGCCGACCGCAATCGCCCCGAGCGCGTTGCGCACGTTCATTCCACCGGGTATGCCCAGCTCCACGCTGCCGAGACAGACGCCGCCTGCGATGACGTCGAAGCTGCTCCGCAAACCCTCGGTTCGAATCTCGCGTGCGAGGAGATCCGCCGGCTCGCGCAGCCCGAAGGTCACCGCGCCGGCTCGCAGGCCGCGCGAGGAGAGCGATGCCGCGAGCGGATCGTCGGCTCCAAGGGCCACGAGCCCATCGTCCGGGACGCGGCAGACGAACTCGGCAAAGGCGTCGACGAGATGCGGTAGTTCGTCGTTGCTCTTCAAATGATCGTTCTCGATGTTGGTGACGACCGCAACCTTCGGCTCGAGCAGCGTGAACGAACCGTCGGATTCATCCGCCTCCGTCACGAGCCATGAATCGCTCCCGACGTAGGCGTTGCTGCCGAGCGTTGCGTCGATGCCTCCGAGCACGAGGCTTGCATCGATCCCGCCCCCGCGCAACACCGCGTGAACCATTGCGGTCGTCGTCGTCTTGCCGTGCGTTCCGCAGATCGCGATACCGCGCCCCTCTCGCACGAGCCGCGCCAGCATCTCGCCGCGGTGCAGCACCGGAATCTTCCTGCGCAGCGCTTCGGCGTACTCGGGATTGCGCGCGTCGATCGCCGAGCTAACGATGACCGTCTGCGCACCCCCGACGTTTTCCGCCGAGTGTCCGATGCAGACATCAGCACCTTCCTCACGCAGTTGCTCGAGCAACGCGCTGTCCTTCACGTCGGAGCCCGAAACCGTTTCGCCGCGCGCAAGCAGCACGCGGGCAATCGCGCTCATGCCGATGCCGCCGATTCCGATGAGATGCCATCGAGGCTCCATGCGAACCTACCCCTTTCGCGCCGCGAGCGCGTCAATCCGGGCAAGGATCGCTCCCACGGGATCGCGGCCGGCGCCGGCGCGCGCGCAGGCCCGCATGGCTTCGAGGCGAGCCGGTGCCGTCGTCTGCGCAAGCAGCGTTCGCAGGGCCTTCCCGAGCGCGCCGTTCTCGATCACGACGGCCGTCCCGGCTGCGGCCGCCGCCGCAGCGTTTGCCTGCTGATGGCCTTCGGCGGCGTGGGGATAGGGAACGAGGATCGCCGGGAGCGCGAGCGCGGCTAACTCCGCGAGGGTCGACGCGCCGGCGCGCGCCAGCACGAGGTCCGCGGCGGCAAAGGCGTCGGCGGGATCGTCGAGATACGAGCGCACCGCCGCGCGTCCACCGACGGCTTTCTCGACCCGCGCATAGTCGCGCGCTCCGGTGACCAGCAGCGACTGCCATCCCTCCGGCAGCGCCCCGGTTTCGATCAACGCGATCAGTGCGTCGTTGATCGCGCGCGCCCCCTGGCTCCCTCCGAAAACGAGGAGCGTCTTGCGCTGCGGATCCAGTCCGAGCCGCGCGATCGCTTCGGTGCGGGGCGGCAGGTTCGTCAACGAGGCCCGAATCGGAACCCCCGTATTCGATGCATTCCAGATCTCGTCGACGCGGGGCGCGAGCACCCGGTTCGCGACGCCGGGGAGCACGTTCGGCTCGAGAAGCGCGATCGGCATCTTCCTACGCCGCAGCGCGCGGTGGATACGCGCGGCGACGACAACCGGCACGCAGACATAGCCGCCCGTGGCGATGACGGCGTCGGGACGAACCCGCCCGAGAATGCGCAGGCTCTGCACCACGCCGAGTGAATTTGCGAAAGCGGTGCGCAGCAGATCGAATGAAAGCCGCCGCCGTAGCGGATGCGCCGCGACGGTGAATAACGGGAAGCCGGCAGCCGGAACGAGCCGCGCTTCGAGCCGATCCCGCGTGCCGACGAAGAGCACGTCGTCGCCGCGCGCGCGCAACGCTTGCGCGATCGCGAACGCTGGATAGAGGTGCCCGCCGGTCCCTCCGGCGGCAAAGAGCACCGTCACGCGTCAGCGGCCGCTGCTGGCGCGGCGCCGGCGACCGACGTTGAGGATCAGCGCGACGGCAACGAGATCGACGACCAGCGAACTTCCGCCGAAGGAGATGAACGGAAGCGGCACGCCCGTCACCGGCCACGACGACGTGACCACCCCGATGTTGACGAATGCCTGCAGCACGATCATCGCCGTGCAACCGATAGTCAACAAAAATCCGAACGGCTCCGCGGCCAGCGCAATGCGAATCGCTCGAAATGCCAGAATCATAAACAGCGCCACCACCGTGAGCGCGCCGATCAAGCCCCACTCCTCGCCGAGCACGGAGAAGATGAAGTCGGTGTACTGCTCGGGCAGGTAGAAAAACTTCTCACCCGAGGCACCGAGTCCGACGCCTCGGATGCCTCCGCTGCCGAGTGCGTAGAGCGACTGGATGATGTGGAATCCGGTGTTCTGCGGGTCGCGCCACGGGTTCAGAAAGGCGAAAAGCCGTGCGCGCCACATCGCGTTGCGCGTAACCTCGATGACGAGCGGCGGCAACACGGCGAGCGAAACCGCGGCGAGATGCAAAATGCGCGCGCCCGCTGCAAAGAAGATGGCCGCCGCGGTCATCACGATGAGACTGGCCGTACCGAGATCGGGCTCCTTGAGCACGAGATAGGCCATGACTGCGACCGGGATGCACGCCGGAATGAGCCCTTTGACCAGCTTCGTGATGTCGATGCGCGGCGAGCGCCCCGAAAGCCAAGCGGCAAGGAAGATCACGAGGCTCAGTTTCGCAAACTCCGACGGCTGCAACGAGAACGACCGGATGCCGATCCAGCGGTGCGCGCCGTTGATCCGCAGGCCGAGGTGCGGCGCGTAGACGAGGACGAGCCCCAGAAAGCCCGCCAGCAAAATATACGGCGCGAAGCGCCGCAAGAGCAGATAATCGATGCGATACGCGCCGAACGCGAAGAGCGTGCCGACGAGCAGCCACAGAAACTGCCGCTTCACGTAGTATGCGGTGTCGAGGTGCTGAGCGTACGCCGTCACGCTCGACGCCGAGTAGATCATCACGAGCCCGATGCCGACGAGCGCCGCGACGGCGCCGAAGAGCCATACGTCCGGCACGGCCGCAACCGAGGAGCGGCGTACCGCGAGATCGTGCGTCGGGCCCAAGCGGCGCAGCGATGCCGAACTACGCACGGACGCCTTCGCGCAATGCATTTACGGCGCGCGTGAATCGTTCGCCGCGCTCTTCGGCCGAGGCAAACATGTCGAAGGAGGCGCAGGCGGGCGAGAGGAGCACCACGTCGCCCGGCCGGGCATACCGGCGGGCGCGCTCGACGGCGTCTTCCACGGATTCCGCGATCTCGTGCGGCACGTCGCCCGCCGCACGCGCGATCTCCTCGGCGCTTTCTCCGATCGCGATCAGCGCTTTGGCGCGCGCGCGAATTGCCGCACCGAATTTCGCAAAATCGGTTCCCTTCGAGCGGCCGCCGGCGATCAGCACGACGGGGCGATCGTAGGCCGTGAGTGCCGCGATCGCCGCGTCGGGATTGGTCGCCTTCGAATCATCGACGTAGAGGACGGCGTCGACCTCCCCGATGGCTTGGAGCCGGTGCGGCAGCGCGTGAAAGGCGCGAACCGCGTCGCGGAGCGGCGCGATCTCGCAACCGGCGGCCAGCGCCGCGAGCAGCGCCGCCATCACGTTACGCAGATTGTGCTCGCCTGCGAGCGGTACGTCGGCACGATCGAGGATCGGCATCGCATCGCCGTCCGGCGGCGCGTAACAAATCTGCTCGCCGTGCAGCGACATCGCCACGCCGCGCGCGTCGCGCAGCGTGTAGCCGAGAATTCGCATCCGGCATCCTTCGCGCTCGCGACGCGTGCGAAAGGCGGCCAGCCGCGGATCGTCGAGATCGATCACTAGCGTGTCGCCCACGCCTTGATTGACGGCGATGCGAAGCTTCGCGTCGGCGTATTCGTCCAGCGATCGGTACCGATCGAGATGATCGGGCACGACGTTGAGCAACACGGCAATTCGCGGACGGAACGTGCGGATCGTCTCCAGTTGAAAGGACGAGACCTCCGCGACGACCCACGAACTCGGCGCAGCGCTACCGACCTGGCCGACCAACGGATCGCCGATGTTGCCGCCGACGCGCACGTCGCGCGCGCACGCGCGAAGAAGCGCTCCGATGAGCGCGGTCGTCGTCGATTTGCCTTTCGTTCCGGTAACCGCGACGATCGGCGCTCCGCAGAGTCGCCACGCGAGTTCGACTTCACCGATCACGGGAATTCCCGCGGAGACCACGCGCCGCACGACGGCAGAAGTCGGCGGAATTCCCGGCGAGAGAACGGCCGACGTTATGCGGTCGAGGATCTCGTCGAGATCCGCCGGAGCGACGAACCGGGCGCCGTGCGCTTCGATCGCGGCGATCGCATCGAGCAGCCCTTCGCGCACTTTCTCGTCGGTTGCGAAGACGACGGCGCCGCGTTCGCGCAGCACCGCGGTGCTTGCGAGGCCGCTCTTCCCGAGCCCGATGACGAGCACAGTCTCGTGCTCGAACCTATCTTGCATGACCGATGATCCATCCTACCACGGAACACAACGCAGACGCGAGCCAGAAGCGCAGCGTCACGACGGATTCGGGCCAACCTGCGAGTTCGAAGTGGTGGTGCAGCGGGCTCATGCGAAAGATGCGCCGTCCGCCGCTGATCTTGAAGTATGCGACTTGCAGCATCACCGAGAGCGCTTCCGCAACAAAGAGCCCGCCGACGACGAGCAGCAGAAGCATCTGCCCCTCGACGATTGCGGCGCCGGCGAGCAACGCGCCGAGCGCAAGCGAGCCGGTGTCACCCATGAACATCCGCGCGGGATGCCGATTGTAGACGAGAAAGCCGATGCATCCGCCGATTGCAACCGGGAGCATCGCCGGCCAATGGTCGCCCCGGGGTACCAGCATCGCAATCGCCAACGTCCAAAAAACGTAGAGTGGAGGCACGATCGCCCCGGCGGCGAGGCCGTCGAGTCCGTCCGTGAGGTTCACCGCGTTCGCCGCTCCGGTGACGGCGAGGATGCCGAGCGAGAACCATAGCCAATGCGGCACGACGATCGCGAAGGCTCCCGTGTGAAAAAGCGTGTCCGGCGGAAACAACCACGTGCCCATGCCGACGTGATAATCCACGCCGTCGACGAGACGCATGAAGATCGTCGCAAGCAGTGCCGTCGCGAGAAACTTCGTGCGTGCGCGCAATCCGCTGTTGGTGCCGCGCCGAGTTCCGAGATAATCGTCGAGAAAGCCAACCGCCGCGCAGCCGGTCAAAAGGAAAAACAGGGCGTCGGTGCCGCTGTCCCGTTCGAAGATCCACGCAACGGCGATCGCGGCGAGGATGGCGATCCCGCCCATCGTCGGCGTTCCGCTCTTGCGCCGGTGGCTTTCCGGCGCGTCTTCATAGGCAGTCTGCCGAAACGCAAAGCGCGGCAACAGCCGCAGCAGCAGCCAGCCGACGCCGAGCGCGATAACGAAGCCGCCTGCCGCTTCGAGTGCGAAGGCTTGAAGATCCGCCGGCGTCATTCGGGCAGCTCGAAGAGGGGATTCGCGCCCGCGGCGCGCCATTTCAACACGACGATCGGCGTCTGCTCGTCCCCGTTGCCATGCGGATTGCCCAACAGGGCGCACTCGACGTTGCGGCGATTCACGCCGTCGCTGCAGCCGAGAACCTTCGCCTTCTCGAGGTCGTTCGCGTCGACGACGGCGCAAGCGACCCCCGTGCGTTCCGCGACGAGCTGCGCGAAGCGATCCGGTTCGCGTGGGCTGAGCACGATCGCGCGTTCGTAGGGTGGTAACGTGCCGGTGTACCCATCGATCGCCGCAATCGCTTCGCCCATGACCTCGTAGAAGACGCCGCGGCGTCCGCGCAGCCGTCCGAGCACGTGCATCGCCCCGGCATAGAGTACCCTTCGCGCGCCGACCCGATCGATCACGAGTTGCACGGATTCCGGCTGGCTTACCGTTGCGAGCGCTCCCGCTCGCCGCGCGAGTGCGTACGCGAGACGCGAGGGCCGGACGTATTCGGCGGGAACAAGCTCGCCTTGCGCGATTGCGACCGCGGTTTCGGAGACGGCGATCACGTCGCCGGCGCGCGCGATGCCGCGCACCGCTCTGGCGATCAGCGCCGGCAGGTCGTCGCCGACGCGCACCAGCGGCGTGCGCACCGGAATCGCCACCACACCCGGCGGCATCTCGTCTCGCGTCACCGCCAACGGTCGTATCAACGCAGGGAACCTCCTAGGTCCTCGACGATCTCTTCCAATTGATATTTGCGGGAGCCCTTGAGCAAAACGAGAGCCTCGTGCTGCGCGTGCTCTCGCAACCACGCCGCCGCCTCTCGATTCGCCGCGAACGGCACGATGCGCTGCTGCGGCAGCCCGGCCGCTCGCGCGCCGCGGGCGAGCGCGGCGGCAAAGGCTCCCCCGACGAGCAGCCAGTCGACGATCCCGGCAGCATGCGCGCCGACGCGCTCGTGCAAAACCTCCGATTCCTCTCCCAGTTCCGCCATGCTACCGAGCACGGCGATGCGGCACGGCGCCGGCTCCTCACCAAAGGCGTCGAGCGCGGCGATCGCTCCCGAAGCGTTCGCGTTGTACGCGTCGTAGATGAGGCGCGGCCCATTCGCGAGGTCGATGCGCTCGAAGCGCCCGCCGGGTAGCGCGAGTGAAGGCACCGCTTCGACGAGTGCGCCGACGGACGCGTCGAGATCGAGCGCCGCCGCCAACGCGGCCGCCAGGTTGGCACGATTGTATTCACCCGGAAGCCGTGCGTCGACAATGAGTTCGGTGACGCCGCCGGATTCGTCGGCGAGCACGAGCCGTCTGCGACCGATCACCGCGCAGAGCCGCGCGCCCACCGGCACTTCGGGGACGTCGTCGCCGGCAAAGAACCAGTGCGCAGGCCGCTCGAGTGAGGGCGCGCGACGGCACGATGCGGCGTCCGCGAGATTCAGCACCGCGCGGGCACCGCCCGAAAAGAGCGCCCATTTCGTCTCCTCGAGCGTTGCCCGCGAGCCCATGATCTCGAGATGGGCTTCGCCGACGTTGGTGAGGACGCCGACGTGCGGCCGTGCGATCGCGACCAGCGCGGCCACGTCGCCCGGCCGACGCGCACCCATCTCAGCGATCAGCACGTCGTGCTCGTCGTTCGATGCCGCGAGCAGCAGCTTCGAAACGGCGATCTCGTTGTTCTCGTTCCCGGGCGCCTCGAGCACGCGCCCCGGATAACGCGTCGCAAGCAACTGCGCGAGCAGCGATTTCGTCGTGGTCTTTCCCGTGCTTCCCGTGATCGCGACGACGCGGCCGGAGAACCGCTCGCGGGCGGCGCCGGCGAGCGCCATATACGCCGCAAGGGTTTCGGAGACGAGCAGCGTCGTAACACCGTCGACGTGCGCGCTTTCGCGGTCCAGTATCAACGCGCACGCGCCGGAGGCCACCGCCTGTGCCGTATAGTCGTGGCCGTCGAATCGCTCGCCCCGCAGGGCGAGAAATGCGTCGCCTGGGCGCAGCGTGCGCGTATCCGTCGAGACGCGCAGATCGCGCGGCGCGCGCGGCGCATCGAGGACGCGCGCGCCCGTTGCCTGCACGGCGAGGTCGAACGGAAGCCTCATGCGCGCTTCGCCAACGCTTCGCGAGCAACGCTCGCATCGTCGAAGGGCAGCACCGTCTCGCCGACGACCTGAAACGCCTCGTGTCCCTTTCCCGCGATGAGCACGACGTCACCCGCGCGAGCTTCGCGAACCGCGCGCTCGATCGCGGCTCGACGATCCAACTCCACGACGTGTTCGCGCGTGCCGATGCCGGCGACGATCTCCCCGGCGATCGCACGCGGCTCCTCAGTGCGAGGATTGTCGTTCGTCACGTAGATGCGATCGGCGAGCCGCGCGGCAACCGCGCCCATGACGGGACGCTTGCCGCGATCGCGATCTCCGCCGCAGCCGAAAACGACGGCAAGCTCCCCGCGCGCGCCTTCGCGTAGCGCGCGCAAGGCCTGCTCAAGCG
>DATCTQ010000043.1:0-14352 GCA_036567865.1 Candidatus Tyrphobacter sp. | reverse complement strand
AACGTGCGCTTCCATCCCGGCGAGCAACGCAACGATCCCGCGTTCGCGGCGCAGCTCGCGCAACTCGGCGACGCGTACGTCGACGACGCCTTCGGCAGCGCGCACCGCGCGCACGCCTCCATCGAAGCGCTCGCGCACCTCCTGCCGAACGCCGCCGGACCGCTGATGCAGGCGGAACTCGCGGCACTGCAGCCGTTGATGGAACACCCGGCGAGACCGTACGTCTGCGTCATCGGCGGCGCAAAGGTCAAGGACAAGATCGGCGTCTTCGCATCGCTGATGCAACGCGTCGATGCGTTCTGCATCGGCGGCGGCATTTCCAACACGCTGCTCGCCGCGCAGGGCGTCGACGTCGGGCGCTCGCTGCGCGACGACGATCTCGAACCCGCGCGCCGCATCCTGGCGGAATCTGCGCAGCGCGGAGTAGCCCTGCACCTGCCGGTCGATGCGATCGTCGCCGCAGGCTTCGACGCAGATGAAGGCGCGCACGCCACCGGCATCGAGGCGGTCGGCGACGGGATGATTCTGGACATCGGCCCGGCGACGGCGGCCGCTTACGCGCGCGTCATCGAAAACGCGAAGACGGTCGTTTTCAACGGACCGATGGGCGTCTACGAAAAGCCTGCCTATCGCAGCGGCACGAAAGCCGTTCTCGAAGCGATCGCGCGCGCCACGGCGGCGGGCGCAACGAGTGTCGTCGGCGGCGGCGACGCCGCAGCCGCCGCGCACGTACTCGGTTTCTCGGGCGCGATGACACACGTCTCGACCGGCGGCGGCGCGACGCTCGAGTTCCTCGAAGGCAAGACGCTGCCGGGCGTCGCTGCATTGATGTCGTGAAGCGCCTCGTCATCGGCAATTGGAAGATGCACGAGACCTCCGTACAAGCGGAGATCCTTGCGCGATCCATCATCGCGTCCATGCGGGAACTCCCCGCGAGCGAGCATGTGGAGGTAGCGGTCGCGCCGCCGTTTACGGCGCTTGGCGTGGTTGCGCCCGCGCTCGCCGGATCGCGCGTCTCTCTCGGCGCGCAGACCATGCACTGGGCAAACGAAGGCGCGTTCACGGGCGAGATCTCGCCGCCGATGCTGCTCGATCTCGGCGTGCGCTGGGTCATCCTCGGGCATTCGGAGCGACGCCGTTCCTGCGGCGAAACCGATGCGACCGTCAACCGGAAGGTCCATGCCGCGCTCGCGCACGGACTGCTCCCGATCGTCGCCGTCGGCGAAACGAGCGAAGAACGCGAGGCGGGAATCACGGACGAGCGCGTCGTCGCACAAACGCGGAGCGCCTTAGAAGGCGTCGCATCTGAGCGCCTGCCGGAGATTGCGATCGCGTACGAGCCCGTGTGGGCGATCGGCAGCGGGCGCAACTGCGATCCCGATGAAGCCAACCGCGTGATGGCAGCGATTCATTCGAGCGTTGCCGGCCTCGACCGAACGCCGCTGCTCTACGGCGGCAGCGTGACGCCGGCAAACTTCGGAGCCTATCTCGCGCAAACGCATTGCCGGGGTGGCCTGATCGGCGGCGCCTCGCTCGACGCCGTCGCTTTCGTCGCGCTCGTACGAACCGCGCTCGAAGCCGAGCCTGGATGAGATTTCGACCGGTCGTGCTCGCGATACTCGACGGTTGGGGTTGTCGCGAGGCGACGCACGGCAACGCGATCGCCGCCGCGAATCTGCCGCGTTGGCGCGCGCTGCTCGAACGCTATCCGTCCGCCACGCTGCACGCGTCGGGCGAGTGGGTCGGATTGCCGAAGGGCATCATGGGCAATAGCGAGGTCGGTCATCTCAATCTTGGTGCCGGGCGGATCGTGCCGCAAGGCGTGACGCTCATCGACGCCGCGATCGAAGACGGAAGCTTTGCGCGAAACGAGACGTTGCAGGCGGCGATTGCGCACGTGCGGCGCAGCGGCGGCTGCCTACACCTTCTCGGTCTGCTCTCCGACGGCTGCGTCCACAGTTCGATGGAACACCTCTTCGCGCTGATCGACGCGGCGGTCGCGCGAGGCGTCGATCTCGCGATCGACGCCTTTCTCGACGGGCGCGACGTCCCGCCTTCTTCCGCGCAGCGCTACGTCGAGCAACTCGAAGCGCATCTCGGTAAGGCCGGGCGCGACGGAGCCATCGCAAGCGTCACCGGGCGTTTCTACGCAATGGACCGCGATCGGCGCTGGGAGCGCACGCAAGCCGCGTACGATGCACTCGTTCGAGGCCGCGCACATTTTCGCGCGAGCGGCGCGCGAGAAGCGGTGCGCGCGGCCTACGAACGCGGGGAGAGCGACGAGTTCGTTCTGCCCACGATCGTCGGCAAACCGCGCCCGATCCGCGACGGCGACGCGTGCATCTTCTTCAACTTTCGCCCCGATCGAGCCCGGCAACTCACCTGTTCCTTTGACGAGGCGCTTCGCAAGGGCGGCGTCGGCGTGAACTCCGGCATTCCGGGCTTCGAGCCGCAACCGTGGCGCGACGGCCTCTTCGTCACGATGACGAAGTACGAAGAGACGTACACGAACCCGATCCTCTTCGGACCCCGGCCGCAATTCGACACGTTCGGCGACGTGCTGTCGAGCGCGGGACTGCGCCAACTGCGGCTCGCCGAGACCGAAAAGTACGCGCACGTCACGTACTTTTTCAACGGCGGCCGCGAAGAGCGGCTGCCCGGCGAAGACCGCGAGCTGATTCCCTCAGACCGCAGCGTGCCGACGTACGATCTCGCGCCGGCGATGCGGGCGCCCGAGATCACCGACTTCGCGCTGCGCGCGATCGAAACCGGTACCTACGACGCGATCGTGATGAACTATGCGAACGCGGATATGGTCGGACATACCGGCAAATGGAGGCCGACGATCGAAGCGCTCGAGGTGCTCGATGCGCAACTCGGGCGGCTCTGCGACGGCGTACTGCGGGCGGGAGGCCTGCTCGCGATCACGGCAGATCACGGCAACGCGGAGGAGAAGATCGACGCAGCAGGCAACCCGCTGACGGCGCACACGACCAATCCGGTCCCGTTCTTACTCGTCGCGGATCTCGGCTCAACGCTTGCTGCCGGCGGCAAGCTGGGCGACGTTGCGCCGACCTTGCTTTCGCTCATGGAGCTGCCGATACCGAACGCGATGACCGGCCAAAGCCTGCTCGTGCCGGTGTCATCCTGACGAAGTGACCGTGAGCTTGTCGAAGGGGAACGGAGTGGAAGGACGACACAAGGTATGAGCATCGACAAAGACGCCGCCCTCATCCGTTCCACCGCGAGCGGCGAAATCGATCTCGCGATCGTGCTGGGCAGTGGGCTCGCGGGAGCCCTCAGCTCGAGCTTCCAGTTCGCGTCGATCCCGTATGCCCGCCTCACGTCGCTCCCGTTCTCGCCGTTGCCCGGGCATCGCGGCGAGGCGCTCGTCGGAAGATGGCATGGGCGCAAGGTGCTCGCCTTCTCCGGTCGCGCGCACCTGTATCAAGGCTTTACGCCGGCGCAGGTCACGAGCGGCGTACGGCTCGCAAAAGCCGCCGGCGCATCGGCGATGCTGCTTACGAACGCCGCCGGAGCCCTCGATCCCGCTTGCGCCGCGGGCGATCTCATGCTCATCGCCGATCATCTCAACCTCACCGGCTGCAATCCGTTGACCGGCGGCGCCGTCGCGCAGCCGTTCGTCGACATGTCCGACGCGTATGCGGAGCGTCTGCGCGCGATCGTACGCCGCCACGCAACACAACCGCATCGGCTGCGCGAGGGTGTCTACGCCGGCTTGCCCGGTCCGAGTTACGAGACGCCTGCCGAGGCGCGCTACCTGCGAACGATCGGCGGCGATGCCGTCGGCATGTCCACGGTGCTCGAAACCATCATGGCTCGCGCGCTCGGCATGCAGGTGCTCGGCTTCAGTCTCGTCACCAACGTCGTCGGCGCCGCAGAAACGACGCACGAAGAGGTCATGGCCATGGCCGACGAGAGCGCGCCCCGCCTCGCCGATCTCATCGACAAGACGCTGCCGGAGATATAAGCCCGCATTCGCGAGATAAATGCGTGAAAGTCGCTGCACCTTCGCGCGGATTTCGCTATAACGGATATGCTCTTGCAAGACCTGGTTTGCGGGTAGGCGGATCGCGTATTCGATCCCCTCGGCTTCCAAGAATTCATATTACATGTTCGGTTGAGCGAAGGCGGCGTCGCCTCGAAAGGCGATCTGCTCAAACGGCCGGCCGGGGGACCGGCGCATTACGTGCAGCGTTTCTACAAAAGCTTTCGCTACCAAGCCGCGAGTTGGGCTCAGCCTCGCCGAGTCGTCGCCAAAGTTGAATGGCATCCCGGGGAGTTGTTTCCTCGCGTTGGCTTTACCGCTACGAATCTTCGTCGTGCATCGAAGAATGTCGTCGGCTTCTACAACCAACGGGGCACGTGCGAGCAATGGATCAAAGAGGGAAAAGGTGCGATCAAGTGGACGCGCCTTTCGTGTCGCTCCTTCAACGCAAATGCGGTTCGGCTTCAACTGCACGCGCTGGCTTACAATCTTGGAAACTCCCTTCGCACGCTTGCAACGCCTGAGCCGATCCACGATTGGTCGCTCACGAGCTTGCGCGAGAAGCTCATCAAGATCGGTGCGAAGGTCGTCAGCCACGGGCGGTACGTCGCCTTCCAAATGGCCGAGATCGCCGTCCCGCGCCGCCTGTTCGCGGACATTCTTCGGCTGATCGCGGAATTACGCGCGCCGCCGATGGCGATGGGGACGTGAACGGCCCCGCGACCGTGCGCGCGAAGGAAATGACGGGAGAGCTGCACCCTTATGAGCTTACGGCGAGCTTTTTTTGCGCCCGCAAGGCCGCAGCGGGCTTTACTTGCCACCAAATCGGCGGTGCGGCTTGTCGCAGGGCCCGAAAAAGGCCGGAACACCCGCCGCCCGCTCGAAAGGAGCAGCCATATGGGGAATACCCGTTTAAAGGACCTTTATAACGGACCTTTTCTCAATCGTCATGACGCGGAGCTGCGGAAGATGGTATGCTGCAGGTACCGCGTAGGGCTATTTTTGATGGCTGCGGCTCTACTGCTTCTGATCACTTCACCAACAGAGTAGCTTCTGCCGCAAGCTGCTGTCTTCTCATAGATAGAGAGCATACCGAATGGATCAATTGACGAACTTTAAGAAACGGCTCCCTATGCTGGCAGCCATCGCATTGTGCCTATCGCTGGCTCCCAGCATCGGTAATGCGCAAGTCGGCCCAGCGTTACACCGCGGTCCGACCAACATGGTTGCCGCGAACAGCTTCACTTGTTGGACGTTTGTTACTTGGAAGGTAACGCCGGGATCGGCGACCGGCACGGTGCCCATTGCGCCAACGACGGGAACGGCGAGTAGCCCGGGTGGAGGGCAAACGGTCAGCGGCGCCACGATAACGCTTGCTGCCACTGCGTGTCACCACGACGCAAGAAATGCCTTCCATGCATCGGTGTGGTCAAGTCCAAATCGCGTCTGTGCCTCTCGGGGCGGACAAACTGTCACCGTATGGGCAATTGACCGCTTTAGAGAAATCCCGACAACCCCCCAGCGCTACAACAGAGTCGCGGGATATACGGTTCAGTGCATCGGAACGGCCGGAACGGTCACCCCGGCTACTTTTATGGGCGGTATTCTACCGTTTTGAGATAGTAACGGCAGGAACCCAATAGCGCAAGCGTAGCGGCAAAACAAATCGCAGACGCTCTCCGCCGAAGCCAAACCCCGAGCCGTTAAGAACAAACGGCCCGGGGGCCAATTCATTGTTGCGCTGCGCGGTCCAGCGTTCGAACTTCTCGGACTCCTCGACGGGCCGGGACTGTTGCTTTGCCATTCTGACACCTTTCTAGCCGATTAGCTTATTCGGTGTCCAGCTCTGGCGGGAGTCACTCCAAATCCACGATAAACTATAGTCACGTCGAACGTGTGCGCAAGAGGGAAGTCGGGCCGGGCGTGGAATTGCGATGCATGCTGCGACCGCTATCCATTCGGCTTATTCTCGTATTACCGTTCCTACTCTGCGCGCTAGCGGCTGCCGTCAACGCAGCGCAGGGAGGCATCGTGTACAACGCACTCTATGACTGCGGCCCGGGCCGGAACCAGTTCAAGGTCCTGGGTTGCAACGGCAATCTGTGCACGGTATTCTATCCGCGGGGAAACGGCGGTACCGGCTTTAGATCGACGATCGATCGCGAATCTTTGGCGGAGTCGATCAATGGCACGTACGGCGGCACGCGACCACCTTGCAGGATCAGCGGGCGCGTCGTCCACGCGAGCACGCAGGCCACGTTGCATCCGGTCGCACCCAGACCGCCCGCCGGCACCGTCTCGCACGGCCCGATCGTCCTTGGTCGGTATCAGTGCTTCACGCTGAGCGGCGGCGAACTCGAAGCTGCGCTGATGGAGAACTTCTCAATTCTCGGCAACGGTGCCTATCGCGACGCAGGTGGGCATGTCGGAACGTATTCGACGAGTGGCGGAGTCATGACGTTCCATGGCGGCGGGCTCAACGGCGTGCGGGCACAGTACGTGTCGGGCCGCGTCGGCTCCGATAATCCGCCGCACATAAAGTTCTTGCTACCGCGCGGCGGCTTCGGCGACCAATGTGACGGCAAAGGATAAGCCTAAGGGGAGCGTTAGTCTTCCCGCACGGCTTCCACGTCGATGACGAGCGTGATCTCGGGGCTTACGACCACGCCGCCGCGCGCGACCTCGTCGTTCCAGTTGACCCCGAAATCGTAGCGATCGATCTTCGTTCGCGCGGTGAAGCCGGCGCGGCGTTTCGGTCCCTTGTTGACGCCGTCTTCCCACCACGGCGTATCCCACTGCCCGAGGTACGTCACCTCGAGCGGCACCTTTTTCGTCACGCCGCGCATCGTCAGTTCGCCCTCGACGACGTAGTCGACCTCGCCGATCGGTCGTGCCGAGGTACTCTTATACGTGATATATGGATGATGCTCGACGTCTAGGAAATCGGCGCTGCGCAGATGCTCGTCGCGTTGCTCGACGCCGGTCCAGAGCGTTCTGGCCTCGATGCGCGTCTCGAAAGCGATTCGCTCCGGGTTCGCCGGATCGAAATCGAGGCTGCCGGTGACGTTCTTGAATAGTCCGCGCACCCACGTCACCATCATGTGACGCGCGCGAAACTCGACCTCCGTGTGCCCGGGCTCGAAAAACCACTTTGCCATCGGCACCCTCCAAGAGAATGGCGAACCGAGGTCTTCGCCGCTATTCCGCTCGATAACTGCCGCCGGCATCGACGCTGACGCGCCGACCGCCGACGACGATCGAGCGCACGCGATGATCCCAGAATCGCAAGACGCGCACCACGACGGGTCTCAGGCGTGCGATGAGGTCGCGCGCGCGCTGCGAGATCGAAACCCCGTCCTTCACCCACTTGGGATGCCCGTGCGGCAGCAACTCCGTCTCCGGATCGACCCGAAGCAGCGGGGGCGCGATCGGCTCGGTGTCGCGTGCCGCGAGCGTTTCGATTCCGCCGCGCTCGACGGCGATCTCCGCGTCAACGCGGCGCAGCATCGAGCGCCTTGCGCAGCCGCGCAATCGCGGCGATGTGGAGTTGGGACGCGCGTTGCCCGGAGATGCTGAATGCGGCGCCGATCCGGCGCAGCGAGGTCCGGCCGTAATAATGTGCGAGCATGAGGCGGCGCTCGCGATCGGGCAACGCGTTGAGGAGTGTGCGGAGATAGGCGCGCTCCTGATCCTCGCTCACGATGCTCGCCGGATCGCCCGCCAAATCGAGAGGTCCGCGTTCGCCAGGCGGCAGTGGTGCGTCGAGGGAGAGCGGCAGCGCGCGGTAGACAGCATACTCCGCTCGGGCGAGCGCCGGGCGGCAGTGCGCCATCTCCGTGGAACTGGGCATTCTGCCCCGCAACATCGCGAGCCGGTAGCGCTCCCGTTCGCCCTCGCGCAGCGTGCGACGCGCGCGCTCGGAAGCCGGGTCCATCCGCCGTAGTCCGTTGAGCATCGTGCCGACGATCACTTTGCGAGCGTAGTGCTCGAGCGACGTGCCGCGCCGGGTGTCGAAGGCATCGACCGCACGGACCAAGCCGACGTTGCCGTCGCCGATGAGGTCGCCGAGGTCGGCGCGCGGAACCATACGTCGCAATCGCGCCGCGAGGCGCCGCACGAGCGGCAGCAGATCGCGAATCCGCTCTTCCCGCCCGGCGTCATCCACGATCGCGCTCCAACACACGCGCGATCGCAGCGCCGAAGCCGTGGGCGTCGTCGCGAGCAATACTTTGCGCGACGCATGCCGCTCCGTACTCGCCGAGAGCCTCCTCGCCGCGAGCGATGGGTTCCAACATCTGCTGCAGGAGCAATGCTTCGAAGACGGCGCCTGCGCGCCGCGCGATCGCGCTATCCACGTTGTAGGTTGTTGGCGATGCGCAGCATCTCGTCGGCGGCTTGCACGCCTTTGGCATCCGCTTCGTAGGCACGCTGCGCGGCGAGCATCGACATCATCGCCTCGATGATGGAGACGTTCGACTCCTCGAGCATGCCGAAGCGTATGTGTGGCCCCGAGCCGCCGGCATCGACGAAACGCGCCCGGCCGGAGGCCTGCGTCGCTTCGAACAGCGTGCCGCCGACGCTGCGCAAATGCTCCGGCGCCTCGAACTCCGCGAGCCGAATGCGACCGACTTCGCGTCGTCCGTGTGCGGTAACGACGATTGCGCGGCCGTCCTCTGCGACGCTCGCGGAGAGCGCGTCGCTCGGGATGCGAAGGCCGAGAAGTTTTTGGCCGCCGGCGTTGCGCAACGTTCCGTCGCCCGCGCGGGAGAATTCGCCGTCGCGCGTGTAGGCGCGATGCCCGCGATCGTCGACCACGGCGAAGAAGCCCGGCCCATCGATCGCAACGTCGAAGGATCCGGTCGCACTCGAAAGCCGCCCTTGCGCGAAGAGGACGTGCTCGCCGAGCGGCATCGTCCCCAAACCCGTTTCGCCCGGCGCCGCTAGCTCGGTGAAGCTCGGCGCCGAGCCTTTGAAGCCGGCGACGTCCGCGTTCGCGAGATTGTTGGCGATGACGTCGAGGTTGAGCTGTTGCGCCGCCATTCCGCTCGCGGCCGCATACAAGGCTCTGTCCATTTCGTGGCCTAACTCACCTTGCCGACGTCGCTCGCGGCTTTCTGCCGCGTCTGGTCGATGGCGGTGACGACCTTCTCCGCGCTCTCGAACGAGCGCTCCGCGGAAAGGATGCTCACCATCTGACCGATGGCGTCGACGTTCGCCGCTTCGAGAAAACCGCTGCGCACGCTGCTGCCGCGCGCCAACCTCGTGCCGACGAGCACGCGGCCGGCATCGTCGCGCAAGCGGCCGCGCGAGTCGCGACTGAAGGCGCCGTCGCGCGTGGCCACGATCGCGCCGCGCACGTCGCGCACCAAGAATGCTCCGGCGCCGACGATCGCGAGATCGGAGGCGCGCCCGGTATGCCGCAAGGGCCCGTGCGCGCGCACCGGCGTGCGAGCGATTTCGGCGCCCGCGGCGGTCAAGAACCCGCGTGCGTCGCTTCCGCGGAATCCGTCGGTCGAAACGTTGGCAAGGTTATCGGCGGCGATCTCGAGCCGCTCGCGTGCGGCCACCATCGCGCTGCCCGCCCATGCAATCCCGTCCATCGCATGCAGCGTACGCCGAATCTGTTACGCCGTTACGGCAGGAATGTTACCGGCGAGTAACCCGGTGGCGCGACTAAAAGAGTTTGACCTTCCCCGTGTCCATATTCGGGAGATCCTCGTCACCGACGATCTCGCCGTTGATCGTCTCGGCAACGACGCTCGTCTGCTCGCGAGAGAAACCCATCGGTCCGCCCTTGTCGAGCAGCGCCAAGTGCGTCATCAGGAGACTGCGCAGCTCGCTGCGGGTCTTCTCCGATTCTTCCAGCGCGCGTTGATGCTCGCGGCGAACCTCGGAAATGGCTTCGTTGTACCCGGCGATCTCGCGTTCGGCGGCGAGCCTCGCTTGCTCTTTGATCAGATCCGATTCCTTGTGCGCGGAGGCTTTCACTTCGTCGGCGGTCCGCTGCGCGAGAACGAGCGTGTTGTGTAACGACTCCTCCATCGCTTTGAAATGGCTGATGCGTTCCTTGAGGTCGGCGATTTCGGCCTCGAGCGCCGCACGCTGCGTGCCGCCGTCTTCCATCGCCTCGATGACCTCGTCGAGGAACTGGTCGACTTCGGCGCGGTCGTAGCCTTGCAGCGCCCGCTTGAAGGTCTTGTGCTGGATGTCGATCGGCGTGAGTCTCTGCATAGATTATTTCCCCATGAAATCGAGCGTCCCGGCCATCATCGCGTCGCGCATACCTTCGGCATTGACGACGACGCCCGCGGGAACGATGAGATAGATCGATTCCGCCAACTTCTGAATTTTTCCGTCGATCGTGTACGCGACACCCGACGTGAAGTCCACGACCCGCTGCAAGAGCGAACGGTCGGCATTCTGGAGGTTGACGATCACGACGTGCTTGCCGCGGAGAGCATCCGCGATCTCGACGACGTCCTGAAATCCGCGCGGTGAAAAGAGGCCCACCTCGACGCCTTGGCGGCGGCCGCTCTTCGTGAGCGGAATGACCCGCGACGGGCCCAGCGGCTCGTCCTCTTCGTAAAGCTCCTCTTCGTCCTCGTCGCGAAGCGAGAAAAACGATCCGATTCTCCCCAGCATCTTAGCTCCCCCTTTCAGTTTTATGGCGGCGCTCGCCGCGTGGGCCCCCTCTCGCCGAACAAGGCGGTCCCGATCCGCACCATCGTCGAGCCTGCGCGCACCGCCTCGCGCCAGTCGCCCGACATCCCGATCGAGAGCGTACTTCCACCAACACGTGCAAACGTCTTTGCGGCGGTCTCGAACGCATCGGCGATCGCCGTTCGATCTGCCTCGAGCGGAGCGATAGCCATGATGCCGTCGACGCGCAGCGACGCTTCCGCGCGGAGGCGTTCCGCCAGGCGTACCGCCTCCTCCGGCGGACAACCGAAGCGTTCCGCAGCCGAAATATTGATCTGGATGAGCACCGGCAGGGTCCGTCCGAGGCCTGCCGCTGCCTTTGCCAGCGCCAAGCCCGCATCGAGGCGATCGACGCTTTGCACGACGTCGAACAGTTCGGCGATCGGCTTGGCCTTGTTCGTCTGCACGTGCCCGAGGAAGTGGCGCCGCACCCGCGGCAACGCGGCAAATGCGTGCCGTGCCTCCTGAACGTAATTCTCGCCGATGTCTTCGAGCCCGGCGTCGAGCGCCTCACGCACGGCCTCGAGCGGCTGTCTCTTCGCAACGCCGACCACCGTCACGCTTCCCGCCGCCCGGCCGCAGGCGCCCAAGGCCATGTCGATCTCCGTCCGAAGCGCCGCATAGCGCTCCGCGACGTTCACGCCGGCTCGCCGGAACTCTGCTGCCGTCCGTTCTTCGCGACGTACCACAACCCGACGATGCCGATCGCGATCATCGGCAACGCGAGCAACTGTCCTCCCGTGATCACGCCGAACACGAGAATGCCCGGCTCCCGCCAAATCTCCGCGACCGAGCGCGTGATGCCGTAGAGCAGGAACCACGTCCAAGCCACGACGCCGTCCCGCGGCTTCGTCCGATACAGCAAGAGAAGAATTGGGAGCGTCGCCAGGTCGAGCACCGCCTCGAAGAGCTGGGACGGGTAACGGTATTGCTGCATCGGATCGCCCGGAAAGATCACGCAGTAGGGATGGTCCGGGTTGCAAACTCTCCCCCATAACTCATCATTGATGAAGTTCACGAGTCGCGTGATCGTGATGCCGATCGGGGCCAGGACGACGATCTCGTCCGCAAACCTTGTTACGGTCAGGCCGGGATGCTTACGAATGAAGAGAAAGATCGCGATGATGACGCCGATCAAGCCGCCGTGGAAGGCCATGCCGCCGTTCCACACGGCGATGAAGTTCAGCGGATGCGAGAAATATTGTGCCGCGTTGTGATACGTCAGCATATCCGCAATCACGAAGAGCACCCGGCCGCCGATGAGTACGCCGATCACCGCGTAGAACATGAAGTCCTGAATCTGTTCGCGCGTCAAGCCGAGGCGGCGGAGTGCCGCCGGCCGGCTCATCCAGAGGTAGACGCACAAAAAGCCGACGAGATACGAGATGCCGTACCAATGGATGCCCACGCGCCCGATATGGATCGCGATGGGGTCCGCGTGCGGATACTCAAACCAGTGCCGCATGGGGCGTCTTAGTTGGTTGACAGGCGCGGAGCGACCTGCGAGCCAACTTCCCCGCCAGCGATGATTTCCGCCGCTCCGCTCTCCGCCGGTATCTCCTTCTTGGCCGGCCTCGTCTCGTTCGTCTCGCCGTGCGTGCTGCCGCTGGTGCCGGCATACCTCTCGCTGCTCACCGGCGAGAGCCTCGAGGAGCTTCGTGAAGGGCAGCGTGCGGCGGCACGCGCGTTGCCGCACGCGCTCGCCTTCATCGCCGGATTTTCGGTGATCTTCGTTTTCGGCTTCGGCCTCGCCGCGACCGCCCTCGGCGCGCTGCTCGGGGAGAGCAACAAGCTCGTGATCGCCGAGATCGGCGGCGTCGTCATCGTCGTTCTCGGGTTACAGATGATGGGCATGCTTCACCGCATTCCGTTTCTCATGCGCGATACGCGCGTACAGATCGCGCACGAGCGCAGGACGATATGGACGTCGTTCATCGTCGGCATCGCGTTTGCGGCCGGTTGGACGCCGTGCATCGGCCCGACGCTCGGCGCGATCATCGGGATTTCTCTCCAGCAGCACAATGCCGCCGCTGCGCTCTTTCTTCTCCTCTGCTACTCGCTGGGCTTCGCGATCCCGTTCTTCATCGTCGCCGTCGCCATCGACGCGATCCTCCCCTGGCTCGCTCGAATGCGGCGGGCACTGGGCGCGATCGAGTTTGCCTCCGGCGCGTTCCTGGTCGCGGTCGGCCTCGTGCTCGCCAACGATGCATTCCTCAAAGTTGCAGGATGGTTCTATAGTTTTGTTCCGACTCCAAAAATCTAGTATAGGAGCGATCGCGATCGGCGCGATCGCCATCGCGGCGCTCGTGGCGGATCAGTTGACAAAACGCTTCGTGATCGCGCACGTCTACTTCGACGGGCAATGTCTTCCATGGTGCGGCCACAAGGAGATCGTCCCGGGGTGGCTGCGGATCGCACCGGAGCCGAACTACCACGGTGCATTCGGCATGCTGGGCAGTAACGCGTTCCTGCTGATCGCCATGGCGCTGCTCGTCCTCGTGATCTTCTGGATCTACTTTCGCGAAGCGACGGAGCGTTCGACGCTCGTCCGCATCGCATTCGGCCTGATCCTCGGCGGCGCGGTGTCGAACATCATCGACCGCGTTCACTACGGCTACGTCATCGACTTCATCGACTTCTATCGCTTCCCAAACATCTGGCGCTTCACGTTCAACGTCGCCGATTCGTGCATCACGATCGGCGTCGTCCTTCTGCTCATTTCCAGTGTCGCCTCACGCCGTCACGCCTGACGAAGCGGGCCTGCGCGCCGACGTGCTGACCGCTCGTCTCTCGGGCGCGTCGCGCTCCCTCGTCGCGCAAGCCGCACGCGACGGCCTGCTCCGCGTGAACGGCGAAGCCTCGAAGGGCAGTCGGGTGCTCGCCGCGGGCGATCGGTTGGCCTTCGAGATCCCGCAGCGGACGCCGCTCGTGGCCGGGCCGGAGAAGATTGCGCTGCCCATCCTCTTCGAAGACGACGACGTGATCGTCGTCGACAAGCCCGCCGGCATGGTCACGCACCCAGCGCCGGGCTCGGTGCACGGCTCGCTCGTAAGCGCGCTGCTCGCGCACGCGGGAAGCCTGCCCGGCGACGCGCTGCGCCCCGGCTTGATCCATCGCCTCGACCGCGACACCTCGGGTCTGCTCGTCGTTGCGAAAAGCGAAGAGGCGTTGCAGGAACTGCGCAAAGCGATGGCCGCGCGCCGGATCTCTCGCGAATACCTCGGCCTCGTGCACGGAGCGCCGGTACACGCGCGCGGCCGCATCGAGGGCCCGATCGGGCGCGACCCTCGCAATCGCTTGAAGTACGCTGTCGTCGCCGACGGAAAGCCGGCGATCACGCACTACGAGGTGCGCGAACGCTTTCCCAAACACGCGGAGTTGATCTTCCGACTCGAAACCGGCCGCACGCATCAGATTCGCGTGCACGCCGCCGCGATGGGACACCCCGTCCTGAACGATCCGCTCTACGGACACGAGGAACCGCGCTTCGGCCTGCCCGGCCAGGCGCTGCATGCGTGGCGGCTCGATTTCGCACACCCGCGTACGGGCGCGGCGTTGTCGTTCGAATCGGAGCCACCGCCGGCATATCTGCGCGCGCGAGCGATGCTCGCGTGAAGTTCGAACTCCTCTCTCGCGACGGGCGG
>DATCTQ010000042.1:0-13386 GCA_036567865.1 Candidatus Tyrphobacter sp. | reverse complement strand
CCGCAAGCCGCAGTTCTTTCGTCCACGGCGTGCGTCGGCATCGTGTTGGCAACGAGCGGCTACCCGGCAAGCGCGACGCCGATGCGCGGCCTATCCGTACGACTCGACCTACCCGAGGGCTGTCGTGTATTCTGGGGCGCCTCCACGCTGCGCGAGGGCCACGCCGATGCCTCCGGCGGGAGAGTCCTCACGGTGACCGCGACGGACGCCGACGTGCAGCATGCTCGCGTACGCGCATACGATGGGGTTCGGGCACTCGCCTCGCAACTCGGCGCGAGCGATCTCACCTATCGCACCGACATCGCGCGGTGAAGCCGAGGAAACGGGCGGATCGGCAGGCCGACCTCGCAGGGCGGTGTAACCCAATCTCGAGCGGAGCGCGTTGAAGTAGGAGAGATGTACCGATATCAGAATCCGCCGCAGCTCGGAGCCGCGGCAATCCCGGCGCACTCGCTCCTGGCGCAGGTGCTCGGCATCTCCGCGCTCGGTTTCTGCATCACCGCGCTCGGCGCATGGCTCTTCCAAGGGTTGGCGCCCGGCATCGGATTGGTCGCGATGCTCGTGGGGTTCGGCTTCCTCATCGGCACCATGGCGGCGCAGCGCAACGAGATGCTCTCGCTTGCGCTCTTCTATGCTTTTACGTTCTGTGAGGGCATCGGCATCGCTCCCGTCATCGGGCAGTACGTGCGAACGATCGGCCCCGGCGTGGTCTTCGATGCGGCGCTGACGACGGGTCTCGGAATGTTCGCACTCGGTGCGGTCGTCTACGCGACGGGCCTCGACCTACGGCGGTTCCAAGGCTACGTCTCCCTGGCACTGCTAGGATTGATCGTGCTCGGCATCGTCTCCCTTTTCGTGCGTTTCATCCATCCCGAGGTCTACGCGTATTTGGTGCTTGCGATCTTCACGGCGTACGTACTGATCGATTTCGCCCGCATCCGCGCGGGCGGCGGCGGCGCGACGCCGGTGATGCTCGCCGTGAGTATCTATCTGGATGCGCTCAATATCTTCTTGGCATTGCTGCAAATCTTCGGAGGACGCCGCCGAACCTGATGTGCGGCGTCACCGGCATTTTTGCCCCGGGACGTGACGCGGCGCGCCTGGCATTCTTCGCGCTATACGCGCTTCAGCATCGGGGCCAGGAATCCGCGGGCATCGCCGCTTCGGACGGCGCAACGCTGCGCTCCCATAAGGCGATGGGTTTGGTGGGTGCGATCTTCGACGAAACCATGCTCGCGGATCTGAGCGGGCACATTGCCGTCGGGCACACGCGCTATTCGACCAGCGGCTCGTCGATCGTCGTCAACGCGCAGCCGCTGCTCGAGCGTTCCGACCTCGGCGACTTCGCCTTTGCGCACAACGGTAATCTCACGAATACGGACCAGTTGCGGGCGCAGCTTTCTGCGGCGGTAACGTTCGACGCGAGTTCGGATTCGGAGGTGCTCGCAAAGCTGCTGGTCGAGGGAGAGGGTTCGCTCGTGCAGCGCATCGAGCGCGTCCTCGACCGGGCGCGCGGCGCGTACTCGGTGGTGCTCTGCACGCAGAACGAGTTGTACGCTTTTCGCGATCCCTGGGGCGTACGGCCCCTGGCGCTCGGTGCCTTCGACGAAGGCGGCTTCATCGTCGCCTCCGAGTCATGCGCCATCGGCACGGTGGGCGCGCGCTTCGTGCGCGAGATCGAGCCCGGAGAGATCGTGCGCATCGACGCGAACGGTATCGAATCGTGGAACTCTCATCGCGATTCCGAGACTCCCGCCCTCTGCATGTTCGAGTACATCTACTTCGCGAGGCCCGATTCGGAGTTCGGCGGGCGGTCGGTCTATCTCGCGCGCTACGCGATGGGGCGCGCGCTCGCGCAGGAGCATCCCGTCGAGGCCGACGTCGTGATGGCCGTACCGGACTCGGCCGTACCCGCCGGAATCGGCTATGCGGCCGAGAGCGGCTTGCCGTACATTGAAGGGCTCATCAAAAATCGCTATATCGGGCGCACGTTCATCAGCCCGGATCAGCCGATGCGCGCGCGCGGCGTGCAGTTGAAGTTCAACCCGCTGGTCGAGAACCTGCGCGACCGGCGGGTCGTGGTCGTGGACGATTCGATCGTACGAGGAACGACGACGCCGCGGATCGTGTCGCTGCTTCGCGATGCGGGCGCGCGCGAAGTGCACCTGCGTATCAGTTCGCCGCCGATTCTCCACCCATGCTATCTCGGCGTCGACATGGCGAGCTACGACGAGCTGATCGCCGCGAACGCGACCGTCGAGGAGATTCGCGAGCACACGGGGGCCGATTCTCTGGGCTATCTGAGCCTCGATCGCCTCATCACCGCAACGGGGCGCAAGCGCCAGGAGATGTGCCTGGGTTGCTTGACGGGCGCGTATCCGAGCGTGCCCGGATCCCACCACTCGCGAACGGCGGAGGCCGTTGCGACCGCGAACCGCCTGCACTGAGATCGCGCCCTTTGCCGACTCGGTGTGGACCGCGTCGACGCCGATACGCTTTGCCGGCGTTTGGTTTCCCCATGTTATGACCGTCGTGCGCCTTTCAGGCGGCGATCTGCTGCTGCACTCCCCGTGCCGCCCGAGTGATACGTTGATTCGCGAGATCGCCGGCCTTGGAGACGTCGCGCACGTCGTCGCTCCGAACTGGTTCCACGACCTTTACCTCAGGGAGTACCGCGCGCTCTACCCTAAGGCGCTATTCTGGGCGCCTGCGTTCTTGCAACGCCGGCGCAGGCGTATCATCGACCGCGTACTCGAAAATGGGGCGCAGCCGCCGTGGTTCGCAGAGATGCCGTATCTCTCTCTACGAGGATTGATGACGTTCGACGAATGCGTTTTCTTTTACGTGCCTAGCCGTACGCTCGTCGTCGCCGATCTGGCGATGAACTTTCGCGCGACCGAGAAGTTGCCTTGGTATACGCGCTTGATCGCTCGGCTCTTTCGGCTGGACGGCTCGCTCAAGGCATTTCAATTGCTTTGGCTACTGGGCCCGAAGAATCGCATCGTTTTGCGAAAAGCCGTCCTGCAGATGCTCGAGTGGAATCCCGACGGAATGATTGTCGGCCACGGCCGGCCGATCGAAGGCGAGGTTGCCGCGCAACTCCGCTCGGCTTTTCGCTGGCTACTGTGAATGCCTCAACTTCGCGCCGTCAGCTCGTAGGCCACCGACTTCGACGGGTGGGCAAGCGGGCGGTGGGAATATGTCTGCGAATTTTGGGCAAACCATTGAGCAGGTCTGTAAACCGCTTCGACCTTTCGAAAGGAATGTGAAACAATGTGAGCAACAGCGACCACCGGCGTCGGTACGATGCAACTCGTCCCCTACATCTTTTTCTACGGCCGCGCCGAAGAGGCGCTCGAGTTCTACAAGAGCGTGCTCGGTGGAACGTACGAAGCGATGCGTTCGGGCGACGCGCCCGAGGAGATCAGCCGGGAGATCAATCCCGAGCATAAGCAGAAAATCATGAACGCCTCGTTCACGGCGCCCGGCATCTCATTCATGTGCTCCGACGGAAGGCCCGATGACGACGCCAAACGCATCGATCCGGATGAAGGTAACATCTCGCTCGCGTTGAGCGTCACCGACGGAGCCGAAGGCAATCGCCTCTTCGCGGCCCTCTCGCAAGGCGGCAGCGTGAGGGTGCCGCTCGACGATGCGTTCTGGGGCGGACGTTTCGGCATCATCCACGACCGCTTCGGCATCGAATGGATGGTAACAGCGCCATGATGCGGCAAAAACGAGCCTACGAAGGCCGCTGATCATGAAGTCGATTGACGACTACCTCAAAAAGATCGAAGCGCCGAAACGCAGAGCGCTCGAACGGATACGCGCGTTGGCCAAAGCGGCGGTGCCGAGTGCGGAAGAAGCGATCGTGTACGGGATGCCGACGCTCAAATTCCAGAGTAAACCGTTTCTCGGATTCGACGCGCACAAGAACCACATCGGCATCTACCCGTATAGCGGAAAGGTCATCCCGGCGCTCAAGGATCGCCTCCGCAGATACGAAGTAAGCGCCGGCGCAATTCGTGTGCCTCTGGAAAAACCGATCTCGGCAACGCTGCTCAAGCAGGTCATCAACCTCCGATTGAAGGCGATAAAAGCCGGGCTAAAGTAAGGACTAAGGACCGGGGAAGCGCTTTTCGCGGACGTCCTCGGCGTACGTGCGGAGCGCTTCGGTCGCCGCGCGGCCTACCTCGGCGTAACGCTTCACGAAGCTCGGCGAGTGCGCGTACATGCCGAGAAGGTCGTGCAGCACGAGCACCTGCGCATCGCAGTGCGGGCCGGAACCGATGCCGATCGTCGGGATCGACAGCGTCTGCGTGATCTCGCGCGAGATCTCCGCGTCGACGACCTCCAGCACGATGGCGTAGGCTCCGGCATTTTCAATCGCGTGTGCATCGGCGAGAAGGCGGTCGCGGTGCGTGCGCATCTTATACCCGGGGCCGAGACCGGCGGTTTGCGGCGTGACGCCGATGTGACCGACGACCGGAATTCCCGCGCGGGCGATCGCGCGAACGCGATCGGATTCGTGTACCCCGCCCTCCAACTTTACCGAGCAGGCACCGCCTTCTTTGACGAGACGAATGGCGCTGCGCAGCGCCTCTTCGTCGCTGACCTGGTACGAGCCGAAGGGCATGTCGACGATGACGTGCGCGCGCGTCGTCCCGCGTGCAACCGCTTGTGCATGATGGATCATCTGTTCGAGCGTGACCGGCGTGGTCTCGTCGTAGCCGAGGACGACGTTGCCGAGGCTGTCACCGACCAGGATCACGTCGATGCCCGCCTCCTCAGCGAAGCGCGCGAACGGCGCGTCGTACGCGGTCACGACGGGAAAAAGTTGCTTCGTCTTGCGTCGTTTGATCGCGCCGGCGGTAAGGCGGCGGAAGACGGCAGCCTTTGCGGGCTCGTAGGGTCGCGCTTCGGAGGGGGTGGTCTTGGTTTTGGATTCAGCCATTCCGGGCTTCCTTCGACGACAAACTGTCGACCAATGCGAGGAAGGCCCGGACGGGAACGCCCGTGGGTCCCTTCGCGGACCACGCGAATCCGCGGTCGAGATAGGCGGTTCCGGCGACGTCGAGATGCACCCACGGCGTCTCGCCGACGAACGCTTTGAGGAACGCCGCCGCGGTGCACGTTCCGCCGGCCCGTCCTCCGGTGTTCTTCAAATCGGCGATGTCGCTCTTCATATGCTCGGCATAATCGTCGTAGAACGGCATGCGCCAGTAGCGTTCGCCGGTCGGCTTCGCTGCAGCCAGAAAGCGCTCGACGAACGCCTCATCGTTGGAGACGACGGCGCTTGCCGCATGACCGAGCGCGACGACGACCGCTCCGGTTAACGTCGCGGCGTCGACGATGCGTGTCGCGCCGAGCTTGTTTGCGTAGCAAAGTCCATCGGCGAGAATGAGGCGCCCTTCAGCATCCGTGTTGATCACTTCGATCGTCTTGCCGTTCATGGCTTTGACGACGTCGCCGGGCTTGGTAGCGCGGCCGCCCGGCATATTCTCCGTCGCCGGAACGATGCCGACGACGTTGATACGCGGCTTGCGCTTGCCGATCGCCCACATCGCGGCGATCACGCCCGCGCCGCCGGACATGTCGTACTTCATCTCCTCCATGCGCTCTGCGGGCTTGATCGAGATCCCGCCCGTGTCGAAGGTAATACCTTTGCCGACGAGCGCAAGCAAGTCTTTGCTCGACGGATCCCCCTTGTACGTCATCACGATGACTTTTGGCGGCTGTGCGCTGCCTTGCGCGACGGAGAGAAAGGAGCCCATCCCCTCGCCTCGTGCCCAATCGGCGTCGTGGACCTCGATCGCGATGCCCGCGTCTTTCGCCGCTCTCGCCGCTTCGTTCGCGAGATGCGTCGGCGTCATGTCGTTGCTCGGCGTCACCGCGAGCCGGCGTGCGAGGTTGACCGCTTCGCCGAGAATGCTGCCGCGCGCGAGGCCTTCGTCGAGCGCCTTCGTGTCGAGATCGCCGCGCAAAAGCAGCGCATCGCGCACGGCGACAGGCTTTTCCGGCTGCGCTTGGTAGATCGACGTCTCGAACTCCCCGCCGATCGCGCCCTCCGCAATCGCGGCGGCGCATGCGCTCGCATTCGCCTTCGCCTCGCCTGGTAGCGCGATGGCGATCGCTTCGACACCCTTGCGCCCAAGCGTACGAATCGCGGTGCCCGCATAGCGAGCGAGCACGAACGGCTCGAATGCCGCCCGCTCCCCGAGACCGACGGCGAGGACGCGACGGAAGGGGAGTTCCTTGGCGTGGATCAGTACCGTCTCGCCGAGCTTGCCCTTCGTCTCGCCGCTCTGCACCGCATCGGCGAGCGCGCCACCCACCGCCTTGTCTGCCGCCGCCGCGGCACCGTCGAGGCGCCCGTCGGAGAAGACGGGAACGACGAGGGCGCCGGCGCGCACGCTCTCGGGCGCATCGTGAACGATGCGAAGCTGCATGGTCTTCCTTTCCGAAGGTGAAGAGGTGTGCCGAGATGACGGCTCGAGCGGTTTCGGCATGAGCGATGCGTATACCCGCGCCGGCGTGGACATCACGGCCGGAAACGAAGTGGTCGCGCGGTACAAGGCGCTGCTCGGGCAATGGCAGCACCCGTCGCAGATCGACGGCATCGGTGGCTTCGGCGGACTCTTCCGCCTTCCCGGCGATGACGCGCGCGCACTGGCGGCATCGACCGACGGCGTCGGAACCAAACTATTGATCGCCGCGGCGCTGCACCGCTACGACGGCGTCGGCGCGGACCTGGTGAATCACTGCGTCAACGACATCCTCGTTCACAACGCGACGCCGCTGTTCTTTCTGGATTATCTCGCGGTCGGGCGACTCGATCCGGACATTGCCGCGCAGATCGTGGGGGGGTGCGCGCGGGCGTGTCGCGCACACGGCTGCGCGCTGCTCGGCGGCGAGACCGCGGAGATGCCGGGCGTCTACGATTTGGAACACTTCGACCTCGCGGGAACGATCGTCGGCCTGGTCGATCTCGTCGATCTGCCGGATCCTTCGAGCATCGAACCCGGCGATGCGATCGTCGCGCTTCCGGCGATCGGGCTGCACACGAACGGATATTCTCTCGCGCGCAGCCTCATTGCGCGCGATGAATGGGAGCAGCCCTTCGGCTTGGGCGGCAGCTATGCGGATGCGCTCCTCGCCGAGCACCCCTCGTACTTCCAAGCAGTTCGTGCAATTCGTGCGGTGGCGCACGTGAAAGCGATGGCGCACATTACCGGCGGCGGGCTGCTCGAAAATGTTCCGCGTACACTTCCCCCCACCGTCAAAGCCGTCTTCGAGCAGGCGCGATGGGAAGTTCCCGCGATTGCGCGCGAGCTGATTCGGCGTGGCGACCTCTCGTACGAAGAGCGCTATCGCACGCTCAACATGGGTATCGGGTATACGATGATCGTGCCGCTGGCTGAAGCGCTGCGCGCCACTGCTGCAGCGCCGCGCGCGAAGGTGGTCGGTTGGATCGAATCGCGCCACGGCGACGAGGCGCAGGTGGTCGTGCATCCGGCTCGCGAGTAGAACGCGTTGCGCGTGCTGTGCAATCTCGCCGTCGACTTGGACGAGCGCTTCGACGAAGCTGCGCGCGCCGCGGCGATAGCTCGGATCGAGACCGCCGGTCTCACCGTGGAGGAGCGTGAGGGCGCCGACGATCGGACGCTTGCGTGGATCGATCTCGTCTTCGGCGGAACGTGGAGTTCAGAGTCGTTCGCCGGAACGAACGTGATCGCGCGGCGCGGCGACGATCCGGTCGGCTTTGCCACCTACGATGCGCGCGGATTGCGTTTCCGCTGGCTGCGCGGCACGGGCACGCAACCGGGCGTGGGCATCTTCGGGCCGATCGGCATCGTGCAGGAGATTCGGGGCGGAGAAATCGGATCGGCGCTGCTCGCGGTGGCGTTGTGCGGGTTACGGCGCCGCGGCTACGAGACGGCGTTGATCCCCGCAGTCGGTGAGGATGGGCTGCTGCGGTACTATCAGCGCACCGCTCGGGCGCGCGTCGTGGAGCGTTTTGAGCGCTCGCACTGGTTCGCGCGACGGTATCGCACGGTGGTGATGGCATCGGGAAGAGGAAGCAATTTCGCGGCGGTGGCGGACGCGGTGCGTGAAGGTCGCTTGCCCCTGAACCTGGTTGCGGTCATTGCGAACGCGCCGCGCGCGGGCGTCATCGAACGTGCAAGAGCGGCGAACGTCCACGCCGTCGAGGTTGATTGGAAGCGCGGCGAGGAGACGCGCGCGAATTATGACGAACGCTTACGAAACGCGCTCCTCGAGTTCGAACCCGAGCTGCTCTTGCTCCTCGGTTGGATGCATCTGCTCAACGCCCGCTTCGTGGCATCCTTTCCCGAGATGCTCAATCTTCACCCCGCATTCTTACCGCTCGACGCCGCGCACGACGAGGTCGGGATGCCCGACGGCACGCGCATTCCCGCGTTTCGCGGCCCGCATGCCGTGCGCGACGCGATCGCGGCCGGAAGCGGCTGGATCGGCGCGAGCGTTCACCGCGTCACGGCGCAGACCGATCGTGGCCCGGTGCTCGTTCGGGTTCCGTTGCAGTTGGAAGCGCGGGAGGAGGAGGAGCATGCGTACGAGCGCCTTCGCCCGATCGAGCGCGCGCTTGTACCGCGCGGCATCATGCGCTGGGTTTACGAGCGTTAAACGGGATGAGGGCGGCGGCGAGGCGAAGGCAAATGTGGTGACCTGTAACACCCAAATGGAGGCACGATCTCGCTCGTCTTTTCGCCCGGCTCGTCGTCGACTCATCGGTCACGACGCTGCGGCGTCGCTCCCTCTTCGCTCCTTGATCCGAGCGAAAATCCGTCGCGATCCCGCACCACATCTGGGTGTTACAGGCCACTAGCATGTCCGGGCATTCCAAGTTCCACAATATCAAACTACGCAAGGGAAAGGCCGACGCGCAGCGCGGCGCGCTCTTCAGCAAGCTGAGCAAAGAGATCATCGTTGCGGCGCGCTCGGGCTCACCCGATCCCGAGGCGAACTATCGGTTGAAGATCGCGGTCGAGAAGGCGCGCGAAAACAACATGCCGCAGGAGAACATCAAACGCGCGATCGCGCGTGCCTCGGGTCAGGCCGACGCGGCGCAGATCGAAGAGCTGCGCTACGAGGGTTATGGTCCGGGTGGCGTTGCCGTCGTCGTCGATGCGGCGACGGACAATCGCAACCGCACGGCCGGTGAGTTGCGGTTCGTCTTTTCGAAGCACGGCGGTACCCTCGGGGAGACGGGAAGCGTCGGCTGGATGTTCGATCCGGTCGGGATCGTCGAAGTGGATCCGAAGGGCCGAGCCGAGGAGCAACTTACCGAAGACGTGCTCGTCGACGGCGTCGAGGATCTCGAGTACGACGAGTCCGGCTGCATCGTGTACACGCAGCCGGCGGCGCTCGCCACCGTGCGCGACGCACTACGCGAGCGAGGTTTGGCGCCCTCCGATGCCTACCTGGGCATGCGCGCGAAGGCGAAGATCGCGTTGCACGCCGGCGAGCTCTCTCAAGCTCTGGCCTTTCTCGAGGCGGTCGACGAGCACGAAGACGTGCAACGCCTCTTCAGCAATCTCGACGTGAGCGACGCGGCTCTTGCGGAGGTCCTCGCCTAGTGGCCTGTAACTAGTGAATCACGAACCCTTCGTCGAACCGGAACCTCAACCGGCACGCGAGATGCTCCCGCCGATGATTCGGCCGCCGGAACCGCGACGCGCCGGATGGCAAGATTACGTTCCGCGTGACTGGGTTTTCACGCTCGTCTTCGCATGTTTCGTCGGCGTTTTGGTGTGGTTTGGTCACGCGATTCGTGATTTTCTCGTCCCACCGGCGACGACCGTGACGGTGCCCGCGTTCGTCGGGACCTCGTTGCTCGATGCGAACGAGGCGATCGCACATCTCGGCTTGACCTCGCAGGTGGTCGAGCATCTGACCAGCGATCGTTATCCGGCGGATACGATCGTGAACCAGCAGCCGGCGGCGGGCACGAAGGTGCTGCAAGGGCGGCAAATCTCCTTCGTCGTGAGCTCCGGCATCGTCGCGCGTTCGATGCCGGACCTTCGTTACCAGTCGATGCGAGAGGTCGGGCTCGACCTGGCGCGCGCGCACCTGCAACTTGGAAAGATCACGTATGCGCGCAGCCACTTCGTGCCCGAAGGGCACGTCGTAGCGCAGTATCCGCAGCCGCTGGCCAACATCGTCGAAGGCGAGGTCGTCAACGTCACGCTGAGCCGCGGAGGCGCGATCACGCTACGCGTACCGAGTTTCGTCGGCATGACGATCGATGATGCGCGCGCGCTCGCAACCCGCGACGGCGTCAAGCTGGGGCAAATCGTCTGGACTCCGCTCGGATACTCCGGGCCGCCGCATGGCGTCATCGCACGGCAGCTCCCCGATCCGAACACGACGATTGCACCTTTCGACCCCGTCTCGCTGCAGGTCAGCGCGGGGCCGTTCGAGTCGGGGTACATCATTCGGCAGGTCCACGTGCTCGCGTCGGTTCCGGTGCCGGATCAAGTGCTGCCCGGTCAGCAGGTGCACGTGCGACTCGTCGTACGCGATGCCACGGGAACCTACACGCTCTACGATGCCTATGCGCAGCCGGGTCAGAAGCTCGATTTCACCGTGACCGCGCTCGGTACGTCTCTGGTGGACATGTACGCCGGGAACGTGCTCGTCGGGGAGACGCGGTTCGGCGTCGAGCCTGGGGACGTGTACCGGAGCCGGTCGGCGGCGACGCCGAACCCGGGAGGCGGTTTGTGACGAAGGTCGCGCCCTCGCTGCTCTCGGCGGACTTTGCGCGCATCGGCGAAGAGATCGCGAGCGTCGAGGCGGCCGGTGCTGCGTATCTGCACGTCGACGTGATGGATGGCCGTTTCGTGCCGAACCTGACGTGGGGGCCGAAGATCGTCGGCGACCTACGCCGCCTCTCGCATGTACCGCTCGACTGCCATCTGATGATCGCCGAGCCGGAGCGACAGGTCGAAGCCTTTCGAGCCGCGGGCGCCGACGTCTTGACGTTCCATCTCGAAGCGACCGCGCACGCGCAAGGCCTGCTCGCGCACATTCGTGCGCTCGGCGCCAAAGCCGGCATCGCAATCTGCCCGCAGACGCCGGTCGCGATGCTCGAGGATCTGATCGACGACTGCGACCTGCTCCTCGTGATGTCGGTGAATCCGGGGCGTGCGGGTCAGCGCTTCATTCCGCATTCGTTGGAGAAGCTGCGCCAAGCGCGCGCGCTCATCGATCGCCGCAATCCGCCCTGCGAACTGGAAGTCGACGGCGGTGTCGGTAAAGGGAACCTGCGCGATGTCGTCGCGGCCGGCGCGAGCGTCGTCGTCATGGGCTCCGCGGTCTTCGACGGCGGCGATCCCGGTGCTGCGCTGCGCCGCCTGCGCGCGCTCCTGTGACGCTGCTGCGGCTGAGAGAAGACGAGCTGGTCGATCGCCTGCGGAGCATCGTGGAAGACACGACGCACGCGGCGATTCGCATCGGAATCGGCGACGATGCCGCCGTCTGGCAGCCCTCGCGCTCGCATCGCAGCGTCGTCACCACCGACGCGCTCGTCGAGGGCGTCCATTTCACGCGCAAGACGATGTCGCTCGAAGACGTCGGGTGGCGCACGGCGGCGGCGAATCTCAGCGATCTGGCGGCGATGGGCGCGCGCCCGGTGCTCGCGATCATCGCGCTCGGCGTACCGCCGGATACCGATGCGGAGCAACTCCTCGCGTTGTACCGGGGGATCGCGGCCTGCTCGCAGCCTGCCGGGCTGGCCGTGGTCGGCGGCGACCTCGTGCGGGCCCCGGCGCTCACGATCGCGATGACCGCAATCGGCGAAGTCCGGGCCTCGAACGTGAAGACGCGTGCGGGCGGACGGCGTGGGAACATCCTCGCCGTCACCGGACCGCTCGGCGCGAGCCGTGCCGGACTCGATCTTGCTCGCGGCGCCGTCGTACTAAAGGAAGAGTCACTTCGCGAAGAGGCGTTGCGCGCGCATCGTCGTCCCCAAGCGCGGGTGCGCGAAGGACGCCGGCTTGCCGCGAGCGCGAACGTGCGCGCGATGATGGACTGCTCCGACGGTCTCTCGACGGACCTTGCGCGACTCTGCAAGGCGAGCGGCGTCGGTGCGCGTGTTGAGGAAGTCCCGGTCGCGGGCTCCGCAGTGGCGGTGGCCCAGGCGCTCGGCGAGGACGCGCGGGCGTACGCGCTGGCGGGAGGAGAAGACTTCGAACTGATCGTTGCGATCGAGGCGCGCGCGTTTGCGCACGTGGCTGCGCGATTCGCAGCCCACTTCGGCCGTCCGCTGTATCGCGTCGGCGTCTTACGAAGCGAGCCTGGAGTGTTTCTCGTGGACGACGGAGCGGAGCGACCGCTGCCGCCGACCGGCTGGGACCACTTCAGCAACGCTTTGTAAGGCCACGCGGATTACTGCCCCTTGTCGCGAGCGTTCTTCCGCGTGATGGGAAAGACGCCATGGTTCGGGTTCGGGAGGCGATCGGGATGCTTGTGGCCGACGGCTGGTACCAACTGCGTCCTCGGAGCGGCACGTCGCATCGGCATTTCCGGCACCCGACGAAGCCTGGGAAGGTCACGGCTCCCGGAAATCCCGGGGATGAGCTTGCCAAAGGTACGTGGAACAGCATTTTGAAGCAGGCGAGGTTGAAGTGCCCATGAGACGTTACGAATATATTGCCGAGCGCACGAGCACCGGCTATTCCGCGTATATCCCCGCGCTCCCCGGGTGTGTTTCGACCGGAAAGGATTCTGAGGATCTCGAGCGCTGCTTACGAGAAGCGATCGCCGTTCACTTGGAACTCTCGCTGGATGAGCCGATCGCGTTGCATCGGCGCGAACGCCGTAGCGCTTAGACTTGTCTTAAATCGCGACGCACCATGCATCAAGGCGCAGGCAGCCAGCGTCGATTCGCGTCAGGCCCGCGACAGGGCGACCTTAAGTGTCAACGCATTACTATTATGATCGTTAGCGCCACCAATACCACGGTAAGTAGTACGAGCACCCTCGTAAGCCAAAGCAATTTCTTGGAAAGGTTCTCGTTGCTCTTGCGCAGTCGAAGGATTGACTGCACTAGGGAGGCTTCCCCGGCGTGGGTCTGTAGCTCCGCGTCACTCATATTGTCGAAATCGCGCATTCGCTCCCCAGTTCGGAAGGCGAGGTGTATAGAGGCATTCGAAGCAGGTTGATGCTGGCCCGGTTTGGTGGACACTTTCGGCTTAGCCGAGAAGGGTCCATCCAATGGCAAAAAAACATCCCCGCTCCTACCCCCTGGACTTCAGGCAGAGCATCATCGACCTCGCGCGCGCCGGCAAGAAGCTAGAGGAGCTCGCAACGCAGTTCGACGTTGCCCCGCAGACCGTCCGGAACTGG
>DATCTQ010000041.1:0-18767 GCA_036567865.1 Candidatus Tyrphobacter sp. | reverse complement strand
TTATCGGCATCGAGCCGCAACGCCGGCGCGACGGCGCGCGCCTGCGCATCATCGGGGCTTCCGTGCCCCCGGGCCCATCCGGCGATTCTCACTGCATCGATGCCGCTCGCCGTTGCCAGGCTCTTCGCGTCGAGGCCGGCTCCCTGCATCGCCTTGCGTAGGATGTCGCCGAACTCGTCCTCTAGCGGCAGCTTCACGAGCACCTCTTCTGCGCAACCGGAAGCGTGACCGCTGCGGTTGAAGCACGGGAGGTTCCCTAGGGTGAACGTGGAGCGAGTCCTCATCATCGGTTCCGGGCCCGCAGGTTTGACGGCGGCGGTCTATGCCGCTCGTGCGAACCTACGACCCCTCGTGCTCGCGGGAGGTCTCTACGGCGGGCAGTTGATGCTCACGACCGATGTCGAGAACTACCCGGGCTTCCCGGATGGCATCATGGGTCCCGACTTGATGGCGAGATTCCGGGAGCAAGCCGAGCGCTTCGGTGCGCGGATCCTCGACGTCGATGCGACCGGCGTCGACTTCTCCTCGCAGCCGCTCGTCGTCGCGACGGACGAGGAGAGCTATCAAGCCAAGACGGTGATCGTCGCCACCGGCGCGAGCGCGCGCTGGCTCGACGTTCCCGGTGAAGCGCATCTGCGCGGGCGCGGCGTCTCCACGTGTGCCACGTGCGACGGTGCGTTCTTCAAGGAGAAGCACATCGTTGTCGTCGGCGGGGGCGATTCCGCGATGGAGGAGGCGCTCTTTCTCACGCGTTTCGGCCGGCGCGTCACCGTGATTCATCGCCGCGACGCGCTGCGCGCAAGCAAGATCATGGTCGAGCGAGCGCACGCGAATCAGAAGATCGATTTCATTTGGAATACCGTCGTGGAGCTCGTGCTCGGCGAGGAGAAGATGACGGGCCTGCGCCTGCGCAATCTACGCGACGAGAGCCTCTACGATTTCGACTGCGACGCCCTCTTCATCGCGATCGGCCATACGCCGAACACGGGAATCTTTCGCGGGCAGCTCGACCTCGACGACGCGGGCTACCTTCTGAGCCCGAACGGATCGCTCACGAACGTCGAGGGCGTCTTCGTAGCGGGCGACGTTGCCGATCTGCGCTACAAGCAAGCGGTCACGGCCGCCGGATCGGGCTGCAAAGCGGCGATGGACGCCGAGCGGCATCTCGAAGCGATCGAGTTCGTGCCGGCACCATCGGCGCTCGCTCAAACCACGAGCGGTTTCAATGCACCGAGCAGTTCCGGGAATTTAAAGCGAAAGCCGAGTTCTTCCGCACGCTTCGGCAGCACGCGCTGACCTCCCAAGATCACCTGGGCGCCTTCGCCGAGCGCGAGGCGAAGTGCGAATGCGGGAACGGCGAGAAACGCGGGACGCCGCAACGCCCGTGCCAGCGTCGCGGCGAAGTCGGCGTTTCGCACGGGATGCGGCGCCGTCGCGTTGACGGCGCCGCGTAAGCCGTCGATTGCGAGCAGATAGAGCGCGATCGCGTCGTCGATGTGGATCCAGGAGTACCATTGACGGCCGTCTCCGTAGCGGCCGCCGAGTCCGAGCGCAAAGAGGGGCAGCATCTTCGCAAGCGCGCCGCCGTGCCCGAGCAGGAGTCCCGTGCGAACGCAAGCCGTGCGCATGCCGAGGGCTTCCGCTCCCTGCGCCTCTCGCTCCCATCCAAGGCATACGCGGGCAAGGAAGTCGTTGCCGGAAAGGCTCGTCTCGTCGAACGTTGCGTCGGGATCGGAGCCGTAATACCCGATCGCCGAAGCGCTGACGTATGCTCGCGATGTTCGAGGCAGAGCCGCAAGCGCCTCGAGGAAATCGCGAGGAGCCCGCGTGCGGCTGTCCAGGATGCGGCGCTTGATTTTCGGCGTCCAACGCTGCGCAATCGGCTCACCCGCCAAGTTGACGATAACGCCGCAGGCGGATGCGGCGGCGGCCGCAGCGCGCGGCGCGCGCAGCGAGAGCAGGCTGACTTCGTCGCCGCGCGCACGCAGGGCGGTGGCGAGGGCCGTCCCGATGAACCCGCTTCCTCCGAGCAGCGCGACGCGCTCGCTCACGCCAAGGCCCCGTCGATGACGGCGAGCAGATCCTGCGCGGCGTCATCCAGACGTTGCGCGTAAACCTTCGGATGGGTCAAATAAAACAACGCCATCGTTCGTAGGAGAAAGCGATGCCTCTGGGGATCCGGAAGATGCGCGAATGCGCGCACCGCGCGCCGCGCGAGATACCCGATGCGCTCGCGTAAGCGATCCGCACTGCCGTAGGAAACGACGAAACTGAGATCGCCGTGATCCCGATCCTCTTGCTGATCGATGAAGGAGTCGAGCAGAACGTGCAGCGCGCTCACCGCAGGGAAGTATGCGTCGTACGAGGCCGAGATGGCATCGAATCTGCCGTCGAAGAGCATGAAGAGCGGGGCGTAGACTTGAAGCTGCGATCCGGCGGCGCAGGCGAACTCTTGCCACTCGAGATCGGCAAAGCGCGCCTGGTGGCGCTCGTACCATAGGCGGCACCTGCGCTCGCGCTCTCCGGCCGGAAGGTGCACGAGGCTCTGCATCTCTCCATAGAGCGTTGCGGCTTCCGCAAAGAGCGGAAGCAGCAGTTCGTGATCGGCGAGGCGCCGCAGCCCGCACTGCACGCGCCGGACCAGCGTGACCAGGTAGTCTCCGTCGTCGCCCGAGGGGCCGAGTTCGTAGTAGCCGCCCGCGGTCGCGGCGGGATCCAGCGCATCCGCTATCGCGCGGTGAAGGAGCGGATACGCCGCGGCGTCGACGTCGGGATGGCGGTCGCAAAGGTTGTCGAGATAGTCGTAGATGGATTCCAACGGCGCGACGATCTCGACGTAATGATCGGCGGCCGCGGGGCTCAAGAAGGTCGCGAGGATGCAGCCGCCCGCGACGTGATAGGCTTTCCCGTCGATCGAGGCGAGCGCTTGCGCGCGCAGTCGATCGTCGGGAATCCCACCGGCGATCTCACGAATGCCCGCGAGCGCTTTCGAGGTGCGCGGAAGGAGCGAGTAGAGAAAGCGCACGAGATCGACGGCGCTTTCCAAGCCTCCGTCGGCGAGCATCGAAAGGCGCGTTGCGCTCGTCGTGACGTGACCGGCGGCCCAGTATACGTCGTCGTACATGCCCAGTGGTCTAGGCTCCCTAAATTCCGCCGACGAAGCGTCCCGGGTTGAGTGTCGCGCGGGGGTCGAATCGTGCCTTCAGGGCGCGCATCCGTTCGATGGCATTCGGCTCGTCGCCCCAAACGCGCAGCGCCGGTCGCATCGGATGATCTCCTGCGATGACGCGCGCCCGCGGCTCAACGGCGTGGAGCGCGTCGTCGAGTACCTGAAACTTCAACGCGAGATCTCGGGTGTCGCGCCGGCTCGCGCGCACGATGACGTCACCGTTCATGACGTCGGCGATCACGTCGGCATCGAGCGCGAAACGCCGGACGTGATCGCGGGCTTCGATCGCACAGGCTTCGACGCGATCTGGGGTAGCGGCGATGCGGTACGTCATGGAGCGGTCCGCAACGGTGGAGATGGAGGCGTCGACGAAGCGGTCGAAGAGATCGCGCGCGCGCTCGTCGACGATGCTCGTCTCTGGTACGCCGGCGCGTCCGAGCGCGGACCGAAGATCGCGCGTCGCACGCTCGATCAATGCCTGCGTGCCCTCGAAGAGGAGGAAGAGCCGGCCCTCGAGCCCGTCGTCACCTTGGAGGCCTGTGAACCCTTCGATCCACGCGGCAACGGAGGGTTCGACGGCGAGAGCACGGACGTGCGCGATCGCGCGCGATCGCGTCGCCTCCGGTAATGGCGCGATGAAAGCCCGTGCGACGGGCGGCAGCGGGAGCGTTTTGAAATTTGCCTGGAGGAGTACGCCGAGCGTTCCGAACGAGCCGACGTAGAGGCGGCTCATGTCGTAGCCGGCGACATTTTTCGCGACGATGCCGCCGGCATGTGCGAGGGTTCCGTCGGCGAGCGCGATCGTCGAGCCGACCAGCAGATCGCGCGGCCGGCCGTAGCGATGCCGTCGTGGGCCGGCCCATCCCGCCGCCAGCGTTCCGCCGATGGTTGCGTGGGCCGGTTTCGGCGCATCGAAGGGAACGAACTGTCCTTCGCGCTTCATCCGGGTCGCGAGGCTCTTGAGGGTCGCTCCACTCTGCACCGCGATCGTGAGATCAGCCGGGCGATAGGAGACGATGCGGCGCAATGCCGTGGTTTGCAGCACGAGTTCATGGCCGGAGGGCGGGGAGCCCATGCCTCGCAGCGTCTCACCGCCCGCAACGACGATTTTCGTCCCGGCGGCGTCGCAGCGCGCGAGCAACGCGCAGAGTTCCTCGACGCTGTCCGGCACGATCCGCTCGACGGCCTGCGGAATCATCGTACGGGCCCCAACTCCTCACAACGCATGCCGCTCGGAAAGATCTTCTCCGGGTTGAGGGAGCGTTGCGGGTCGAAGACGTCGCGGACTCGCGCCATGACCGCGAGATCGTCGGTCGTGTAGACGCGCGTCATCGCCTCACGCTTTTCGTACCCGACTCCATGCTCGCCGCTGATCGTTCCGCCGAGATCGATCGCTGCTCGTAGGATTGCGTCGCCGGTGGCGAGGACCGCGCCGACTTGGCGTGCGTCGCGCTTGTCGTACATCAGCATCGGGTGTAGATTTCCGTCACCGGCGTGGAAGACGTTGCCGACCACGATGTCGTTTTCCATTGCCGCGGATTCCACGGCACGCAGCGCTTTCGGCAGCGTGCTTCGCGGGACGCAGACGTCCTGCATGTAGTAGTTCGGTGCGATGCGGCCCGTCGCGCCCGCGGCGCCTTTGCGTCCGGCCCACAATGCGTCGCGTTCGGCGGGCGTACGTGCCGCGCGCCAGGAAAGCGCGCCATGCGATCGGACGATGGATTCGATCGCCGACTCGCACGCCTGCATCTCATCTTCGAACCCCGCGTTCTCGATCAACAGGACGGCTGCGGCGTCGGTTGGATATCCCGCATGAAAGGCCGCTTCGACGGCTTTGACGATCACGGCATCCATCATCTCGAGAGCCGTCGGGACGATGCCGGCGGCGATGATGCCCGATACGGCTTCCGACGCGCTCTCGATGTCCCCAAACGCGGCCAGCCAAACGCGCACGGCCTCCGGCACGCGCAGGAGCTTCACCCACGCCGAGGTCACGATCCCGAGCGTGCCCTCGCTGCCCACGAGCGCTGCGGTGAGATCGTATCCCGCATCATCGACGTCGGTCGTAAAGACCTCGCCCCATTCGTCGACGACTTCCAGCGCGAGGACGTGATTGACGGTGGTTCCGTAGGAAAGGCAGTGCGGGCCGCCGGCATTCGTCGCGATATTGCCGCCGATCGTCGAACTGCGTTGCGAGGCGGGGTCGGGCGCGTAGAAAAGCCCCGAGCTTGCGGCTTGCTCCGAGAGATGCAGGTTCACCAGGCCGGGCTGGACGCGGGCGCGCCGATTCGCGACGTCGAGTTCGAGCAGGCGGTGCATGCGAGCGAAGGAGATCACGACGCCGCCGACGATCGGCACCGCTCCGCCGCACAAGCCCGTTCCGGCTCCTCGCGCGATGATCGGTTCGTGGAACTCGCGCGCGATCTTTACCGCCGCGCTGACCGCGCGCGTATCCGCCGGGATGACGACCGCGGAGGGCAGACGCCCGTCGGTATAGGCGTCGAAGGCATAGACCGCGAGGTCCTCCGGTGAGGTCTTGACCGCATCCGCTCCGAGTGCCGCGCGGAGACGTTCGTGCAAACTCGCCGTCATGAGTACAGAAGAAATCTCTCTCGAAGCGGAGCGAAGTCATCGAGGCCGTGCTGCCAAGAGCCGGTGATCTCGCCCGCGCCCTCGCCCGCCAGCAGCCGCAAACGCAATCCATCCGTTCCCCAGTCGCGGTCGAGTGACGCCGTCTCGATCCTCAGCGTGCTGCGATGCAGATCGCGCACCGTCACCAGAATCTCGACCGACGTCCGCACGGGGAGGAAGGCCTGCGGATCGCTCAGCAAGAGGGCGACGCCGGAGAAACTGCGCCCGGCGTTCGCGCCGCGCGACGGCGACCACGACGCGGGATGGAAGGCAACCCCCGGAAGATCGCGTGCGCTCAAGCGCTCGGCAAGCCGCCGCGCGTCGAGTTCCGGCGCGCCCGCGAAGAAGAAGGGCGACTCGGTTCCGACGCCGTTGTTCACGCCCGCGTCGTCGATCAATCCGGTGCAAAGGTAGACGAAGGTCGTTTCCCACGTTGGGATATTCGGCGAGGTGCGAATCCAGCGGAGCCCGGTTTGCGGCCAAATCATCGATCGACGCCAACCGTTCATCGGAATCACGCGTAGTTTCGCGCCGACCCCGAAGTGTTGATTGAAGAGCTGCGCCAATTCGCCGACCGTCATGCCATGGCGCATCGGAATGGGGTAGAGTCCGATGAAGGACGCGAAGCGCGGATCGAGGACGGGACCCTCGACCGCGAAGCCACCGACGGGATTCGGACGGTCGAGGACCCAGAACTCGACGCCGTGCGCGGCGGCGCTTTGCATCGCGTACGCCATCGTTGAGATGAACGTATAGGCGCGCGCTCCGACGTCTTGGATATCGAAGAGCAAGACGTCGAGGCCGGCGAGCATCTGCGCCGATGGATGGCGGTCCGGTCCGTAGAGGCTATAGACGGGCAGTCCGCTTCGCTCGTCGCGGTACGATTCTACGAATGCGCCGGCGGGACGATCGCCGCGCAGCCCGTGCTCGGGCGCGAAGAGCGCATGAAGAGCGAGCGTCCTATTCGATTGCATCGCGTCGACGATCGAGCGGCCTTGCGAGGTGACGCCGGTTTGATTGGTGATGACACCGATGCTCCTTCCGGCGAGTTCGCGTGCGTGGTCGCGCAAGAAAACGTCGTCGCCTAACTCGACGCCTTGCGGCGCCGGCGTCTGTCCGCGTGCGACCGCGCCCGCACACCCGAAGGCGGCGAGCGAACCGAGAAAACGTGCTCTGCGCATCCGCTCCTTGAGTTCGACTATACGAAGCGCGGTTCCGTCGAAGCCTCGAAAATCCCCGCGGCGCCGGCTCGAGCGAATAAGCGGCGCACCGCGTCGACCCCTGCCTCGCCGATATCCTCGCTAAACTCGTTGACGTAGAGTGCGATGTGCTTGCGCATGACCGTCGCGTCCATCTCCAGCGCGTGGGCGCGAACGTAACCCATGATCGCGTCTTCGTGCGCGCGCGCAAAGGTGAGGCTGCGGCGAATCGCGCGATCGATCGTGTGCGCCCTCGCGTCGTCGACGTCGTTGCGGACGAGAATCGCTCCGAGGGGAATCGGCAGACCCGTCTGCGATTCCCACCACTCCCCGAGATCGAGGATCGATTCGAGTCCGGCATCGCGGTACGTGAAGCGCGATTCGTGGATGATCAGCCCGGCATCGACCTCCCCGGCGGCAACTGCCGGGATGACGCGGTCGAAGCGCATCTCGACCGGCGTGAAATCGGATGCGCCGATGTCGCGCATGGCGAGGCGCAGCAGGAGGAAGGCCGTCGTGCGATCGCCGGGGATCGCGATGCGCTTGCCGCGCAACGCCTCGAGGCGTCGCGTACCGACCGCACGCGCGACCACGAGCGGTCCGCAACCGCGGCCGAGCGCTCCGCCCGAGCGCAGGATTCGATAGCGGTCCATGAGGTACGGAATCGCGCCATAGCTGACCTTGGTCAGCGCATACTCACCGCGCATCGCCGAATCGTTCAGGGCCTCGATGTCGGCAAGGGCAACGTCGACGCGGGGCTCGCCGGCGAGCAAGCCGTTGGTGAGCGCAGCAAAGATGTACGTATCGTTCGGGCATGGAGAGTATGCGAGCGTGTACGCTTCGGCTTCGCTCACGTCGTTACGCTCTGCGAGGCGAGGAGCGCGGTCACGATGCGCTCCAGCCCCTTCGTTCCGGCGGTGAAGTTCCAATGCGAGCAGGAACGGTCGCCGGCATAATTGGAGATTCCGCGCAGCTCGATCGCGCGAATGCCGGCGATCTGCGCCGCGCGCAAAACGGCGAAGCCCTCCATCGATTCCACCTGTGCGCCGGATTCGCGGAGCCTCGCGGCGGTTCGATCGGTCGCCGTGACGCGCGTCACGGTAACGCCGCGCACGCTGCGAAATCCGCGAGCCGCAAGAATCTCGACGATGGTGGAATCGGAGGCGACGCGATCGTGTACGCCCAAACCCGCCGGCAGCACGAGCGGAGCGCCGGTTTCGAGGTCGAGCGCGACGGTATCTTCGGCGACGACGACGCCCTCACCGATCTCCGCTTCGCGATCATAGGCTCCCGCAATGCCCGCATTCACCACGAGATCGCAGCGGCACCGTGCGAGCGCGCGAGAGAGTTGTGCCGCTGCTTCGACCGGTCCGATGCCGGTGACGAGCCGCTCCACACCGGACCGCGGCTCGAGGAAGGCGACCTCCTGCGGCGTAGCGGCGACGACGAGGATCACGGAACGCCGATGAACTTGTGTGTCTGGAGGGAGAGACGGAAGCGCTGCGGGTGCGCTTGCGCGTAGTCGAGCGCGAGGTCCACGTTGCGCGGCTTGTTGCCTTCGGGCTGAAGTAGAATGCTTCCGAGTCGATCGAAGAGCGCGATGTGCTCCTCGGGAATACGGCCGTCGACGATGAGCTTGACTTCGTTCGCACGCGCCGCCATACGCGGGTCGACACGCTCCTTGGGCGAGACGCACAGCCACACGTCGTCGGGCAGGGGGACGAAGATGGTTCCGTTCGACTCGATGTGCACGCGGCGGCCGTCTGCGCGCAACGCCTCGATCAAATCGCTCGATTCCGTTTGTGCGAGCGGCTCGCCGCCGGTGAGGATGACCATCGGGCAGGCACCGCCGGCATTGCGAACCCGCTGCACCACGTCGTCCACGCTCAAGAGCGCCTTGAGCGCGTAGTCCGTGTCGCAGAAATCGCAGGCGAGGTTGCAGCCGGCGAGGCGCACGAAGACGGCGGGCGTACCCGTCCACGCTCCCTCACCTTGAATGCTGTAGAATATCTCGGAAAGTTGGATCACGCTTCGCCTCTGCGTAACACCACGCATGCGCTCGCGGTCTCCCAGAGCACGAGTTCCTCCAACGACGGAAGCGCAGGCTCGAGACGCCGCCAGATCCAGGTCACGATCTCTTCGGCCGTCGGATTTTCGATCATCTCGTTGAGCGTCCGATGATCGAGTGCTTCGATGACCTCGGTTCCGACGAGTGCTTCGATCGCGTCGAAATCTTCGACCATGCCGCGCGCCGGTCCGTCGCGTTGAATTGGTCCGCCGATCGCGATCTCGAGCCGGTACGAATGACCGTGCATCCGAGCGCATTTTCCCAGATGGTGCGGCAGCGCGTGCGCGGCTTCGAACCGGAAATGCTTGCGAATCTGCACCGCGGGCGCCTTAGAGCGCGCCGTCGGGGCCCATCGATTCCAGACGCCGCTTCAGTTCGGCGAGGAAGCCGCTCGCGCTGTAGCCGTCGAGCACGCGGTGATCGATCGAGAGGCACGAGTTCATCATGTGCCGGATCGCGATCGCATCGTCGCCGCGCACGACCGGGCGTTTCACGATCGCCTCCATGGTGACGATTGCGGCTTGGCCGCCGTTGATGATCGGCGCCGAAAGCACCGAGCCGTTGGCACCGGTGTTGTTCACCGTGAACGTGCCGCCGGCGAGGTCGTCAACCCCAAGCTTGTTTCTGCGAGCCTTGTCGATCAACTCACCCGCTGCGACGCCGAGTGCCTTGATCGTCAGGCGATCGGCGCCCTTGACCACGGGCACGATGAGATTCGCCGGGAGGCCGATCGCGATGCCGATGTTGATCTCCTTGAGCACCTGGATGCCTTCGGGCGTGAAGCGTGCGTTGACGAGTGGAAACGCTTGGAGTGCTTGGACCACGGCGCGGATGAAGAACGGCAGCAGGGTGAGCTTGTAGCCCGTCTCGCGCTCGAAGTGCGCCTTCTCGCGCTCGCGCCACCTCCAGAGGTTCGTCACGTCGACTTCGACGGTCGACCATGCGTGCGGTGCGGTCTGCTTGCTTTCTACCATCCGCTGCGCGATGATGCGGCGCGCTTGGGTGAACGGAATCGTCGTGCCGGGAATAGGCTCGCCGTACGTCGAGGTCCCGCTCGGCGCCGGGCGTGCAGGGCCGGTTGCGATTGCCGGCCCTGCCGCTGCGGCGGTCGTAACGTCCCGTGCCGTAACGCGTCCCGCGTTACCCGTGCCTTTGACTGCGCGAATGTCGACGTTGTGTTCGCGCGCGAGTCGGCGCACCGCCGGCGATGCCGTTCGTAACGTTTCGTCGAGCGGCGCGCTCGGCGCCGCGACGGCGGGCTGACCGTTCGAACGCGGCGGTGCGCTCGGCACCGGAGCGAATCCCGGTACGGGCTCGTCGCCGGCCATACGGTTCGCCTCGGCCTTCGTTGCGGCCGGCGAGGCTTGCTCGATTGGTGCGGTACCGGAGGAGACGTCGTCGATGATCGCGATCGGCGTTCCGGTCGCGACGGTCTCGCCTTCTTTGACCAATACTTCTCGAATCACGCCGCTCACCGGCGATGGAACTTCGGCGTTGACTTTGTCGGTCGAAACCTCGACGAAGGGCTCGTACTTCTCAACGCTTTCGCCGACGCGCTTGAGCCACTGGGCAACGGTTCCTTCCGTCACGGTTTCACCGAGTTGCGGCATCGTAATCGTGGTCATATCAGAACCTCACCATCTCACGCATCGCATCGGCCATTTGCGCGGGCGAAGACATAAACGCCTCTTCGAGCGGTTGGGCGTATCCCATGGCCGGAACATCGGGCCCGCAGAGACGCCGAATCGGCGCGTCGAGATGGAAGAGCGCCTCTTCGGCAACCATGGCGCTGATCTCCGCGCCGATGCCGCCGAACTTGTTGTCCTCGTGGATGATGAGGAGTTTGCGCGTCTTCTCGACGCTGGCCAGGATCGCCGACTTGTCCATCGGGCGAATCGAGCGCAGATCGATGACTTCGACCGACATGCCCTCGTCCTCGAGGGATTTGGCCGCTTCGAGTGCCCAGTGGACGTAGAGACCGTACGAAACGACGCTCAGCTGCGTGCCCTCCTTGAGCAGGTTCGCCTTGCCGATGGGGATCGTGTAGTGGCCGTTCGGGACCTCGCCCTTGATCAGGCGATAGGTTTTCTTGTGCTCGAGGAACATCACCGGATCGGGATCGTCGATCGCTGCGTTGAGCAGCCCCTTGACGTCCGCCGGAAATGCGGGCGCGACGATCTTCAGCCCGGGAACGTGGTAGAAAAGCGCCTCGACGCAGACGGAGTGCGAGAGCGCACCGCGTACGCCACCCCCGTACGGCGTGCGGATGACCAGCGGACACGTGTACTCGCCGTTGCTGCGGTAGCGCGTCTTCGCCGCTTCGCCGACGATTTGGTTGAACGATGGATAGATGAAGTCGGCAAATTGGATTTCGGCGATCGGGCGGAGGCCTTCCATCGCCATGCCGACCGCGATTCCGACGATCGAGGCTTCGGCGATCGGCGTGTCGATGACGCGCTCGGCTCCAAACTCGTCGATGAAATCCTTGGTGATGAGAAAGACGTTCCCGCGCGCGCCGACGTCCTCGCCGAGGATGATCGTACGCTCGTCGTTCTTCATGGCCTCGTACAGGGTTGCGCGAACGGCCTCGACGTTGTTCATGACTTGCGATGAGGCGGTCATCTCCGATGACGTTACTGCCATGGCTGCCACGCTCCCTCGTAAATGTGCCTGTAGAGTTCTTCGGGTTGCGCGAACGGCATCGTCTCGGCACGATCGGTCGCCTCGTTCGTTTCGCGCAACACGTCCTTCTTCATCGCGGCGACGTCCGCGTCGGCCAGGACGCCCGTCTCGATGAGGCGGGCCTCGAAGCGCGGCACGGGATCGTCCTTGCGATGCTCCGCCACGTCATCTTTCGTTCGATACGTCATGTCGTTATCGTCGGTGGAGTGCGCGAGGAAACGGTAGCACATGCCTTCGAGCAACGTCGGCCCGCCGCCGGAGCGCGCGCGATCCAGCGCCTCTTTGACGTTAGCATAAGTCTCAACGGGATCGAACCCGTCGAATCGCTTTCCCGGAATCCCATAGCCGGCAGCGCGGCGCCAAATCTCCGGTTGTGCCATCTGCTTCTCGATCGGCGTCGAGATCGCCCAAAGATTGTTCTCGACGAGAAAGACGATCGGTAGCTTGTGCACCGACGCAAAGTTGATGGATTCGTGCCACTCGCCTTCGCTGGTCGTCCCGTCGCCGCAGGTGCAGAGGACGGCGCGCCCGGCCTGTCTGCGATACTGGATTGCATACGCGGCGCCGACGGCGTGCGGAATGTGCGCCGCGAGAATGGAGGAGAAGGAGAGAATCCCGGCGGCTTTCGAGGAGTAGTGGTTCGGGAACTGGCGTCCGCCGTTGTGATCGGCGGCGCGCGCGAAGATCGAAAGCATGATTTCGTAGGGTGTGAGGCCGACGCCGAGGCAGAGGCCGAGGTCGCGGTAGTACGGCGCGAGGAGATCCTTACCGCGCTCGAACGCCATCGCCGCGCCGGCCTGCAGCGCTTCATGCCCCTCGCTTCCCAGCGCGAAGGGAACCTTGCCCTGCCGGTTCAGTTGGAAGCCGCGGTTGTCGAGCTGCCGTTGCAGCAGCATGTTGCGGAAGATCTGCCGCAGTTGCTCGTCGTCCAGGCCGCGCTTCTCCAGTGCGCGGGTCGTTTTGACTGCCACGCCGCCCTCGTTCGCTCTGCCGGTGCCGCGGCCCCCGCAAGAGGGCGCCCGCGGGGTGGCTTCCGAAGTACCCCTCCATGCGTCTATTGCGTTCGCTCGTGCCTATTGCGGCGTTGGTATTACAGGTTGTGGTCGCGGGACGGCCGCTACCGGTCGCCGCCAGTAACCTCTTTTGCGGGGCGGATGCCTCGTACGTGCCGTGGGACTCCTCGCATAACGTTCCTGTACCCGCGGCGGCAGCGACCGAGAGCGCGATACGGGTCGTGCTCTACACGGCGGCGGCCCCGCGGGCAAACGCCGTCGTGACGTTCATCACCTCCGACTCAGCGTATCAGGCTACGATTGCGGGCGTCGCGATGCACGCATCTGCCGGCGGCGGTGATTACGAGAGCAATCCGGTGCTCGTCTCGTTCCCAAAAGCCGTTAACGTGCAGTTCGCCTACGTCGATTCGTTCAGTCTCAACAACGCGCCGCTGACCGCGTGTCCCAGTTTTGTCAACCAAGTGGAACCATACGGTGCGGCGTTTCGGGCGAACACCGCGCTGCCGTCGCTGCACCGGATCACGACGACGCCCACGATGACGAGATTGTACGCGAGCGTGGCGGCAACGATGCTCATGGCGTTGCCCGCCTTATCTTGTGGCGTCGCCTACACTCCCGCGAGAATGGCGTTGCTCCCGCGCAGCGACTGGTCGGTTCAGGACGAGATGGCAAGCTACGGTTCCGGAAGAGCGGGCATGACGACGGTCATCGCGGTCGCCATAACGTCCGACGGTAAGGTGTACAACACGACGCTCGTCCAGTCCAGCGGTAACCAGATCACCGACCGCGAAGCCCTCGACCAAGCGCGCACCGAAACCTACGCTCCCGCGCAGTTTCTCTGCACGCCGGTCGTGAGCCTCATGTTCATGACCTTCCAACAGAAGTAGCGGGTGCGCGCAGCGCGGGCGCTAGGTATTGCCGCGTTCGCGTGCGGGCTGATACTCATCGCTTCGCATCGCGCCTTTCATGAACTCTGAACTTGTCGCGTTCCGGCGGCACTTTCACGCGCATCCTGAATTATCGCTGCAAGAACACGAGACCGCGGCATTTATCGAGCGCACGCTTCGTGAGCGCGACTTCGATGAGATTCGTACCGGCGTGGGCAAGACGGGGATTCTGGCGACGCTGCACGGTAAGAGGCCGGGGCCGACGACGTTGCTGCGTGCCGACATGGACGCGCTGCCGGTTCAGGAACTCGGAACTGCGGAATATCGGTCGCGCCGCGACGGCGTGATGCACGCCTGTGGGCACGACGGGCACATGGCGATCCTGCTCGCGGCTGCGCGCGCTCTCGCCGTGCGCCGAGAGGACATTTCCGGTACGCTCGTGTTCTGCTTTCAACCCGGAGAGGAAGGTCACGGCGGGAACCGGCTGATGATCGCCGACGGAGCGCTCGAGAACCCGCACGTCGACCGCGTCTTCGCGCTGCATCTCTACACGGGGCTCGACGTCGGGAAGGTCGGCATCCGCGACGGGCCCTTCTTTGCGGCATCGGACCAAATCTACATGACGCTCGAAGGGCGCGGCGGCCACGGCGCGATGCCGCAGCTCTCCGTCGATCCCATCATCGGTGCGGCGCAGCTCATCACGATGCTGCAAACGCTGGTTAGCCGCGAGACGGCGCCCAAAGAGCCGGTCGTCGTGACGATTGCGAAGATCGTCGCGGGGACCACGCACAACGTCATTCCGGATAGCGCCGAGATGACGGGCACCGTGCGCACCCTCGACGAGAGCGTTCGCGCAGGGATGCCGGAGCGTCTGGAGCGCATGCTGCGGGGGCTTTGTGCGGCAATGCGGCTCGACTACCGGTTTCAGTACGAGTGGGGCTACCCGGCCGTCGTCAACGACCGCGCCATGAATGACATCGTGCGCGCGGTCGCTCGCGAGAGGCTTGCGCCCGAGAACGTCGTCGACCCTCACGATGTCGTGATGTGGGCCGAGGACATGGCCTACATGCAGGCCGAGCGTCCCGGGGCATACTTCGTCGTAGGATCGCGCGGCGAAGAGAAAGGGATCGAGCCGCAGCACAGCGCGCGCTACGATATCGACGAGCGCGCGCTCAACGTTGGCTACGAGATGATGATGGGTATCGCTTTGCACGGCTAGCGTTAGAGGCTCGCACGAGCATGCGCCGAACCCGCCGCCTGATGGATTCCGATATCCGCCGGTATGTCATCGTCGGGAACGGTTTTGCCGGAACGACCGCCGCCGAGCAACTGCGCAAGCACGATCCCGCATGCGAGATCGCACTCTTCGGCGACGAACCGTATCCCCTCTACAATCGCATCTCGCTGCCGCCGATGCTGCGCAAGCAGATCCCCGAAGCGAAGGTGATGATTCGCGATATTGCTTGGCACGAACAGCATCGTATCGATCTGAAGCTGCGCACGACGGTCTCGCGCATCGTGCCGGAACAGCGGGTCGTCGAAGCCGCCGGGCGTTGCTATCCCTATGACGCGCTCTTGCTCGCGACCGGCGGCCGCCCCAATGCCTGCCCCGTGCCCGGGGCGCAAGGTGCGGCGAACCTCTTCAACTTCCAGTATCTGGACGATACGCGCGCGATATCCGAGCATCTGGAGCGCAGTAAGACCGCGATCGCGATCGGCGGTTCCTTCATCGCCTACGAACTCGCGGAGGCGTTCTCGGTGCGCGGCGTGGAAACGCATTGGCTGATTCGCGGTTCGCGCACGCTTCATCGCATTCTCGACGAGGTCGCCGGGGAATTGGTCGCCGAAGCGGCGCGCGAGCAGAACGTGCACCTGCATTTCGGAGAAGAGGTCGAGGCGTTCACCCGATCCAACGGCGTCGTGACGAAGCTCCGGACGAAAAACGGAATGGAGATCGCGGGGGAGTGTTTCTCGCTGGGACTCGGCCTCGCGATGAACGTCGAGTTCCTGGAAGGCAGTGGAATCCACACGAGCCGGAACGGCATCCTGTGCAACGACCACCTGGAGACCAACATTCCCGGAATTTTTGCCGCCGGCGACGTCGCGGATTTCTTCGATCCGATTCTGGAGATCCGCTATCGTATGGGGACATGGAACAACGCGGGCGCGCACGGCAAAGTCGCGGCAATCAACATGATGGGCGGCAGCGAGAAGTACCACGACGTGCCCGAGTACTCGTCCCTGCTATTCAAAGGGCAGACCATCGCACAGTTCGGCTGCTCGCCCGAGCTGCGGCCCGATCTGGAGATGGTCACAAAAATCGACGCAGAGAAGAAGTGGTACCGCGCGCTCTTTTTTTGGCAAGATCGCCTTGCCGGCGGCATCATGATGGGCAAAGGCAACCGCGCCGGTAAGCGCAAGTACGTCGAGGCGATCAAATCGAAGCAACCGTTTCCCAAGCACGACTGGCAGTCGATGTTGGACTGGACCGCCTAGCCTAGAGCGCGTTCGAGTGCGTCGGCAAAGGCGTCGACCTCGTGCGGCTGCGTGGCCCAATGCGTCATCCATCGCGCTTCCGGTAGCGCGTCGTCGAAGATATAGAAGAAGAACTCATCCTGCGCTCGGGTGAGGGCGGCTCGCTCCATCGTCGCGAAGATGGCGTTGCAGCGGACCGGGCGCGTGACGCGGATACCGGCAATCGAGCGAACGCGCTCGTGAAGGCGCGCGGTCATGGCGTTCGCATGCGCGGCATATCGAAGCCAGAGATCGTTCGCGAGCAATGCTTCGAACTGCGCGGCGACGTAGCGCATCTTCGAAGCGAGCTGCATGCCTTGCTTACGCGCGAACGGCGCGGCGCCGGCCGGGAGCGTCGGATCGAAAAAGCAGATCGCCTCGCCGAACATCAGTCCATTCTTCGTGCCGCCAAAGGTAAGGACGTCGACGCCGAGATCGATCGTGATGCCACGCGGCGTCTGTCCGACTGCCGCGGCGGCATTGGCGATGCGCGCACCATCGACGTGCACGAGAAGTCCGCGGCTGTGCGCGTAGTCACACAGCTCGCGGAGTTCGTCGGGCTCGTAGACTCCGCCGTATTCGGTCGAGTGGGAGATCGAGACGACGCGCGGCTGCGGGTGATGCTCGTCGTGCCCGGCGTGCAGGTGGGGGTCCAGGTCCTGCGGCCGCAGTTTGCCGTCGTCCGTCGCAATCGGGATGACCTTCGATCCGGAGAAGCGCTCGAAGGCGCCGCACTCGTCCGTTTGAAGATGCGCGCTTGCGGGGCAGAGCACGGCCTCCCAGGGCTTGACCAGACAGCTCAGCGCGACGACGTTGGCTCCCGTGCCGTTGAATGTGAAATAGACATCGGTAGCGGCGCCGAAATGCTCGCGAAAAGCTCGCACGGCGCGCTGCGTCCATGGGTCGTGTCCGTAGCCGACCGCATCGCCTTCGTTTGCCGCGTGGAGCGCGTCAAATATTTCCGGCGCAACGGGTGCGTTGTTATCGCTTGCGAAACTGCGGTTGGTGCCGCGAGTCACAGCGTCACGGTCATGCCGCGTCGCGCCGCGTCGGCGTGCCACCCGAGATCCGCTTTGACGAGTGCGGCCAACGCCAACGCGGATTCCGGCTCGCCGTGCACCGCATAAAGGTGTGGCGATCCGGTGCACGTTGCGAACCAACGTTTGAAGTCCGACTCGTCTGCGTGGCCGCTGAATCCCGAAAGGTCGACGACGTTTGCTCGTACCGGCAGCGTATCGCCGTAGAGATGGATCGTCTTCATCCCGTGCGTCAGAAGGAATCCAAGCGTTCCGCGACTCTGATAGCCGACGAAGATGATCGTCGCGGATACGTTTGCGACGTGATTGTGGAGATGGTGCATGACGCGGCCACCCGACGCCATGCCGCTCGCGGAGATGATGAGGTGCGCCCCTTTCAAGTGGTTGAGTCGCTTCGATTCGTCGGTCGTCACGGCAAGGGAAAAGTTCCGCACGCCGAAGGGCGTTGCTGCATCGCCGCGCGGAATCGGTTTGTGCGCCTCCGGAAAGTCTTGGAAGACTGCGTCGACCTTCTCCGCCATCGGGCTGTCGAGATGGACGGGGAGCGACGCGATCCTCGGCTCGCGCGCCTGGATCGCGGCAATGGCGAGCAGCATGTCCTGCGTGCGCTCGACCGCAAAGGCCGGCATCACCATGACGCCGCCTCGATCGATCCCGGAGAGCAGCGCCGCCTCGAGTGCGTCGAGGGACCTGGCCGGGTGCGGGCAACCCGCGTAGGTCGACTCGCAAACGATCGTGTCGGCGGGGCCGATCGGGTCCGGATCGTAGAGCAGCGCGCGACCGTACCGGCCGAGATCGCCGGAGAAGACGACGTGTTTCCCTTCGATCTCGAAAGCGACGAACGCGGAGCCGATCACGTGCCCGGCATTGTGGTACGTTGCGCGCGTGCCTGGCACGGGTTCGAACGGCGTGCCGCGCGGTATCGTGTTCACCATCTCCATCGTTCGCACGACGTCACGCTCGTCGTAGTAGCTCGGCGGCACGGCGGGGCGATCGTGCTCGAAGCCCCGCTGGAGCATCTCTTCCTGCAGATGTGCCGCATCGTCGAGAACGATCTGCATCAGCGCCCGCGTCGGCGGCGTGCAATAGATCGGACCCGAGAAGCCGTCGCGCACGAGCTTCGGTAAATAGCCGATGTGATCGAGATGCCCGTGCGTGATCGCCACCGCTTCGATCTCGCTGGGTTCGACCGGGAGAGGTGCGTCGTTGAGCGCGGTGATCTCCCGCGTGCCCTGGAAGAGGCCGCAGTCGACGAAGAGTCGTCTGCCGCCGACCGTCAGAAGGTGTTTGCTGCCGGTGACGGTTCCGGCTGCCCCGACGAACGTCAGCTCAGCCACGGCTCAGCGCAACCGAACTCGGGACGGACTCCCGCACGTAAAGGTCGAGGCATCGATCGACGAGTTTCTCCGGATCGTCATCCTCGATAATGATCGCGCCGGTCTCCTTGCGCACCAGCTCTGATATCTGAATGAAGCGATCGGAGATGCCGCCGGAATGGAGCAGCACGCCGATGAGCTTGCCTTCGTCGTATGCGATGCAGAACTCGCCGAGCGTGCCGCTGCGCCCG
>DATCTQ010000040.1:0-8073 GCA_036567865.1 Candidatus Tyrphobacter sp. | reverse complement strand
CGAGACCGCAAAGCTCAGCGCGGGCTCGATGCCGAGCGCGCGCGCCAGCACCGGCGGCGCCGTGTCCTCCTCGAAAGCATCGCCGGCGGTCAGCGCGAGGACGTCGCCTTGGTGCACGAGATAGACCGCCGTCGATCCTGCGTGGGCGACGTAGGCTCGGTTTTGGACGACGAGCACGGCGGAGAACGAGCAGGCCGACGGAACGTAATCTTCATGACCCGCGCCACGCAAGTAGAGCGCACCGTTCACGCGCGCGAGCGCTCCGCACAGCGCGCTCGCAGCGGTGGGCGAGCGCAGGAGCCGGCGACGCCTCGCCTCGCCCCGGGTGCGCCGGCGGCACTCGCCTTCGAAACGCGCCAGCGCCGCGCGTGCGATCGGCACGCCGTCGATCTCGCCGAACCCGCGGGCGATCGCGAAGACCCACGTCGACGGTGCGAGACGCAACGTCAGGCAGCTCGCAAGATCGCCTCGAATCGCTACGTCCATGGTACCAATTCCTTCACGACCAGGCGCGCGGTCCCTACGTCGATCCGGTCGCCCGGACGAATCTCGATCGCCTCCCGGAGCCGCCGGCCGTTCAGATAGGTTCCGTTGGTGCTGTCGAGATCGCTGACGTAGACGATCTCGTTCTCGGCCTCGAGCCGTGCGTGATGGCGACCGGCATCGGGATCGTCGACGACGACGTCGGCGTCGGCGCCACGGCCGATGATCGCGGGCGTCAGCACTTCGACTGCACGTTCGCCGTTGCGATCGACCACGTCCAGATCGACGCGCATCGGCGCGAGCCGCCCCACGTCGCGCGCCGTTCGAAAGCGCGGGTTCGCGGCGATCAATCCCACCGTGAAGAGTAGGACCGTGACGCCGAGCGAATCGACGCGCAGCTCGGTGGCGATCGCCGGTGTCACGCGGCGCCTTCGAAACGCATCTCGGTGTTGCCGAACGTCAGGCGGTCACCGGCACTCAGCGTATGCGTCTGCACCCGCTCGCCGTTGACGAACGTGCCGTTGGTCGAACCCAGATCGCGTACGACAGGAACGCCGTCGACCACGGCGATGGACGCGTGACGACGCGAGACGCTCGGATCCGTGAGCATGACGCTGACGTCTTCGCCGCGCCCGATGCTCACCTCGCCTTCGACGCGGTAGAGCCCACCCGCCGGCACGCCTTTGAGCATGCGGAGCTGATACCGGCGCTCACGCCTCGGCTGCACCGGAGGGGATCTTCGCTCCCGTGACACTTCGATCTCGGCGGCGCCGGGCGGAACACTTTCGTTGGCGAGCATCGTGACGACCGGCTCGCCACCTTCGAAGAAAGCACCGACGCGCGCGGCGAGATCGCGCAACAGTTCGGACCACTCGCGCTCCAAGTAGGCGCGCTCCACCGCAAGGCGTTCGAACTCTTCGGGATGCACGTAGACGAGGTAGCTGCCCGGCGCGAGCAGATGACCGCTCTCGCGACGCGTTTGTGTCTCCATCACCGCGACGAGCTTGCGCGCGACGTGTGCCGGCGCGAGATCGCTTGGAAAGCTGCGTGCGAACGCGCGCTCGATGAACGCTGCGCACGCCTTCTCGAAGCGCCCAAGCCAGCTCACAGACGCCGCTCTAGGCGCGAGACGTAGAAACCGTCGCGACCGTCGATTCCCGGTGGAATCAAGATGTCGCCTGCGTCGGTCAAGAACGGATCCAACGCGCCCGGCACGAGGCCGCGCGCGAAGTTGTGACGGGCGGCGAAATCCTCGACGACTTCGACGCTCTCCCGCGGGTCGGTGGAGCAGACCGCGTAGACGAGCGCGCCACCTTCGTAGACGCGATTCGCGCTCGCGTGCAGCAGGGCGGACTGCGCCGCGGAGAGACGCTCGGCGTCTTGGCTTTGCTTGCGCCATCGCGCCTCAGGATGGCGTCCGACCACGCCGATCCCCGAGCAAGGCGCGTCGAGCAGCACGCGATCGAATCGGCGCTCGGGCGCGAAGAGCTGCTCGTCGGTTGCGTCGCCGGCGAGCGTGGCGGCCGGGATTCCGTACTCGGCGAGACGGAGCTGCAAGACTCGCACCTTGCTCTGGTCGCGATCGACACAACAGAGGTCGCCGTCGGCTCCGAGTCGGCTCCCGATTTGCAAGGCCTTGTTTCCACGCCCGCTGCACACGTCCAAGATCTGCTCTCCTTGGTGCGGTTGGAGCACTTCGACGGCTATCGCCGAGGATTCGGATTGGACCCACCATTGCCCCTCCGCAGGCCTGTCGCGCAACGCCGCCGCACCGCTCTCGACGAGCAACGAATCGGGCGCGAACGGTGAGGGGCGCGTCACGGTTCCTTCGCCGCGCAAGCGTTCGGCAAGGGCGGGGAGGTCGATCCGAAGACGATTCACCGTGATCGCGTGCTGAGGTGGAAGATTGACGCCGGCACAGATGCCTTCGACGCGCTGGGCGCCGAAGACGGCGCGCCACTGCCGAACCAACCACGTCGGCAGCGAGTGCTTCGTTCCAAGGTAGTCGTCGTCGCTTTCGAAGCGCTCGCGAGCCGGCTCCGGCGGGGCCTCACGTAAGAACCCGCGCAAGATCGCATTGGTGAGCCCGGCGAGGCCGCGGTGACCGTAACGCTTCGCGAGATCGACGAACTGCGATACCGTCGCGTACTCTTCCGCACGCGTAAACCGCAATTCATAGATCGCCAATCGCAGCACTTCATGGGTCGCCGAAGGCAATGTCGCGCGGCGATCGCCTACAAACGGATCGAGATACCAGTCCAGCGTGCGGCGCATCTTGATCGCTCCGTATGCGAGTTCCGTCGCGAAGGCGCGGTCGCGCAGATCGAGCCCCTCCCGCCGCACGCGGTAGTCGAGCGCGTCCTGCGCGCTCCGGCCGCGACCGGATGCCGGAAAGACGTCGCGCACGACCTGCAGGGCGGCCTCGCGGGCGGTCACACTGGACAGATACGACGCTCAGTGGGCCGCAAGCAGGTACTCACGGGACAAAAATCTTGAGTCGATGTTCGCCTCACGAGGCAAGTAAATGCGAACCTTAATGCTCAGGTGTCCGAGGGCTTGGCACATTTTCGGTCCGACGTCACGCCAATCGAGCCTGCCAAGGCCACACCCAAGGGCAGGAAGTGCAAGTGACGTAATGGTTTGGTGCTGGTACTCGTCACCGATCCAGCGCAGGCCCTCTTCAATGCCATCCAAGTCCGCGTCCTCGCGCCAGCGGCGCTTCGTAGCAAACAGCAAGAACCATTTCCTTTCGTTCGGATTTGGGAGCGTCGCTGGGTCCTCAGCCAATTCTGCATCGAACAATTCCTCGCGCTTATACAGGTATGGCTTGCCCATCGTCAGGAGCTTCTTGCGGCATGCGTCCTGGTACGCTACATAGACATCCGGGAATTGATACTTCGCACGCGACGCCACACCTTTGCCCATGATTCCCTGCGTGTTTACGCTTACTGTAAGCGTTTGTGCTTTGGAGAAGAACATATCGCCATCTAGCAGAGACAAAGTGTCGGTGATTCGAGAATTCCAAACGGGCATGAAAAACATCTTAGGCTCTGGAACGATCGGTATGGTTTCTGGGAGATGCATCCCCTTGAGGCTTTCCGCCACCCCGTGACCTGAGACGTATATGGTGTGTATCTGGTCGGCAGTGATTTTATCCGGGACCAAAACCTCCGCCATGATGCGTCGTTTCGAGCCATCCGTGGCGCGCCACCACTCGCTGTCGATGTCCTTCCAGATTGTCGCGATCGACTTAATCCCTTCGGCAGCGGAAACAACCTCCGTTTCCGAGGCCGCGGCGTTGCCCAGTGTCACCAGTGCACCCGCGCTATCGAGCACTGCACGTCTTACGCCAATCACAACGATCTCACTTACGTTCGTTTCCCGCAAGACCCTGTACATCATCGGATTCCTGGGTTGGAAATACAAGTTCGCATAGTGCCACAAACTCGAGCCATTTACGATGGTGTTCCCTCGTTTGCTCACAATTGCAGCGTCGTATATGCGATGATGCGGTATATTGCGCCTTTCGATCACTTCGTGTGAAAGAATACCGTACTGCAAAATCGACGGCAGGTTGTCGACGTGCGTTATGTAATAGAAGCTCGTGATTTCTGGTTTTCTGCGTGGCACTTGTCAGGTCCAGAACGTCGTATCGGGCGACTTCATTCGTACTCCGGAGCGATAGCTATCCTAGCGAGCATTGTTGGGCTAACCACTGCATCTCCTGCGCCACGGGCGGGACCTACTAATCCAACTCGCTCCTATGTCCTCCCAACGCGCCACGCGAAAGCGGCACCGGTTTCCCGCGGGTGATTCGGAGCGATCAACGATTCGATCGCGACAGTTCCGTTACCGCACTGCACTATCGCCGCCTCATCATCGATCCCCGCAATAGCTCCCGCTGCTCCTTTGTCACCCTGAGCGTGGCGCGGAAGGCGCGAAGTCGAAGGGCCGATGCCGATCCTTGCTTTGAGAATTTTCACCCTTGTCTCCGCTAGCATTGCGCGTGCCGCCGGTGCCGGCGCGTAGGCGCGCACGTGGTTGGCGATGCGCACGGCATCCCACCTCCAGTCGATCTCCAAATCCGGCTTCGCGATGGGCCGCGTGACGCTGCCTTCGCCGCGTTGCGGCAAGCGCGGAAATGCGCCGTCGCGTTCGCCGAGCGCGAGCGCATCGCCCAGAAGCCGTGCGCCGAGCTTGGCGAGGCGGTCGTGCAGCGTGGCAAAATCCTCTTCCGCACCGATCTCCAGTCGTTCTTGCAGCACGATGTCTCCCGTATCCATTCCCGCATCCATCAGCATGATCGTCACGCCGGTCTCGCGATCGCCCGCCAGGAGCGTCGCTTGGATCGGCGTCGCGCCGCGATAGCGTGGAAGGAGCGAAGGGTGAACGTTCAGCGCGCCGAGCGCGGGAAGCGCAAGCAACTCGGAGGGGAGAATTTTTCCGTACGAAGCCACGATAAAGACGTCGAAGGCGAGCGACGCGATCTCGTTCGCAAAATCTCGCAGCCGCCGCGGTTCGTAGACGCGCAATCCGCGCTCGAGCGCCGCGCGCTTCACCGGACTCTGCTGCAAGCGCTGCCCTCGTCCCGCCGGGCGGTCGGGCTGCGTCACCACGCCAGCGAGATCGCTGCGGTCCGCAACGACGTCGAGACTCGGAACGGCAAACGCGCTCGTGCCGAAGAAGAGCGTCTTAGGCGCGCTCACGCTTCCGCCGCTTGCGGAGCCTCCTTTTCCTCGTGCGTGCTCGCGAGGCGGATGTCTCGAGCGCTGTCCTTATAGAGTCTGCCGTGCAGATGATCGATCTCGTGCTGCAGGCATTGCGCGAAAATTCCGCCGCCCTCCAAGCGGATCTTGTGACCGTGACGATCGAGACCACTGACTGCTACGCGCTCGAAACGCGTAATCTCGCCGACATAACCGGGAACGGAAAGACATCCCTCGGTCAGTTCGACTTCTTCTTGGGCCGATTCGATCTTCGGATTGATGAGGACCGCTGGCTCGTGCTCCTCGTCTTTGACGTCGATCACGAAGAGCTGCTTCGAAATGCCCACCTGCGGCGCTGCCAGCCCGACGCCGGGCGCCTCGTACATCGTGAGAAACATGTCGTCGATCAACTGTTGAAAAAGCGGATCGGCGATCTCTTTCGGCGCGACCTTCTTTGCGGTGCGCCGCAAGGCCGGGTGTCCCTCGGTCACGATCGCTCGCAGGTATGGCATGGGCGCCGCCTACGCAATCGAGCAGGCGTAATCCTTGCGGGGGCGCTTACTGGGTCGTGAACGAGCCGATGAGGGAAGCCGAGGTGTTCGAGTTACACGCCGAATTCAAGTCATTCCAATGCACCGAGAACGCGGTCGCCGCGGTCAGCGAGTACCTGAACGTCGATTCGTAATACTGCGGGTTGCTGTATCCGGGCACGGTGTTGGGCGTCGGAATCGAACCGTACGAGACCGCGGTGAAACCGTTGGTGAGCTGCGCGCCGTACGACGGCGGACCGATGATGTTCGTATCGAACCCTGCCGGCCCCGAGAGTGCGGTGGGAAGGGCGATGTACACGGCCATCGTGTTGTCGGGCACGCCGGTTGCGTTGTTCTCCGGGTAAACGAGTACCGTGTTCGCCCGCGGAATGCAGTTGGTACCGGCACCAGGCGGATTCTGGTAGCCGTTGTTGTAGCCGTTACAGCCCACGAGGAGCCCGGCGGCGGCAAGTGTCGTGAAAAGCAGCGCTCTCTTCATCACGGTCTCATCTCACAAAAAATGGGAGCAAAGCGAAGGCATCTGTATTATCCCCGACTCGTACGCGCTCCTTTGGCGGAGTTTGCCCGCTTACTCCGCTGAGGATGACAACTGGGTTAGAGAATGTAGCTCGAGAGGTCGGCGTTCTTGACGACGTCGCTCAGTCGCTCGCGCACGTACGCGCCGTCGATGCGCACGGGGCCGCCCCGCTCGGGTGCCGCGAAGCTCACCTCCTCGAGGAGATGTTCGAGCACGGTGTGCAGGCGGCGCGCGCCGATGTTCTCGCTCTGTTCGTTGACCTGCATGGCGAAGCGCGCGAGTTCGTCGATGCCGTCGGGCGTGAACTCCAACGCGACGCCTTCGGTCGCGAGCAGCGCTTTGTACTGTTCGACCAGCGCGTTGCGCGGCTGCGTCAGGATCGTCTTGAAGTCTTCGGCCGTCAGCGAGTCCAACTCGACGCGAATCGGTAGGCGCCCCTGCAGTTCCGGGATCAGATCCGACGGCTTGCTCATGTGAAATGCGCCCGCGGCGATGAAGAGCACGTGGTCGGTCTTGATCGGCCCATGCTTCGTGTTCACCGTCGATCCCTCGACGATGGGCAGGATGTCTCGTTGCACGCCCTCGCGCGAGACGTCGGGTCCCCCGCGCGCACCCCCGCTTCCGGCGACCTTATCGATCTCGTCGATGAAGATGATGCCGTTTTCGCTCGCACGGCGCAGGGCTTCGCGCTTTACGGCCTCGGAGTCGATGAGTTTCGCCGCCTCCTCCTGCTCGAAGACGCGCCGGGCCTCGCTGACCGTGACGCGTTTGCGCGTCTTGCGCTTCGGAAGCATGCCGCCCAGCATCTCGCCGAGATCGCTCCCGCTTGGATCGCTCATACCGCCGATGACGCCGATCGGCAGCGAAGCCGCCTCTTCGACCTCGATCTCGATCAAGCGCACGTCGTAGAAGCCGCGTCCGATCTCTTCGCGCGTTTGATCGCGAACGCGTTGCGCCTCGGCCATCGGAAGCGGCGCGACGTGCGCCTGCGCGGGCTCCTGCGGCACGTTGCCGCCGAAGATCGATCCGAGCGCCGCGGAAAAGCCGCTCGCCGGGTGCGGCTGCGGCGGACGCGTCTCCGGATGCAAGACGTCGATGATGCGCTCGACGGCTTGCTGCTCGGCGGCCTCGCGCACCTCGCCCCGCCGTGCCTCCGTAACCATACGCACCGAGGCCTCCACCAGATCGCGCACCATCGATTCGACGTCGCGGCCGACGTAACCGACCTCCGTGTACTTCGTCGCCTCGACCTTCACGAACGGCGCGCCAACCAAACCGGCGAGCCGCCGTGCGATCTCCGTCTTGCCGACGCCGGTCGGCCCGATCATCAAGATGTTCTTCGGCGTGATCTCGGGGCGCAGCGCCTCCGGAACGCGCGCTCGCCGATAGCGATTGCGCAGCGCAATCGCCACCGCGCGCTTGGCCTTCTGCTGCCCGACGATGTACGCATCGAGCGCGGTGACGATTTGCGCGGGCGTCAGCGCCTGCACGTCCAGCTCGAGCGGCGGCGCGGTCACGGTAGCACCTCCACGGTCACGTCGGTATTGGTATAGATGCAGATCTCCGCAGCGATCTCGAGGCCCTTTCGGGCGATTGCTTCCGCGTCGAGCGTCGTATTGCGCGTCAACGCCGCCGCGGCAGCTTGCGCGTATGCGCCGCCGCTGCCGATCGCGGCTATCCCTTCGTCCGGCTCGATCACGTCGCCGTTGCCGGAGAGAACGAAGAGATGCTCCGGCGTTCCGACGACGAGCAATGCTTCGAGACGCCGCAACGCACGATCTTGGCGCCAATCCTTTGCCAACTCGACCGAGGCGCG
>DATCTQ010000039.1:0-6784 GCA_036567865.1 Candidatus Tyrphobacter sp. | reverse complement strand
CGTCGCCTCGGGGCTCATTTACCGTAGTAAACTTCGCCCGCTCGGCTCCTTGGCCTGAACGAAACCAAACGCTCCTGTAAGACACGTCAGTGTAAGGTGATGGCGTTGATCAGACAATCGTATTGGAAGTTCGGGCCATGGTCCTCCTCGACGATGCCGTTGCCGAGCGCATATCCGTAGTTGTGGGTCGAGTTGCTCTCGAAATAGGGGGCAACGGTAAACGTTCCGAGCGGCGTGGGATTGCTCGACTCCATTCCTTCGAAGATGCGGTCGATCGTGCTTCCGTTTTGACCGGTGTAGTTGTAGGCGGTCCCCTTCGGGCCCGGATTCGCAGCGACGATGAGCGTCGCGGGAATCGTTTGCGGTGTGCCGTTGACCAGATAGCCGTAAATCGAAGTATTCCGCTGTCCGTCATTGGCAAGCAACTGGACCACCGTCGTGCTCTGCGTGGGCGAACTCGGAATCTGGATAGAGAACTCGTAAACGGTCTGCCCACCGACCGTGGTCGTTCCGAGGACCGAGTTTTGGATCGTATATGGCTGCTCGTTCGGATTCTGGGTGTTGTGGCACGTGTAGGTCCACGAATCGCCGATTGCGAGCGGTTGATAATACTCTGGTGCAGGCGGGCTCGGGTTGGGTCCGGGATTTCCGCCCCCGCCGCCTCCGCCGCATGCGGGAAGCAGCAGCGTGGCGAGGCCGACCGCGGTGAGCCAGTAGCGCATGGGAATCTCCTTGTGCTGAACGGGTGGGAAGAATCATCTCGCCGCGGCGCGGCGAAGTCCCCAAGGAACCCTCATCGAACGGTCACGGAATCATGAACGGAATACATCGACTCGATCGCTGCAGCGCACATACCGACGAACGCGTGCTGCGTTGCGGCGACACGATCGTTCCCTTACCGCCGAAGGCCCTGGAGGTGCTCGCCGCTCTGCTCGAGCGCCGCGGTGAAGTCATTTCCAAGGGTGCGTTGCTCGATGCCGTCTGGGGCGACGACGCGGTCGAAGAGTCAAACCTTACGCAGAGCATCTATCAGTTGCGCCGGGCGCTGCGGACGTGGGATCCGGCAGTCCGGATCGAAACGGTACCGCGGCGGGGCTATCGGCTCGTCGTCCCCACGGCAGGGCGTGACCCCTCCGCTGGTGGTGCGCGGAGGCCGCGATGGCTCATCGGCAGCATCGCGGCAACGCTGATTCTCCTCCTCGGCGCGGTCGCGTGGTGGCATCCGTGGCAACGGCCGTCGAGCAGCGTTCCCCCGTCGTATGCGCTAGGCTACTACTATTGGAACAACGCGCGCGGCGCGGCCGACGATCGCAAAGCGATCCTTTATTTCGATCGAGCCGTTGCGGAAGAGCCTCGCAGCGCGCTCGGGTATGCCGGCTTGGCCGACGCGTACTTGAGCCTCGCCATGCGGAGCGTCGGCAGCGCGCAGATGATCGTGAATGCACGCTCCGCATTTCACGCCGCGCGCAAAGCGATTGCCGTCGATCCGTCGTCGGCGGACGCCCATGCAGCGTATGGTCAGGCGCAGTCGTTGTTCGGCGATTCGGCGATAGCGGCTCGCGAGTTGCGCTCCGCCGTTGAACTCGATCCGACGCTCGTTGAGGCGCACACGTGGTACGGCGAGTTGCTGATGTGGCATGGGCGCCCCCAAGACGCGGCCCGGCAATTCCGTGCGGCGCTCGCCGAGAACTCGTCGTGGACCGAAGCGGGAGACAACCTCGCGCTGCTTGCCTATCTGCGGCGCGATTATCCGCAGAGCGTCGCCTACGCAAGCCAATCCCTCGCGCAGAGCCCCGGCGATCGCGGCGCGGCGTTCATTCTCGCGCTTGCCGACGGTCAGACCGACCGTCCGAAGGCCGAACGCGAACTGCTCGCACTGGAGCAATCGGAATCCTCAGGCGACGTTGCCGTTGACGCGATGTTGAGTTACTACGAGAGCGAGGATCGGAACGCGGCAGGGGCGAGAGCGGATCTCGGCCGCGCTCAACAGCTCATTCGGGAGCGCGGTTCGGTCTCGGACCCGTCTGCGATCATCGCGCTCGCTGCGGCACTGGCCGCTCGCCACCAGCCCGCAACGGCGCTCGCATGGCTCGCTCGCGTAAACGTGCCGATCCGCAGGCTCTTTGCCGAGGATGCTCGCCTAGATGCCTTGCGTGCGGACCCGCTCTTTGCACGTTGGCTGCACGCGACCTAACGGGACTTTCGTTACGGCGTCGTCGCGATCGTGATCTGCGTCTTTCCGGCGTTGGTCGTGATCGCGATCGTGGACTTGCCGACTTGGAACGTCGCCGTTTCAATACCGGCCATCGACGCGTGAGACTTCTCGGATCCGGCGGGCAGATGCGTCTGGTACCACTTGTAGACGACGCCGAAGGCATCGCTCGTGGTCAGGACTTGACCGGATCCGCTCGCCGTCGAAGCGCTCGCTTCGTTCGTGGCGCCCGGATAGCTCGGGATTTCTCCTGAGGTTCCGGCCGGCGCGGCGGCAGCCGACGCCGCGGCCGATGCCGCGGGCGAGGCTTCCGTGCTCGTGCTCGAGGTGGACGACGAGTTGCCGTGGCTGCAAGCCGCGAACGCGGCGACGACGAGGACGGCAAAAACGGATGAGAGGATACGCATGCGCAGACTCCTGTGGCGGGGGCAGAAGCAACCGGGCTTCCCCTCGGTGCCGCGTGATGCCTGCGGATTGACCCGACCGTTTCCGTACCATACAATGTACTAACGATGAAAGCCAGTCTACAGAGGATCGGCAACTCCCTCGGCGTCGTCATTCCGAAGCCGTTGCTTCGGCAACTCGGCATCGAGCGGGCCGTTGAAATTCAGTTGGTCGACGACCACCTCGAGGTGCGCAAGCTCGCATCCCACCCGAGGGAAGGATGGAAAAGCGTGATGTCGGCGCTTCCGCAGTCCGCGTTCGACATGACGGATGAAGATCGCGAGTGGCTTGCGATGCCCGAGCCGGAGTCCGAGGCCTGAACGCCCGGCGCGGTCAGGTGTGGTACGTTGCGCCGGACCTACCGACGGTGGGAGCCGAGATACGCAAAGATCGACCGTGCCTGGTGGTACAACCGCCGGAGATGGACTTCTTGCGAACGACGATCGTCGCGCCTCTATCGGGGCGCGGCTTTGCCGCACCTTTCCGCGTGCCCACGAAGTTCGGAAAGAGCCGTTTCGTTCTCCTCGATCATCTTCGCGCGATCGACCGTTCCCGTCTGCGTCGCTACGCCGGCGATCTCGACGACGCCGAACTCGCGGCCGTCCTCGGCGCATTACAAGCGATTTTTGCGCCCTAGACGCGCCGCAACCGTTGTCGCGGAACCTATGAGCCGCCGGGCCGGAACGCCATCCGGTCGCGCCGGCGCTCTTCAAGCCATGACTTCAAGGTTTTCAGCGGTCGCCGCGCGTCGTAACGCAACGTCGCGAGTCCAGAGCGCTACGCCTTGGCGTCGAGCCAGCGCTAGGTACAGTGCGTCGTAGATCGTGAGCCGATAGCGTCTGGCGAGCGCGATCTCTTCCTCTAACGAGAAGCTCGGCGAGTCGATACGGATCGGCAGGTCTGCAATGTGGGTGAGGGCCGCTTTCACGCCATGCTCAGGGATTCTCTGCTTCTTCAAGGCGAAGAAGAGCGCATTGGCGACTTCAGCTGGAAAGAGCGCCGGGACGATCGCAGTTTCTCTCAAGACCCGTTCCGCCGACCGTTTCGAGAGCGCGTCATGCTCGTCATCAAAGAACCACGAGAGCGCGACGGAAGCATCGAGCACTATCAAAAGCGCCGGCCTTGATTCACGAGATCGCGAATGTCGAGGCCGCGGAGTTTCCAGCGCCGTGACAGGATCCAACTCATCGCCGTCTCTGCCCTGTCGGTATTGGGCGAGTGAGGTATAAGTTCGGCCACGGGCCGGCCGTTGCGGGTGAGAAGTACGGTCTCTCCGCGCTCTACCTGGGAGACGAGCTCTGAGAGCCTGTTTTTTGCTTCGAAGATTCCCACGGCCTTCACGGAATGGATTCTAGCACGGTAAGGCTAGCCTGTCTAGCTAACCTCGCGCTACCCGCGCGACCTAGTGCACCAAGAAACCGACCAAGAGCAGGGCGACGATGTTGAGGACCTTGATCATCGGGTTGATGGCGGGGCCGGCAGTGTCCTTATACGGATCGCCGACCGTATCGCCGGTCACCGCTGCGGCGTGCGCGACCGAGCCTTTCCCGCCGTAGTGCCCATCCTCGATGTACTTCTTCGCATTATCCCAGGCGCCGCCGCCCGTCGTCATCGAGATCGCGACGAAGAGGCCGGTCACGATCGACCCGACGAGGATGCCGCCCATCACCTGCGCGCCGGAGTTGCCCGGCAGCACGTTCCAGATCGAGAGCAGCACGACGACGACCGGCACGCCGACCGGGATCAGCGCGGGCACGATCATCTCGCGCAACGCGGCGCGCGTGACGATGTCGACGGTCGTTCCGTAGTCCGGTTTCGCGGTTCCCGCCATGATGCCGGGAATTTCGCGGAATTGGCGGCGGACTTCCTCGACCACGAAGCCGCCCGCGCGGCCGACCGCCTCGAGCGCGAGCGAGGCGAAGAGATACGGCAGCAGCCCGCCGACGAAAAGGCCGGCGAGCACGAAGGGGTTGCCGATGGCGAAGAGATTCGTGATTGCGCCCGCGCACGTCGCGCCGAGGCCGGGGCAACTATGTTGCGTCAACTCTTGGATGAAGGACGCGAAGAGAACGATCGCGGCCAGCGCCGCGGAGCCGATCGCGTAGCCTTTGGTGACGGCCTTCGTCGTGTTGCCGACGGCGTCGAGCGGGTCCGTGCAGCTGCGCACCTCCTGCGGCATGTTGGCCATCTCGGCAATTCCGCCGGCGTTGTCCGTGATCGGTCCGAAGGAGTCGATCGCGACGACGATGCCCGCCATCGAAAGCATGGCCATTACGGCGATGCCCACGCCGTAGACGCCCGCGAAGCTGTGGCTGACCAGGATGCCGATGACGATGACGATCGCCGGTAACGCCGTCCCTTGCATCGAGACGGCAAGTCCGGCGATGATGTTGGTCGCGTGGCCGGTCGTCGAGGCCTTCGCGATCCGCTGCACCGGCGAGAACTGCGTTCCGGTGAAATATTCGGTGATGAACGTGATCGCCCCGGTGATCAAGATGCCGACCAGCGCGCAGATGAAGATCGCAAGCGGCGCCGTTGTACTGCCGGAGAAAACCATGCGCGTGATGTAATAGAAGCCGATCAGCGCGAGAGCGCCCGCGACGAGCATGCCGCGATAGAGCGCGCGCATGATCGACGATTTCGTAACGCTCCCGACGCCTACGAAAAGCGAACCGATGATCGAGGCGACGATGGAAACCGCCCCGATCAGCAGCGGAAAGGTGGTCGCTCCGGGAAGCGTGTTGCCGAAGACGAGGTGACCGAGCAGCATCGCCGCCACGGTCGTGACGCAGTAGGTTTCGAAGAGATCGGCGGCCATGCCGGCGCAGTCGCCGACGTTATCGCCGACGTTGTCCGCGATGACTGCCGGATTGCGCGGATCGTCTTCGGGGATCCCCGCCTCGACCTTACCGACGAGGTCGGCGCCGACGTCGGCGGCCTTCGTATAGATACCGCCGCCCAGGCGGGCGAAAACCGAGATCAGCGAGCATCCGAAGGCGAGGCCGATCATCGCTGCGAGCGAGGACGACGTATCGCCGTGGTTGACGCGATAGAGCAGGAAGGCGTAGTAACCCGAGACGGCCAGAATCCCGAGCCCGACCACGAGCATCCCGGTCACCGCACCGCCGCGAAAGGCCACGTTGAGTGCGGGCTTGAGCCCGCCGCGCGCGGCCTCGGCGGTGCGCACGTTGGCGCGCACCGAGACCAGCATCCCGATAAAGCCGGCCGCGCCGGAGAGGATCGCGCCGATCAGGAAGCCGACCGCGGCTTGCCACCCCAGTGTCGGTACGAAATAGATGACGATCGCGAGCACAACGGCGACGATTGCCACGGTGCGATACTGACGCTGTAAGAAGGCCATCGCGCCCTCTTGAATCGCCGCGGCGATCTCGCGCATCCGTTCGTTTCCGGCGGGGCGCCCCATCACCCATACGATGAGCGCGATCCCGTAGAGCAAGGCCAAGACGCCGGCGATCAGGCCGGCGAGGATAGCGTGTTCAGGAGTCACCGACCGTGCGTACGATGGGCCGGAGAGCGAGTCCTTTCGACAGAAGTAAGGCGTCACAGGCATGGTGGAATCGGCGGAGTTGGTCATCGTCCGGTGCGGCCCGGCGGCTGCGACGGCGGCGGCCTGAACTATATGCCGGCCCGCGGATGCCAAAAACGCTGCTGCATGGTTATAAGCGCGTCACCCTGCAGCCCAGAACCTTCTCGGTCAATTCCGCGATTAACTGATTACCCCGTTGATTGGGATGTAATCCGTCGCCCTGAAGGAAGGTCGAGACGTTGCTAAGGTGACTAAGATCAAGGACGGGTATGTCGTATTCTCTGCTCAGACGAAAGACCAGTGCTCGCAACAATTGCTCCCGGGTTGACATCGATTCGGCCCATGGCGCCATTCCAGGGAGTTGTTTGAGCTTCGGTGCGAGTATAACGGCTCTCTTTGCTAACCGTGAGAGGGCTCGTAGCCACCCGTTCACCTCTTTTGGTGCTCCGCTCCCCCGCTAAGTTGACAGTTTGAGCTGCCGAAATCTCCCTTGTTTCGCTGCTACCGGCAGCGCTCGGTTAGGTTACGTCGGTTCGGCGCTACGCGCCGGTGGGTCGTGCTCGACGCGATCTTCGATCGCA
>DATCTQ010000038.1:0-28648 GCA_036567865.1 Candidatus Tyrphobacter sp. | reverse complement strand
CGAAGGCGATGACTTCGCCCGTGGTCGCGAGCGTCGGAATCATGAGGCGATCGCGGTAGAAGTCGTAGTAGCCGCGCTGCCCCGCCTTTACGAGCCCGGCCTTCGCGGCAGTCCGCAGATCGATCCCGCCGCGTTCGAGTTCGCGCACCAGCGCATCCCAGCCGCCCGGCGCATAGCCGAGGTTGAAGCGCTCGACGATCGCGTCGGAGAAGCCGCGGCGGCGCAGGTATTCGCGCGTGCTCGCGCCGGCGTCGCTCGCGAGCATGTGGGCGAAAAATGCGGCGGCCAAGCGGTTTGCTTCGTAGATCGTCTCGCGCTCGCCGCGCATGCGCGCTGCCTGGGGCGTCTCCGGCTCGAGTTGCACGCCCGCCTTCTCCGCGAGCATGCGCACCGCGTCGGCGAACGGGATGCCTTCTCGCCGCTGCACGAAGCTGATCACGTCGCCGCCCGCTCCGCAGCCGAAGCATTTGAAAAAGCCGCGATCGGGGTGCACGTGAAACGAAGGCGTCTTCTCGTTGTGAAACGGGCAGAGTCCGACCAGATCGTTTCCGCGCTTGCGCAGCGGCACGTACTGCGCGATGAACGCGGCGATGTCCGTGCGGGCGTGAATTTCTCTGAGCGCGGCCTGGTCGAAGCGCATCAGGCCGGAGATTCGGTTGCGCGCGCGAAAGCTCCTCATCCATGAAGCGGATCTTCGATCCAGTCCATCGTTTCATCGAGTTGGACGAGGGCGAAGCGCGGCTGCTCGACCTTCCGCAGTTGCAGCGGCTGCGGCGTTTACGCCAGCTCGGCCTCGCGTATCTCGCCTTCCCCTCGGCTGAACATTCCCGCTTCACGCATGCGCTCGGCGCGCTTGCGGTGGGAACGCGTGCCTTCGACCTCCTCGTGCGTTCCGGCCCGGCGTTCTTCGCCGACGCCGCCGATATCGCATACCAGCGGCGCCTCGTGCGCGCCGCGTTGTTGCTGCACGACATCGGACACGGTCCCTTCAGCCACGCATGCGAAGCCGTGCTGGGCGTGCAGCACGAACAGCGCACCCGCGAACTGTTGACCCTGCCCGATCTGCGCGCGGCGCTCGCGCAGGCCGAAGTCGCCCCCGAGGACGTGCTCTCACTCGTGCTCGGCGATCCGCAGACGCGCTTCCCCGCGCTGCGCGAGCTGGTCAGCGGGCCGAACCTCGACGCCGATCGCATGGACTACCTCCAGCGCGATGCCTATTTCACCGGCGTGGTCAGCGGGCGATTCGACGCGGAGCAGCTGCTCGCGTCGCTGCGCCTCTTCGAGCGGGAGGGGCGTCCGGTGCTCGGGATCGACTATCGCGGCGTCGTCGCGCTCGAGTCGTTCGTGACCGCACGTTACATGATGTTCGCTTCGGTCTACTTCCATCACACGACGCGGCTGTTCGAGCGCATCTTGCAAGAGGTGTTGCGCGAGCTGTGGCCCGATCCACGCGCGCTCGACGCGATCGACGAGTTCCTGCGTTGGGATGACTTTCGCGTGCTCAACGATCTGCGCGATGCCCGCAGCGAAGCGGCGCACGCGCTGCGCGAGCGCGTCCGCATCTACGGTTTGGCCGCCGAGTTCAACGCCGAACACGATCTACGCGCCTTCGAGGCCTGCGAGAAGGCGCTGCGCGAGCGGTACGGCGACGAGAACGTCTGGGCGGACGAGCAGTCGCAAGTCATGCACCGCCTACCGCTGATCGGCGACGCATCGCGCCCGACCGTCTGGGTCGGCACGCCTGCCGGCTTGGTCGACGCACGTATCGCCTCCGACTTGATCGCCAAGCTCTCCGGCAGCGCCCATTGGCGTAAGCTCTTCGTGCGCCACAGCGCCGTGGATTTGCCGGAGGCGCGCAAACTCTGCGCGCTCATCGTCGCGGCGCAGCGCCGCTAATCCGGTCGGACGATTATTGAAGCGCGCCGATTGCCGCTTGCGCGGCGGCGAGGCGAGCGATGGGAACGCGGTACGGCGAGCAAGAGACGTAATCGAGCTTCAACTGCTCGCAGAAGGCGACGCTGCTCGGCTCTCCGCCGTGCTCTCCGCAGATCCCGATCTTGAAATCGGGCCGCGCCGAGCGGCCGAGTCGCACGGCCTCCTGCATCAGCGCGCCGACACCCTTGCGGTCGAGCACTTGGAACGGATCGTCGGTGAGGATGCGCTGCTCGAGATAGCGCGGGATGAACGAGTTCTCCGCGTCGTCCCGGCTGAAGCCGTAGGTCGTCTGGGTGAGATCGTTGGTACCGAACGAGAAGAACTCCGCGCCGTGGAGGATGAGGTCATCGGCGATCATGCAGGCTCGCGGCAGTTCGACCATCGTGCCGATGTGGTATGACAGCGTGACGCCGCGCTCTGCGAGCACCTCGTCCGCAACCGCTTTCGCGTTGTCGTACGTGATGCGCATCTCGCGTGCGCTGCCGACGCCCGGAATCATGACCTCGGGGCGCACGTCGACGCCGCGCTGCACGAGATCGCAGGCGGCTTCGAAGATCGCGCGCACCTGCATCGCATAGATTTCCGGGTAGAGAATGCCGAGGCGGCAGACGCGCAGGCCGAGCATCGGGTTCTGCTCGTGCATCTGCTGCACGCGTTTGAGCACAGCGTTGCGCCGCTTATATTCAGGCGAATCGATGCCTTTGGTGAGGCGCAGTTCCGTCGTCTCTACGAGCAGCGTTTCCAGCGAAGGTAGGAACTCGTGCAGCGGCGGATCGAGCAGGCGAATCGTCACCGGCAGGCCCGCCATCGCTTCGAGAATACCGACGAAATCTTCACGCTGGAAAGGGAGCAATCGCGCAAGCGCCGACTCGCGCGCCTCCGGCGTGTTCGCGAGGATCATCTCCTGTACGACCGGGAGGCGGTCTTGTTGCATGAACATGTGCTCGGTGCGGCAGAGGCCGATGCCTTGCGCGCCGAGCGCGCGCGCCTTGCGCGCATCCTCGGGTGTGTCGGCGTTTGCCCAGACTTGCAGACGCCGAACCTCGTCGGCCCAGGAGAGCAGCGTCGCGAGCCGCTCCGGCAGCGTCGCGGGCGGTGGAATCAGCTGCAGCCGGCCGATCGCGACGGCACCGCTCGAACCGTCGATCGTGACCCAATCGCCTTCCTTGATCTCGGTTCCGTCGATCGACGCATGCTTCGTGCGCCGATCGATGTGCAGCGCCTCGCAACCTGCAACGCACGGTTTCCCCATGCCGCGCGCGACCACGGCTGCATGCGACGTCGCACCGCCTTTGGCGGTCAGCACGCCGCGCGCGGCGATCATGCCATGCACATCGTCGGGCGTGGTCTCGACGCGCACGAGCACGACGTCCTCGCCGCGCTCCGCCCATGCGACGGCGTCGTCGGCCGTAAAGACGACCCGCCCCGCCGCCGCACCGGGTGAGGCGTTGAGCCCCTTGCACGCAATCTCGTATTTCTCCGCCGGATCGATGCGGGCGTGGAAGAGTTGATCGAGCGCCCGCGCGTCGACGCGCCCGAGGGCTGTGCGCCGGTCGATCGCGCCTTCTTCGACGAGGTCGAGCGCGATGCGCACCGCAGCCTGCGCGCTGCGTTTGGCGCTGCGCGTTTGGAGCATGTAGAGCTTGCCGCGCTCGACGGTGAACTCGATGTCCTGCACGTCTTGGTAGTGGCGTTCGAGACGCTGCGCGATCTCGACGAACTGCCGATAGATCGCCGGCTGCGTCCGTTCGAGATCGGCGATGCGTTCGGGCGTACGAATTCCCGCGACGACGTCCTCGCCTTGGGCGTTCTGCAAATACTCTCCGAAGAGCACGCGCTCGCCGGTGTTCGGATCGCGCGTGAAGGCGACGCCGGTTCCCGAGTCGTCCCCCAAGTTTCCGAAGACCATCTGCACGATATTGACCGCGGTGCCGAGATCGTCGGAGAGGCGATTGTAGCGCCGGTAGTCGATAGCACGCTTGGAGTTCCACGAGTTGAACACCGCTTCGACGGCGCCGACGATCTGCGCGCGCACCTCTTGCGGAAATCCGGACTTCGCGTGCTGGGTGACGAGCTGCTTGTACTCGCCGACGATGCGCTTCCACGACGCGGCGTCCACCTCGGGATCCGTCTCGACGCCGAGCTCGCGTTTGTGGCGCTCGAGGATCTCCTCGAAGAGGTGCTTCTCGATGCCGAAGACCGTCGTCGCGTACATCGTGACGAGTCGCCGGTACGCGTCCCATGCGAAGCGCTCGTTGTTGGTCAACCGTGCAAGACCCTCGACGGTCTCATCGTTGAGCCCGACGTTGAGAATCGTATCCATCATCCCGGGCATCGAGAACTTCGCCCCGCTGCGCACGGAGACCAAGAGCGGATCGGCGACGTCGCCGAACCGCTTCCCGGTACGACGTTCGAGTTCGGCGAGCGCAGCGTCCAGCTCGCCGAGCAGCGATTGCGCGATCGTCTTCCCGTCTTCGTAGTATTTAAGCGACGCCTGCGTCACGATCGTGAAACCCGGCGGGACGGGAAGGCCGGCCGCCGTCATCACGGCGAGCCCCGCGCCCTTTCCGCCGAGAAGGTCTTTCGACGTCTGACCTTCGTCGAAGAAGTAGATCTGTTTGGTCACCGGTTGCGCTCGCACGCTCACGCGCGCTCCTCCAAGTAGGCGCGTACATGCGCTTCGCCCACGCGCTCCTGGCGCATCGAATCCCGCTCGCGCACCGTCACGCTCGCGTCGTCGAGGGTGTCGAAGTCGGCGGTGATGCAGAACGGCGTGCCGATCTCGTCCTGACGCCGGTAGAGTTGCCCGATGTTTCCCTCGTCGTATTGCGTGCGCAGGTGCGGGCGCAGGCTCCGTTCGAGGCTCCGCGCGCGTTCGACCAACTCCGGTTTGTTGCGCGCGAGTGAAAAGATCGCCGCTTGCACCGGCGCGATCTTCGGATGGAAGCGTAGCACGGTGCGTTCGGTCTCTTTTCCGTTTGGATCGACGCTCGTCTCGCGCTCGTAGGCGTCCACCAAGAACGTCAGCACCGTGCGGTCGATGCCCGCGGAGCTCTCGATGAGCAACGGCGTTTGGTGCGTCTGCGTCGACTCGTCGAAGAAGCGGAGGTCCTTTCCCGAGAGCCGCATGTGCGCTTCCAAATCGTACGTTCCGCGATGCGCGATCGACTCCAACTCTCCCCAGCCCCACGGAAAGAGGTATTCCACGTCGATGCCCGCCTTCGCGTAGTGCGGCCGCTCCTCTTCGGTCAACTCGTAGAAGCGCAACCGATCCCGCTGAATCCGATAGTTCGAATACCAAGCCTTGCGCCGGTCGACCCATTCGCGGAACGCGTCCATGTCCTTGCCGTCGTTCGGCACGAAGTATTCGAGTTCGGCTTGTTCGAACTCGCGCGATCTAAAGGTGAAGTTCCCCGGCGTGATCTCATTCCGAAAGGCTTTCCCGATCTGCGCGACGCCGAACGGCGGGCGTTTGCGAGCGGTTTGATAGATGTTCTTGAAGTTGACGAAGATGCCCTGAGCCGTCTCCGGGCGGAGATACGCCAACGCCGACGTGTCCTCCATCGGTCCGATCGACGTCTTCAGCATCAAGTTGAAGTTGCGCGGATCGGTGAACGAATCTGCGGTACCGCAATCCGGGCAGCGCGCGCGATCCTTCAAATGGTCGTAGCGGAAGCGATGCTTGCACGCTTTGCAGTCCACCATTACGTCGTGAAACGCGGCGACGTGCCCCGAGGCCTCCCACGTTGCGGGGTGCATCACGATCGACGAGTCGAATGCCACCACGTCGTCGCGCAGCTCAACCGTGTCGCGCCACCAGGCATCCTTGACGTTGCGCTTCATGATCGCGCCGAGCGGCCCGTAATCCCAAAAGCCGCCGATGCCGCCGTAGATCTCGCTCGATTGAAAGATGAATCCACGCCGCTTTGCGAGCGCGGTGATCTCCTCCATCGTGACGCGCCGATCGGGCGTTGCCGTCGCCATTGCCTGCGGGTAGTTCTCTACGAAACTTCGCGCGCCTTCGGTTGCGTTTCGGCCCGTAACTGCCCGCAGGCCGCCGCGATGTCGCGCCCCATGTTGTGCCGAACGGTGACCGGGACTCCGGCGCGCTCGAGAATCCCGGCAAAACGCCAGATACGCTCGTCGTCGCTTCCGACAAACGGCGCATCCGGCGTCGCATTATACGGGATCAGGTTGACGTGGTAGAGATGCCCGCGCATCAACGCCGCCAACTCGCGTGCGCAGGCGTCGGAATCGTTGACACCCGCGAGCATCACGTATTCGAAGAACACCTTGCGATGCGTTCGCTCCACGTAGCGCGCGCATGCCGCCATCAACTCCGCGATGCCGTGTTTGCGATTCACGGGCATGATCGAGGCGCGAATGACGTCGTTCGGCGCGTGCAGCGAGATCGCGAGATTGACTTGGAGTCCTTCTTCTGCGAATTCGTCAATACGATCGACCAGACCGACGGTTGAGATCGTGATGTGCCGATGCCCGAGACCGAAGCCGTGGGGATCGTTGAGCAGCGCCGTTGCCGCCATGACCGCCTCGTAGTTGTGAAACGGTTCGCCCATGCCCATGAAGACGACGTTGGTGACGCGTTTTCCGCGCTCGCGCAAGGTACGCGCAAAGAAGCGCGCTTGATCGAAGATTTCGACCGCGCGCAGGCTGCGCGCGAATCCCGCCTGGCCCGTCGAGCAGAACGCGCATGCGAAGGCGCAGCCGGCTTGCGAGGAGATGCAGATCGTGCTGCGGTCACCGCGATGCTCCATGAGCACCGCCTCGACCTCCTTCCCGTCGTGCAGCCGAAACAACCCCTTCGTCGTATGGCGATCGCGCGAGTGCTGCAGCGTGACCGGTTCAACGGAAGAGAGGGTGACACGTTCCGCAAGTGCGGCGCGCAGCGCCTTCGGCAGCGTCGTCACCTCGTCGAAAGAGGCGCACAACTCCTTCGCGGCGGCTCGATACAACTGCGTGAGACGATACTCCCGCAGATCGAAGGCTCCGCACAACGCTTCCACGCTCTCGAAGCCGCTCCGGCGGGCGATGTCTTTGATCCAAATAGCGCGGGCATCTCGGGTCACGGCGGCCATTGTATCATAGGCACGGCGAACGCCTAGACCTCGAAGAGGGCGGCTTGCTCGGGCGGCGGTTGCGGGGGCGGTTCGTCGAGCTTTGCGCGCACACTCTTCAGGTCGTCCCAGACCATACGCTTGACCGCGTTGATCTCACCGCCAGTCTGGCGCAGCACGTATGCGGGATGAAACGTCACCATCATCGGGGTGCCGCGCGGGCCTTCGTACCAGCGGCCACGCATCTTCGTAATTTGAAACGTGCTGCCGAGAAGCGACTTCGCCGCAGGTGCGCCGAGCGCGAGGATCACGGTCGGACGAATCACCTCGATCTGTCCGTCGAGAAACGGGCGGCAGTTCGCGATCTCCTGCGGGTCGGGTGCTCGATTGCGCAGACCGCTCGGCGTCGAGATCGTCGGCCGACACTTGACGATGTTGCAGATGTAGACGTCCTCGCGCGCCAAACCGATCGCACTCAACATCTTGTTGAGCAACTCTCCCGCACGCCCGACGAACGGCCGCCCGAGCTTGTCCTCGGTTTCGCCGGGGCCTTCGCCGATGATCATCAGCCGCGCGCAAGGATCGCCTTCGCCGTAGACGTTGTTGCGCCGTTGGCTTCCGATGGCGCACTTGCGGCATGCACTCGCGTGCGTGGCCGCCTCTCCGAGCGCGCGCGTGCGCGTCGCACGTTCCTCCAAACTCACCGCGTGCGCTCGATCTCGAGTGCACGCCCGAAGGCCGTGACCTTGCAGGCGCCCTCGTCCTCGGCGACGTGAAACTGCACGCCGACGACCGCGTTGGCACCGATCTCTTCGGCGCGGTTGCTCAAGCCGGCGAGCGCCTCCGCGCGGAGTTCGTCGGCTTCGGAGAGCGATTCGATCGGGGCCAAGCCGACCAGTATGCCCAGGCTGCGAAACGTCGAGCGCAGGAGATTGCGCGGTCGCGAGGCGCTCCCTGAAATGAAGCCGAGATCGCGCCGGCTTTGATAGCCCGCCGGCTCCTCGAAGGTCACGACCTCATGGATCACGCAAAGAGATTCCAAACATGAGCGCCGCGATCATGCAAAAGGAGCCTCTCCCGGTGCTCATCATCCGCCTCGACGGAATCGGCGATGCGTTGGCGCTGGCGCCGCTGCTTGCCGGCCTCCGAGAGCGCGCGATTCCCGTCGATCTGGTGCTGCGCCGCGAGAACGCCGGCATCTTCTCCCCACGCGCCGCCCGCCGCATCGAGATTGCGCCGTTTGCGCTGCGTTCGAGCAGCGCGGAGAACCTTCGGCTCATCTCGGACTTCGCAGCGACGCTCGCGCCTCGCAACTACGAATCGGTGCTCGTCGCAACCGAGGATCCCGGCGGCTACCGGCTCGCGCGCGCAATCGGCGCACCGGAGCGTATCGGCTTCGACAACGGTTGGGGCAAACCGCTCAAGACGCTCTGGGTTCGCTCGATGCTCACGCGGACGCTTTACCGTCCCGCCGGTCTCGAGGCGCGCGGTCGCCACGAATGCGAGGTGCTCTTCGAACTGGGGCGCTCGCTGCTCGGCGATGCGCAGCCCACACGCGCTCTCGATGCATTGCGCCCGCTGCTGATCGAGCGCGAGCCCGCGCGCGACGAGCGCGTTGCCGTCCAGGTTACGGAAAAATGGCGGCTCTTCGGCATCTCGCCGAGCGACGTTGCCGCGCTGATTACGCGACTCGCGCGCGCGCGAGGCGTGCGCGCAATCGCCTCCGCGCGCGAAGCCTCCTTCGCCGGTTCAGTCGCGGATGCGGGTATCGTCGTGGAACGATTCGACGCGCTCGAGCCCTGGAAAGCGGCGATCGCTGCGGCGCGCGCACTCGTCGCCCCCGATTCGGGAGCGCTTGGCGTTGCGGGGATGCTCGGCACGCCAACCGTCGCACTCTTTCCGCCACAGCGCCGGTTCGAGCGGCAGATCGCACGCTGGCATCCCTGGGCTGCGCCTTATCGCATCGTGCGGCTCGAGAACGGCTGGCCGCAGCGCGCGCTCTGCGGGCTCGAGGAACTGCTCGCGTAGAGCGCGATCGCCCCATGACGGCGCAGAATCGCGTAACGCCCCACGCGCACGAGCGCGTCGAACGCGCCGCCGTACTCCTGCAGCCGCGGCGAGTGAGGATAATCGCGATCGATCAGCACGAAGCATGCGTCCAGCGGTGTTGCCGGCAACTCGGGCAACGGGCGCGCGTGCGGATCCCAAAGCGCGAGGTGCGTGTACGCCTCCTCCTGCGTTGCGACGTCGAGGCTCGGTGGCAGCGTCGCAAGAAATCGGTCGAGCGCGACGTCGCGAGGCTGAACGCCGCGTAGGTTCAGAGCCGGATGCAGCGGATCGGCGACCAGAAACTCGAGCGCACACAGCGCCGCCGCGATCGCGAGCAAGCGTTGCGCGCGCGGCGCCGGAATCCGCCGGACCGCAAATGCGAAGGCGACCAGCGCGTATCCAACCCAGGCACCCGCATAATGGGTGCCCATCGTGAACGTCGTCGGCATCCGCGAAAGCAGCACTTCGGCAAGAGGGGCAGCGGCGAGCCAGATCATTCGCGACCGGAACGGCAGGAACAAGAGCGGAACGAACGCGAGCGCGAGAAACCCCAGCCGCGCGAAGATTCCCACAGGGAAGAGCGCGTGAACGTCCGGTGCGCGCCAGGCGTAGAAGCGCGTCGGAGACCACTCGACGAGCGCGCCGGCATGCGGCTGGACGTCGCGGTAGAAACCGACGAGCACGATGATGCCGAGCCCCGCGACCAGTAGCGCCGTGCGTCCCATCGCGGTGCCACGGAACCGCCATGCGCCGAGCGCACCCGCAATCGCGAGGAAGATTGCCTGATCCTCCTTGACCGCCAACGCGAGCAGCGCAAAGAGCAGCGTGAGGCGCCACCTGCGCGAATCGAACGCCCACAGCATCCATGCGATTGCAGCCGGCGCGAAGACGTTCTCGTGGAAGTCCCCAAACGCGAGGCCCGCGAGCGGCGGATAGAGCCAAACGACGAGCGCGGCCAGGCGCGCCGCGCGCACGTCCGCGCGGGCACGGACCAACGCGGCGATCGGCGGCGCGACGAGCGCGCACGCTAGGGATTGCAGTGCGATCAGCGCGAGCGGCGAGTGCGCGACGGCGACGACCGCGCCGGCGAGGTAGAGGATCGGTGAAAAGTGATACGCCCAGTGGCTGCCCTCGACCGTGTTGCAAAAGCATCCGAACGCGCTCGCCGCGGTCTGCGCGAAGATGCCGAAATCCACGAGATTGCGATGGATCGCGTACTTCAGCGCGCCGAGGCCCGTGAAGAGCACCGCGTAGAGCAGTACGCCGAGCCAGATCAGGCGATCTCGCATCAGGTTGGGGTTGTCGAAGTACGGCGCTGCTGCAGATAGGCCCAGATGAACGGATCGATCGCGCCGTCGAGGACCGCTTGGGCGTTGCCGGTCTCCTCGCCGGTACGGTGATCCTTCACGAGTTGGTACGGTTGTAAGACGTAGGAGCGAATCTGCGAACCCCATTCGTTGGCCTGGCGCTCGCCGCGCAGATCGGAGAGACGCCGATCGCGCTCCTCGGCGGCCCGCCGAACGAGTCGCGCGCGCAGGATGTTCATCGCGACCTCGCGGTTCTGTGCCTGCGAGCGCTCTTGCTGCGAGGCAACGACGATGCCGGTCGGGATGTGGATGATGCGGACCGCCGATTCCGTTTTGTTCACGTACTGGCCGCCCGCGCCGCCGGATTTGAAGGTTTCGATGCGCACATCATCGGGCTTGATCTCGATCCCGCCCTCGTTCGATTCGATCTCGGGGATGACGTCGACGGCGGCAAACGATGTGTGACGGCGGTGCGCGGCATCGAACGGCGAGATGCGAACGAGGCGGTGCACGCCGCGCTCGCTCTCGAGCATGCCGTATGCATTGCGGCCGCGCACGAAGAACGTGATCGACTTCAGTCCGGCTTCTTCGGCCTCCGAGACGTCGACGACACGCGTTTCGAAGCCCTTGCTCTCCGCCCAGCGCAGGTAGAGCCGCGCGAGCATCTGCGTCCAGTCGGCGGCATCGACGCCGCCCGCACCGGCGTTGATGCTGACGATCGCGCCGTGCGCGTCGAACTCTCCGGAGAGGCTCGCTGCCGTCTCCATCTCGTCGAGCCGGCGTTGCGCGTCGGCGAGCATGGCTGCAGCCTCCGATTCCGCGGTCGCGTCGCCGGCGAAAAGCGCCTGCATCTCTCGAGCGTCGGAGAGCAGCCGCGCGATCGCGTCGAGACGCTCGGTCTCGACGCGCAGTTCGGCGGCTTCCTTCATCACCCGCTGCGCCGCCTCCGGATCGTCCCAGAAGCCCGGCGCGCCCGAGCGCGCCTCCAGCTCGCTTAGGCGGCGGACCTTTGCAGCGTGGTCAAAGGCGCTCCTTAACGGAGTTCAGTTGCTCGTCGAGACGGCCCATCGCCGCGAGATCGCTCATGGCCGCCGCGTTTTCTTCATCTCGTCGCCCGGACCCCTTGTCACCGCCGCCCTGCGTCGTGATGGGAGCGCGCCAATGGAGGTGGCTCATGTACATTCAACCCTACCAACTGCCGGAGTTCGGCGCCGGTACGTCCTCGACGAGCGGGTATGGCGCTCCGGGCGAGGCCGGCATGCTCCCCGAGATGCCCTTTGAAAGCGACGGCGTGAGAAGCACGCTGCCGTGGACGCAGGACGTGCCCGGTTTGACCGACGGCGCCGGTTCGCTCCAAGATGCGCCATTCGGTTCGCTCGGCATCGGCGGCATGCTTTCCAGTCTCACCGGGATGATGCAGCAGCTCGTGCAGATCATGCAATCGTTGCTCGGGCGCATGGGCAACGGCGGAATTCCGGGGGAGCGCTTCGGCGGGTGCACGCAACCGCCGCCGACGATGCCGGGACAACGCTATCCGCTCGACGCTTCACCCACGACGTTCATCGAGGAGTAGCGGCAGACTCGATGCTGCGGTAAAAGGAGGTGCGAGCATGAGCGCCCAGCCAATTGAAGAGCGAATGACGCACCTCGAAGGAGCCTACGAGCAAACCAGCAAGCGGCTTGATTCGATCGATCGCCGCCTGGACGGTATAGACCGACGCCTCGATGCGCTCGATCGCAAGATCGAAGGGAACTTCAAGGCGCTTCTATCCTGGATGATGGGCCAGACGGCGATCATCCTCGCCGCGATCGCTGCGGCAGCGTTCGCACTCCACCGGTAGCGTCACGAGGCTTTGCGCTTGTGCAGCGTGACGATATTGCCCTCGGTGTCGTTGATCATCGCCATGAAGCAGACGGACGTTTCATGTTGCATGAGCACCGGTAGTCCGCGCGCCTTGATCGCCGCGACGGCGGCGTCGAGATCGTCGACCGCGAAAAGGATGCCGTTGCTGGGCTGGAACGGCATGACGGCTCCGCCTCCGCCCCATAAGCCGAACGTGCTGCCGTCCGCAAACTCGTACTCCGCGCCTCGGTTGTCGGAATAGACGAACGTCGGTTCGAGTCCGAGCACGTCGCGATAAAACGCGATCGCGCGAGGCGCGTCCTTGACCATGTACCCGCTGAGGTCCATGCCGGTGATCTTGAATGACGTTGCCGCCATCAGACGACACTCGCAAGTTGATCGGCGATCAGCGTCCAGCCATGCTCGTGACGGTCGCGCGACTCTGCGGTGGCGAACTGCTCGTGCGTCAGGACGAGTTCCGTTTCGCCGTCGATGTCATTGAAATCCAGGCTCAGCAGTGTGTCGCGCTCGTCTGCCGGATTCTCTTCTTCCCAGCACCAGGTCATGGAAAGGCGCTTGGGCGCGATCACCTCTCGGTACATGCCCTTCACCACCATCCGCTCCCCGTCGGCAAGCAGCATCGTGATGCGGTACGTACCGCCCGGCCTGACGTCCATCTGAATGTCGGGGATGGTTGTGTCGCCTGGGCCCAAGAACGTCTCCGCGATCTCCGGCGTCGTCCAGGCTGCAAAAACGCGCTCGCGCGTAGCCTTGTATGTGCGCCGCAGAACCAACGCGGGAACTGCGGGTGCGGGTGCCTTCGTCATTTCTTCTTCCTTTCGGGAGATTCGTCAACAATATCGCCGAGGCGATCGAGCACGGCGCTCCAGAACTTCCGCTGTCTTTCGATCCAGCCCGATGCGGCCTGCATCCCGCCGGGGGAAAGCGTGCAGTGATGGACTCGGCCCGCGATCCGGCGTTTGAGCAGCCCCGACTCTTCGAGCACGCGCACATGCTTGGAGATCGCCGGCTGAGTCACCGAAAACCCGGAGGCGATTTCGCCGACCGTCAGTGGACCCCGGGCGAGGCGCTCGACGATGCGGCGCCGCGTGGGATCTGCCAGGGCGGAGAACACGGCGTCGAGCCTTCCCGTACCGTTAACCATGTAGTTATATAACTATATCGTTAACTGTTCGGTTTGTCAAGGCAGGCCACGCCCCCTCGGCGTCGCGCCGTCAAGGGCCGGAGAGCGGAACTTGAAGGGCGAACGTTCGGCGGCTATGGCAGATGTCGAGTAGAGGGGCGGCGTGGGCGGCGTGGAGCGTCGCCGGGGTGGTGGCGATCGCGCATCTCCTGACTGCGGGCCGTTACGGGCTGTTCGTCAACGAGCTGTACTTTATCGTCTGCGGCCGTCACCCGGCGTTCGGCTACGTCGATCAGCCTCCGCTCGTACCGCTGATCTCCGCCGCCACGCAAATCGCCGGCGTACACGTCTGGCTGTTGCGCTTGCCCGCGGTGCTTGCGGCAGCGCTACTCGTGCCGCTCACGGTCGACTTTGCGCGATTGCTCGGCGCGGGTACCCGCGGTGCGTGGCTTGCCGCGATTGCCGCCGCGAGTTCGCCGATGCTGACCGCGATAACCGCGACGGTTACGACCTCGACGTTTGAGCCGCGACGCTGGTCACGGCGGGTGCGCGGCTCCTGCTCACGATGATGCAGCATGCGGTCGAGCGCGCCGGCGGGCGCGTCGCCTACATGGATACCGACTCCGCTTTCGTTGTTGCGACGGAATCGTTAGGACGCGGGTCACACGGCAGCCCCGCGTAAGGTTCCCAAATCGTTCGAGTACCAAAATCGGGAGATACGTATTCGTCGGCCAATTTATTGAACTGGCTTCTGACTGCTGAGGCGGCATCTGGCTGCCTGTCAAAAATCCTGCGGAAGAAGCTCATTGAACCCCTGTGAAGTCCGCTTCCGTTATGTCGCTAGGTTTCGCCCATGCCCCACCGTCGGACAGATAGCAGCGTATATCAAAAAAGATTAGAGTGTTGCCCGCCATGAACATTGCTAAGCCGGCGACAAGCCACGCGGGCCAGGTGACGAGTGCGAATCTGTCCCCTGCCCAGGTGATGAGCAACAGCAACACCGCTACGTCGAAGGCTAGGCTGCTGTAACGGCTCGCCATATATCCGAGCCGCTTGTTCACCAAACCCACTATCATCTGAATCGGCAAGAGCACGACGAGGCTAACCATAGGAAGCAGTACAAAACCAAGGATCGCGACAACGATAACAAGAGCCGTGCTAAGGAGGAACGTCATGTTGATTTACCGCTATCGTTGAGCACCTGCAAGAATTCATTCTCGGCCTCTGCGTTGTCGTAACGCTTCGTAAGCGTCGCAAAGCTACCAAACATGAAGAGGCCCCAGGCGATACAGTAGAGCCAATCGAGCCATGACCAATAGTTCACACAGGACGCCAGCAATACTAAGCCTGCGATTGCAGACGCCGTATAGATAAACTGCCATAAGTGAACAACCAATCCGTGACGACGACTATGCGCAGGATCGCGAAGCACGCGCTCCACCGCCTTTCCTACCAAGGCGTTAATGACGTTTACCAGCCAGAACGACGTTACGGCCATATAATACAGCGTGAACAGTAGCCCGCTAATGTCGTTGACTGCGTTCACGGAACCGATCTCCTTTCGTTGTAGGTCAGCAGTGCAGCGCCAGCGGCGAGGATCATGATGGTTCGAAATATCGCTACGTCACGCCAGCCGGCGCAGTACAAGTTAGCGAAGCCAGAGCCACACGCCTCATACGCCAGCCTGTAGTAGTGGTTGCCATGCAGCGCAGCTTCGACCCAGGCGAGCCCGGCGATCACAAGCAAGACGATCGCCCACCGCACCGTGACGCGATCTACGTGCATAGCGGCCGTCCCTCAAGGTTCCTCATGAGTGCCTTTGTCCGGCACGGTTCTCTACTTGACGGTCAGGCCCTGGCCCCGGATGGACGACAATCTCTCGAACCCGGCGGTGTCGAGACAGACACGGATCGCTCGACGCGCACCGATTTGCAAACGCGATTTGCAAAGCGCTTGGAGTTTAGCGCTTAGCGGCTAGGAAAAGCGCGATGCGGCGGAAAGCCTTATGGGACAAGGGTTTGCGCCGCGTTAGGCGCGCAGAGCCCCGCGAACACCCCCCCGAGGCAAAGTGTACGGTTTCGGGCGCGTAGCGTATAACCCCTTACGCTGCGGCGCCGTGACACTTCTTATACTTTTTCCCGCTGCCGCACGGGCAAAGGTCGTTGCGTCCGACCTTCGGCTGATCGCGATGCATGGGTTTGACGGGCTCGCCGTCTTCGCGATTGGTGTGCAGGCGCTGCGGACGGCGTGACGGCGCCGGTGCCGGGCCGAGCAATTGCGCGGCTTCCTGCGGCGCAAGGCGACCCTGAGCGGCCGCGGTCACGGGCTCCGGCATCTGCGCGCCGGACGGAATGGCGAACGGCGGCGGCGGGAGGTTGCCGTCGGCCGGCGGGCCTTGCTCCACCACGACGCGGAACACGCCTTTGATCGCCTCATCGGCGATGTTGTTCTTCAGGTCTTCGAAAATGTCGAAGGCTTCTTTTTCGTACTCGACGCGTGGGTCTTTCTGCCCGTATCCGCGCAAACCGATGCCGTTCTTGAGGTGGTCCATCACGTAGAGATGGTCGACCCACTGCCGGTCGATGATCGGCAGCAATAAATAGCGCGACTCCACGACGCGCATCACTTCCGGCGTGATCTCCCGCTCCTTGGTTTCGTAGGCCTCGACGGCGGCCGCATGGAGCATCGTACGGATCTCGTCGCGATCCTTTTTCTCGAAGCTCGTGACCGAAAGCCGTGACTTGATCGGGAAAATCACATCCAATTGGTTGAGCATTTCCGAGAGGTCCCACTCGCCGGGATGCACGTTCTCGGGCGCATTGTGCTCGACGGCTTCGTCGACTTTCGCCTCCAGCGTCTGCAGCATGAACCCGCGCGTGTCGAACGTTCCCTCCAAAACCGCGCGGCGATCGCCGTAGATGACTTCGCGTTGCTTGTTCATCACGTCGTCGTATTCGAGCACGTGCTTGCGGATCTCGTAGTTGTGGTTTTCGACCTTGCTCTGCGCGCGCTCGATCGACTTAGTGACGAGGCCCGATTCGATCGGGGCCTCGTCGGTGAAGCCCACGCGTTCCATGATGTTGTTCATGCGATCGCCGCCGAAGAGGCGCATGACCTCGTCTTCGAGCGAGACGTAGAACCGCGACGATCCCGGATCGCCCTGGCGCCCCGAACGTCCGCGCAACTGATTGTCGATTCGCCGCGACTCGTGGCGTTCGGTGCCGATGATGTGCAGGCCGCCCGCGGTCGGGACGCCATCGCCGAGCTTGATGTCGGTACCGCGACCCGCCATGTTCGTAGCGATCGTCACCTGGCCGGGTTGTCCGGCATCTTTGATGATCTCGGCTTCCTGCTCGTGATACTTGGCGTTGAGGACGTTGCACGCGACGCCCTTGCGGCGCAGCATCGCTGCGAGCAGTTCGCTCTTCTCAATCGAGCGCGTTCCCACCAGCACGGGACGTCCCTTTTGATGCTCGTTGATGATCTCGTCGACGACCGAGGCAAACTTTGCCTTCTCCGACTTGTAGACGATATCGGTGTTGTCTTTGCGGACCATCGGCATGTTGGTCGGCACGACCACGACGTCGAGACCGTAGATGTCGCGGAACTCGCGCTCCTCGGTCTTCGCCGTTCCCGTCATGCCCGCAAGGTGTTCGTAGAGGCGGAAGAGATTTTGGAAGGTGATCGTGGCCAGCGTTTGGTCCTCGCCGCGAACCTTGATGCCTTCCTTCGCCTCGATCGCTTGATGGATGCCGTCGGAGTAACGCCGCCCGTACATGAGGCGGCCCGTGAACTCGTCGACGATGACGACCTCACCGTCCTTGACGATGTACTGCTGGTCGCGGTGAAAGAGGTGCCAGGCTTTGAGCGCCGCATTGAGCTGGTGCGCCAACTCGATGTTACGCTGATCGTAGAGATTCCCAATCCCCAGCATCTGTTCGACCTTCGCGACGCCGGCTTCCGTGATCGGCACCGCATGCGCCTTCTCGTCGACGGTGAAGTCGTCGTCCTTCTTCAGGCGCGGAATGATTTGCGCAAACTTTCCATACAGCTCCGTCGATTCGGTGCTCGGCCCGCTGATGATCAGCGGCGTGCGCGCTTCGTCGATCAGAATCGAATCGACCTCGTCGACGAGAGCGAAGTACAGCTCGCGCTGCACGAGGTCCTCGACCTGCCACGCCATGTTGTCGCGCAGGTAATCGAAGCCGACCTCGTTATTGGTGACGTAGGTGACGTCGCAGCGGTAGGCGGCGCGCCGCTGCGCGGAATCGAGATCGTGCTGGATGATGCCGACCGAGAGCCCGAGGAATTCGTAGACGGGGCCCATCCACTCGGCGTCGCGGCGGGCCAGGTAATCGTTGACGGTCACTACGTGCACGCCGCGCCCTTCGAGCGCGCGCGCGTACACGGGAAGCGTCGCGACCAGCGTCTTGCCCTCGCCGGTCTTCATCTCGGCGATGCGCCCTTCGAAGAGCACCTGGCCGCCCATGATCTGCACGTCGAACGGCCGCATGCCCAGCGCCCTGCGGCTCGCCTCGCGAACGACCGCGAAGACCTCGGGCAGCATCGCGTCGAGCGCTTCGCCTTCCGCGAGGCGGCGCCGAAACTCCGGGGTCATCGCGCGCAGCCCCTCATCGGGAAGCGCGCGCATCTGCTCCTCGAGCGTGTTGACGCGCTCGGCGGTGCGACGCAAACGCGCGACCTCTCGCTCGTTTCCGTCGATGAGGGCTTTGAGAAATGCCATGCTTGCTATGCCTTTGCCAGGGGAAGGGTCACGGTAAACGTGCTCCCCTCATGCTCTATAGACCGCACAAAGAGACCTCCCCGATGCGCGTCCACGATCTTTTTCGAGATGTACAGGCCCACCCCGGAGCCCGCGATCCCAAGCCGCCGAGCGTTGCTCGCCCGTCCGAATCGCGTGAAGAGGGCCGGCAGCTCCTCCTGCGGGATGCCGATCCCCCGATCCTGTACTTCGATCTCCGCTCGCTCGCCGTTGCGGCGCAGCGCAACCAGGACGGCTCCCTCGGAATACTTCAGCGCGTTCCCGACCAAGTTGTCGATCACGTGCCGGAAGCGGTTCGGGTCCAGATCCACCGCAATGGCCTCCGCCGGCAGCGCGAGCGTGACGCGCGGATTGCCGCGCGCCGCCGTCGTCACGCACTGGGCCACGAAGACGCACAAATCGGTACGGGTTCGCGCGAGCGAGAAGCCCTCGGATTGCGTCTGCGCGAGCACGAGCGCATCTTCCGAGAGCCGCACGAGGCGGTTGGTCTGCGCGAAGATCGTCTCGACTTCGGAGACCGGCGTGCCGCTCTCCATCAGCAGTTCGCAGTATCCCAAGATCACCGTGAGCGGCCCCTTGAAATCGTGGGCGAGCATCGCGAGCAGGTCATCTTTGAATTCATTCGATTCGTGCAGCGCGCCGTTGGCCCGCTGCATGGCTTCGTACAACTCGAGGTTGCGCAATGCGAGGGCGAGGAGGGCGCCCAGTTCCTGCAGCAGGCGCAGGTCGTCGCGAGCAAACCGCGCGCTGCGACTGCTGCCGACGACGAGGAACGCGTCGATCGTATCGCCGGAGATGTCCGAGGCGGTGCGCGAGAGCGGAATCACGACGTATCCGGGACCGTCGATGAGTCGCTGCACGCGGCGTTCCTCGCTGCCGGTCGAGCCCGGGCGCCGCGCCCGTAGCGTCACGTCGAAGCCGGACGCCGCGAGCGTTTCGTCGATCCCCTCGCCGTATGCCGCGACCTTCTCGTATCGATCGCCGCTCCAGCGCAGCACGCACGTGCGCTCCGCGTGAACCAGCGCTGCGGCGAAGCGGCACATGACCTCCGCGAGCGGCTGCAGCGACGTGTGGCTCAGAATGGTGCGCGCCGCCTCCGCTAGGGTCTCGCGCTCCTGTGCGCGGCGTAACTCGCGCTCGTATGCGTGCGCGTTCGTCAACGCGATCTCGAGATGCGAGCCCAGTGTCCGGAAAAACGTGGAACGCTCCTCTGCCGGCCAGTCGATGGGCTCCTCGGATGCGCGAATGGCGAATGCCCCCCACAGGCGCCCCTCCAGGCGCAATGGGACGAACACGCCGTCGGCTTCCCCGAAGAGCGCTCGCCGGGCGGGCGCCGGGAGCACTTCCGCATTGGAGGGCACATCGAGAGCGAGAAACGCTTCGAGCGGGCCGCGCGACATCGTCGTTTCCGGCATGAAGCCGCTCGTCTCTCGCGCGCGCACCGCTCGCCGCTCCAGCGCGCCGTCCTCGAGCGTGTAGGCCACGCAATCGACCGGAAGTTCGTGAGAGACGGTGACGACGAAGACGAGCAGCACTTCGTCGACATACTGCGTGTCGCGAAGGATTCGCACGACATGCTCGAGCGATTCCGCCTGGCGCCGACGCGCGCGCTCGCGCTCGTAGAGTCTGGTATTCGAGAGGGCCAGCCCGACGTGAAAGGCCAACACGCGCAGTGCGCCCACATCGGAATCGTCGAGCGCGCGCGATTCGTTGAAGGAGAGCAGCATCGCGTCTTCGACGCGCCCATCCACGATGAACGGCATCCCGATCGCACTGCGCGCACCCTCGCCATATGCTGCCGCGCGTTGCGGAAGACGTTCCCGTCGCAGCGTCAGGCCGCCGAAAACCTTCCGCAGGTCCCCATCCAGCACGACCGCGGGCACGACCGGCGCGCCCCCACGCGCCGCCTGCGCGACGACCGCCGCGAGCTTGCCGGCGTCAGCGCGCTCGTAGACGATGCAGCGGTCGGCCCCGAACGCCGCTCGCACGCCTTCGACGATGCCCGCGAGCACCTCGCGCCGATCGAGCGATTTGTGCAGGCGCTCGTTCACCATCGCGAGCAATCGGCTCTCGCGCGACTGTCGCTGCGCGAGTTCGAGCGCTTCGGCGACGACGGCGATGGCCTCGGACCGCTCCTCGGCGGTCGTCGCAGTCGCGAGACGCTCGAGCGCGGCAATCGGGTCGATTGTTACGGCACCAATCCCAAGCCGATCGGAACGCCGGGCGATGTGAACGTCTTGGTCGGTGCCACGTTCGCGGTGCCGCAGGTGACGGAGATGTTGTCGAACACGTACACCATGCCGGCGCCGGTCGCGGTCGTATCGGCGACGTAGATGTTGCCGCTCGTATCGACGGCAACGCCGGTCGGCGCAAAGAGTTTCGTGAGGTTTCCGCTGAGCTTGCATGACGGTGCGACGTTGAGCGTGCCGCCGCCGCTCACTTCAGCCGCCGAAAAGATCAGGATGCTCGGCGCCACCGGCGGGCTTATGCTGCCTTCATCCGAAACGAGCAAGTCCGCATTCGCGTCGAGGGCGATGTCGCTCGGCTGCGTGAGGCCGGTCAAGGCGCCGGAAAGCACCAGGGTCGGCGCGATGTTGACGGGCGTCGGCGTCGGGCTGGGTGTCGGCGACGGCGACGGCGTCATGCCGGTGGGGGTCGGCGACGGTGTCGGCGTCGGGGCCGGCGTCGACGTCGGCGCAGGGGTCGGCGTCGGCGTCGGAATCGTGAACGCCTCGACCGAGGCGCTTTGCAAGTTCGTGACGTATCCCGTCAAGCCGTGGAGCGCCACGCCGCTCGGAACGTTCATCTGCGTCATCGGTCCGGCGATGGTCACGCCGGGGACGGTAACGCCCAGTTGCGCATCGCCCGTACTATAGACGAGCAGTTGGCTTGTGAAGTTTGCGCCGGCCGTCGGGTTCACGTTCGCGATGACGACGATCTTGTCGGTCGTGTCGATCCCGATTCCACGCGGCCGCACCACGCCGTCACCCACGCCGTTGATCACGCCGAACGGCTGAACGTTGCCGGTCGCCAGCGCCTTGATCTCGATGACGCTGGCCCTCTGCGTGCTCGAATCGTAGTTCGTTACCCAAAGGTCGTTGCTGGCGTCGAAGGCGAGATACTGCGGCCCGCCGAGGCCGGTGCTGCTGCCCCCGATTTGATAGGCCGGGCCTTTTCCGCTCGCCTCGCCGTTCGTATAGATTGAGACCCCGTTTTGGGTGCTGTTCGTCACGTACAGCGTTCCCTTGGGGAAATTCGGGCCGATGCTCAGCCCGCTCGTGGTCGACACGTTGCTGCACGCCGCGATCGCGACGGCCGCCGACAGGATGATGAGCCCCACGGTAAGCTTACGTGGCATATTCACGAAGCCCCACGTTCAATCGGCGGGCGGAGTTTCCTGGAGCAACAGCGGCATGACGGGCCCGCCCAGCAAATTCCCAGGCTAGAAAGGCCACGGCCACGAGCAGGAGGAGCAACACCACGGCTTGCAGGCGCCGCCGAACGGCGCGCGGACGACTGGACTCGGTGTCGATGATACTGCGGGGCATCGTTCCTTTACCAGGCTAGAGCGAGCGCCGGACGGGGTGGTTCACCGCCCCCGTACCGAGCGCTCGAAGCAACTGCGCTACCGTTACGAATCGGTATCCGTCGGCGCGAAATCGCTGCACGATCTCCGGAAGCGCCTCGATCGTCGCGAGCTTGCCGTTATGCATCAGGATGATATCCGGCTGCGTCGCATAGCGCTCCACGTGCGCCACGATCTGCGCCGGCGTCAGCGTTCGCCAGTCGCCGCTATCGTCGGTCCACAATACGACGTGATAGCCGAGCTGCTGCGCGATCTGTAACGTCTCCTCGTTGTAGCGGCCGTGGGGCGGGCGCATCAACCAGGCGACCGAGGGATCGTGAGTCAGTCCCATCAGGACGTCGCGGCCGCGCAGGATCTCGTCCCTCACTTGCGCCGGCGTTTCGCGGTCGAGATCCGGATGTGAATACGTGTGATCGCCGACTTCGTGACCGTCCTGGACGATGCGCTGCGCGAGTTCCGGCCACTGTTGAGCGTCGCGCCCGATGAGAAAGAAGGTCGCGGGGACGCGCAGGTCCCGCAGCCGATCGAGCAGCAGCGGCGTGAAGACCGGATAGGGGCCGTCATCGAACGTCAGAGCGACGACCTTGTCGAGATCGTCGGCATCGACGACGGGCTGACCGTGCAGCACGCGGTAAATTCTGGAGTCGAGTGCGTCGGAGAACTCGCGATGCAGGTTCATCGCCGGCGTGACGATCGCCGGCCTGCGATTGCTCGAGCGCACGAAGAGGCGCACGCCGAAGATGAGAATCGCGATCACAACGACCGCGCTCAACACCCGAATCCAGAGGGTGCGGTCGGTCACGGGGAGGGTTGCGAAGCCGCCGGCGGTTGCGCGAGATCGCGCCCGATGACGATGGTCACGTCGCTGCCCCGCCGCTGAGACGATCCATCGTCAGGGACGACGGTTACCCTTTGCCAGGAGGCCGGCATCGCTTCGCGCACCCGCGCCCCGGCGAAGAGGACGCCCGAGTGCTCGTGGATCTCCGTCGTAGCGACCTCGCCGGTGGATGCATCGCCGACGTCGCCGATCACGAATCCCGCTCTGCGTAGACGTTCCGCGACGCGATGCGCCGCACCGTTTACGCCGGTTCCGTTCTCGACGTCGATGCGCAGCGTCGAGGGCGGGATCGCCGCAAGGGCGAGCGGGTCCGGCGACGCAACCGGCAACGGCGGCGCGACGAGCATCTGGTGCACGAGCCGCACCCGCTCCGCGTCGTTCGGGATCAGGTCGTCGCCGTCGGCCATGATGACGTCGCCCGTATACGGCACTTGCTTGGCCTGGAAGTCGCCCGGCGTGACGTCCGCGTAGTAGCTCGCGATCGAAAGCATCTCGCCTTGCGTCAAGTTCGTCTGCAAATTGTCGCGCACGATGCCGATCAAGGTGCCCAGATGCAGCAACGTCTCAATCCTGTTGCCTTTGATCTTGTCGATCACCGCGCGAGCGACTTGCTGCTGCCGCATGATCCGGCACGGATCGCTGCACCAATCGTGCCGGAATCTCGCATACCCGACCGCTTGTGCGCCGTTCAAGTGCTGCAACCCCGGCTTCAGGTGGATGTGGAGGTGCCCCCAGGTATCGTCGTAGTCGATGGCCGTGTTCACGCAATGGTGCGGATTCTCCAGGCAATCGGAGTTCATCACGTCGACGTCGACGCCGCCGAGCGCGTCGATGACGTCCTTCGCGCCGTTGATACGCAGGACGGCGTAGCGGTCGAAACCCGAGATGCCGAGGAAGCCGGCGATGACCTTTTCCGCCTCTTGCGGGCCGCCGTCCGACTGCGCCTGGTTGATCTTGCGGCGGCTGCCGTCGGGGAAAGTCGCCAGCATGTCGCGCGGAATCGACAACTCGTAGACGCGGTGGTTCGCGAAGTCGAAGTTCACCGCCCAGATCACGTCGCTGCGCGATTGGCTCGAGAAAGGTTGATCGCTGTTGGTGTAATCGTAATCGAGGCCCTCGACGAGCACGAGCAGGTTCTGCTTGCCGAACGTCTGCTGCGGGCTAGGAATGAACGCTCGCGAGACGATCATGAACGGGTTGACGTGCTTGGCGAAGATGGCGTACCCGGTAAGCACGGAGGCCAGCCCGATGCAGGCCAGCGCGATAACGACCAGCGCGCGCCGCACGTTGCGCGGCGGCCGCTTCAACTGGAGGTCTCGTACCGCAAGATGCTTACCCAACTCGCTTCTCCCTATCGGTAGTTCACGAACTGCAACGGCAGATCGAAATCCATGGCCTTCAAGGCCGCGATGACGCGCTGGAGATCATCCTTGTTCTTCCCCGACACGCGGACTTGATCGTCTTGATACTGGGCATTCACCTTGAGCTTGAGCGACTTGATCTTCTCCGTGAGGGTCTTGCCGCGATCCTTTGGGATACCGCTGCGCAGGGTAATAACGCGCCGTACCGTACCGCCCACCGACGGCTCCAGGGCACCGATTTCGAATGCTTTGATGTCGATGCCCCGGCGAACGGCTTTTGATTGGACGACGTCGATCACGTTGCGCATCTTCATCTCGTCGTCGGAGACGATCGTGATCGTCTTCGCATCGTTCTCGATCGACGTCTTGGAATTCTTGAAGTCGAAGCGGTTCTCGATCTCGCGACGCGCCTGGTTGAGGGCATTTTCCAATTCTTGTCCGTCGATTCGGGACACGACGTCAAACGACGATTCGCTCGGCAATCCACATTCCTTTCTGCTAAATTACGATGCTGCGCTCGACGACGCTTCCCGTCGCGCCCATCTTCCCGAGGTCGCGACCGTCGACGACGAGGTCGACCGCCCCGGCGTTCCCGACGCGCACGACCGCGCTCTTTCCATAGAACGTCTTGGTGGTTCCCGCGGGAAAGGTTCCCTCAATGCTAACACCCCCGTCAACGACGACGCGCAGCCAACAGAGGCCGGAGAGGCGGAGCGTGAGCGCATGCGTCGTGGAAAAGACGAGCGGGCTTCCGCTCGGCATGGGCGTGACGCTCGCGGTGGGGCTCGTCGGCGCAGCCGAAGAGGGCGTACCATCAGCCGGAGAGGGCGAGCCAAAGGCGGGCGTGCCGACCGCGACCGGCGGCGGTCCACCGGGCGCGGGTTTTTGCAGTGTCAGTTCGTTGTAGACGACGAAGGCGACCAGAAGAACGGCAACCAGCGATGCGAGCCAGATGAGCGGCGAGAGCTGCAGGCCGCGGCGTGCGCCCCCCCGCTCGGCGCCGACCACCCATCCTTGGGAGGGCACGATCGCGCCGCCGCCCTCCTCGCCCACGTTGAACGCCGCGACGACCTCCTCCGCGTCAAGCCCGAGGAAACGCGCGTACGTGCGCAGGAAGCCGCGGACGTATACCGGCGCTCCGATCGCGTTCCAGTTCTCGTCCTCTATGGCGGCCAGGTAAATCGCGCGGATGCGAATTTGCTCGGCGACTTCGGGAAGGGAGAGGCCGCGAGCTTCGCGTGCGGCACGAAAACGCTGACCCAGCGCCGGCATGAAACCCTTTTGTTACACCCGATGACCTGTTATCCTGGTTCAGAGAACATGAGTAAAGCCCGCGTGGTCGCCGCAATGAGCGGCGGCGTCGACTCCGCCGTTGCAGCCGGTCTCCTAGTCGAATCAGGCTACGACGTCGTCGGGGTTACGATGAAGATGTACGAGCCGTCGCGCCCGGCCTCCGCGAAGAGTTGCTGCGGCATCGACGATTTCGACGATGCGCGGGCGAGTGCCGCGAAGCTCGGCATTCCGCATTACGTGCTCGATTTCGAGCAGACGTTTCGCCGTTCGGTGATCGAGCGCTTCGCCGGCGACTACGCTCGCGGGCGAACGCCGAACCCTTGCATTTCGTGCAACAACTTCGTCAAACTGGGAACGCTCGCGAGCTATGCTCGCCGCCTGGGAGCACCGTTCGTCGCAACCGGGCACTATGCGCGCGTCGAGCATCGTGCCGACGGACCGCACTTGTTTCGCAATCCGCACGAAAAGGATCAGGCGTACGCGCTCGCGCAGCTCGCGCCGGAGCAACTCTCGCTGCTGCTGTTGCCGCTGGGCGAGTTCGACAAGGCGACGACGAGAGCTCACGCGCGGCGCTTGGGGTTGCCCGTGCACGACAAGCGCGAGTCGCAGGACATCTGCTTCGTCGAAGGCGGCGACTATCGCGACCTGCTCGATCGGATCCGTCCCGGTCTCGATCGTCCGGGGGATTTCGTGAACGAGAGCGGAGCGCGTGTCGGCACCCACGCGGGCATCGCGCGCTACACCGTCGGACAGCGCGCCGCCCTCCCTTCCGGCGACGGGCCGCGCTACGTCACGCACATCGATGCCGAGCGCGGAACCATCACGATTGGGCGAGAGGACGAGTTGTTCGCGAGCGATCTGATCGCCGATGAGGTCAATCTCGTGCGACCCGAACGCTTCGCCGAGCCGCCGACGCCGGTTCGCGCGATGATCCGCTACCGAGCCGAGCCCGTGCCCGCATTTGTGACCGTCCGCGGAGATCGTCTGGAGCTGCGCTTCGAGGAACCGCAGCGCGCGGTTGCACCCGGGCAACTGGTCGCGCTTCTCGACCCCGGCAGCGACGAGGTGCTCGGCGCCGCAACGATCCTGGCGGCCTGCTAGCGAGCTATTCTAGGCCGCGCGCTTTCTGCGTAAGAGCGAACCCGATTAAGCTGCCTAGCAGAATGGGCATCAAGAGCAGGAATGCAACAAGCCAAGTCACCTCATAACGCAAGGGCAACGCGAAGGCCGTGATCATGATCGCCGCCAGCATGGCGTAGAACCCGCGCCGCAACGTCGGCAGTGACCCATGAACGGCGAGCCCGCTGCTCACCTTTGCCAGTCTGCGAAGCGAGAATTCGACAACGGCCAGCAACGCTGGAGCGGCCGCAAGGGCGTATATAGCATGTCCTACCAGATTACCCGGCATCGCTCACTCCTCTTCTTGGCGTAGGATCGCCACTCCCCGATCACGGTGACGGAGTGCCATCCGGCGCCTCGGCCCGCTGCCTAATAATGTGCGGCGTTGACGTGCGCTGGGAAAAGGTGGCCAGCGGGAGCTGTGAGTTTCCGGGCGTAGAGCCCAGCAAGGAGACTCGCCATGAGAAAGAGCCGCTTCACGGAGGCGCAGATCGTCGGGATTCTCAAAGAGCTTGATGCGGGAACGCCGGCGACCGAGTTGGCGCGTAAGCACGGCGTTCACGCAAATACGATTCGCATGTGGCGCGATCGCTACGGCGGCCTGGAGACGAGCGATCTGGTACGCTTGAGGCAACTCGAGGCGGAGAACGCGCAAATGCAGCGGGTGATCGCGCGCCTCACGCTAGAGGTCGACGCGATGAAATCGTTGGTGTCAAAAAACGGTTGGGGCCTTCGCAGCGGAAAGCCGCGGTGAAGGCCTTGCAAGAGAAAGGCCTCTCCCAGCGACAAGCATGCGTTCTCGTCGAGTGTCCCCGCAAAACCGCGCAGTATCGATCGCGCAAACCTCCGGAGGATCCGATGCTCGTCGAGCGCATCAAGGCCGTCGCCGAACAATGGCCGCGCTTCGGCTACCGCCGTTTGATGATTATGCTGCGGCGCGACGGCCGCGCGGTCACCTGGTGGCGCTTTCGTCGGCTCTATCGGGTGCTGGGGCTCGAAGTGCGGCCTCTGCGCAAGCGACATGTTCGGTACGTTCGCGGAGCAGCAATCCTTCCGGTGTCGCGGCCGAATCAACGATGGTCGATCGATTTCATCCACGACCGGCTCAACCTTGGGCGGCCGATTCGCGCAATGGTCGTCATCGACGATTTCACGCGAGAATGCCTCGCCTTAGAAATCGCTTTCTCCTTTGGCAGCCGCGACGTCATCCGGATCCTGGAAGGCATCGGCATGGAGCGGCAGTTGGCCGAAACGATGCGCTTCGATCGGGGCAGCGAGTTCACGAGCCGAGCCATGCTGCAGTGGAGCGCGGAGCATCACGTCGCCTTTCAGTTCAGCGATCCTGGGAAACCGACGCAGAATGCGCAAGTTGAGTCGCTCAACGGGCGTATCCGCGACGAGCTGCTCAACCTGCACGGCTTTGCGAATATCTTCGACGCCCGCGCGGCTGCGGAGCGGTGGAGAACGGAGTACAACGAGATCCGACCGCACTCAGCTCTCGGCCATCGGACACCGAGGGAGTTCGCTCAACAGTCCGAACCTAACCAACCCTCACAGGTATTCGCGGCGTAACTTCCCAGCGCACGTCACGATCGCCACTGCGGTTGTCCTGCCCGCCCGTGCGCGCCACATGATTTACCCGCGTTTCACGCGCACGCACATCACCAAAGCGTATCTCTATGTCGACGCTGCACAGCGGATCTTGGACGACATCCGTCTCGGGTCACAAGGGGCCCATGGGGCGAGGCTGAATGGCGGTCGAGGCGTCCAGTCGATTAACGCGAGGGATCCGCAGATTCGCCGGGCGCTGCTCCTGCCTGCGCGTCTCAGCCTGCGCGCCTGGAGGGACCTTCCGAGGCCAAAGCCGGTCTTCGGCGGCTTCATACCACGGCGTAACGTCCTTGGCCGCCGCGCGCCCTTAAGCAGTTCTCGGCGCGGGCTCGCAATCGCTGCGCCTGCCACAAGCAGCAGCAAGATCGTTATTCAGGAGATCGGCATGGGACGCTACGACGACCAGGACTGCACGCTCTACCCGTATGCTTTCACCTTCTACTATGATGCCACCACGGGCGCCCTCTCATCTGAGACGGCAACGCTCGCGACGGCAGCGCAGAGCAGCGCGGCTGGCCTCCCGCGGAGCATGAGTGCATGTTAAAGAGATTTCGGTTCGCCTCAATTGTAATAGCCTGCACATTGCTAGTCTCCTGCAATCTGGACACCGGAATGTGTCAATGGGTTTGAGACCACGGATGCTTGAGAATTCTACGCCGCTGCCTCGGGCCGATTGATATACGCGATCGGCGCGAGCGTCAGGG
>DATCTQ010000037.1:0-70084 GCA_036567865.1 Candidatus Tyrphobacter sp. | reverse complement strand
GCTTCTCGGATCGGGGCGCCGCAGGCCGCAATGCTTTCGTTTCGACCCTCCCTCGCAAGGATCTGGTCACTTGATGCCTTCTTTGATGCGATGATACGCGATCTTTCCCTCGGCAATCTCGTCGATGGCGATCGACACGGGTTTGTCCGGGTTGATCCCCTCCTTGTCGTCGACGAGGGGCTCGCTCGCGTAATACTCCCGCCGATCCATCGGCGGCAATTGCTGCACGCGGATCCAGTTGTTCAACTGCCGGGCGCGTTTGGTCACGACGTTGACGAGGCTGAACTTGGAGTCGGTGTGCTTGAGCAGCTCGTCGAGGTCTCCGAATGCGGTCTTACTCATATTAATCTTTCTAGCGGCGTGGTCACGTGTGTTCGACGTTTCGCAGTTGGTCGTCGGCGAACCGATGAATCCGGAAGCGCTCCGCGTGGAGTACGGCCTCCAGGTCCTCCACCGCTTCCTCGGAGCGATGCTGCTCGTTGATGATGATGTAGTCGAAGTTTCGAATCGACTGCATCTCCTGGTGCGCGATTTCGAGGCGGCGCGCAATCTCTTCGTTGGTCTCCGTCCTGCGAGCCAAGAGACGATCGCGCAGGTACGAGAAGCGGTCCGGAACGAGGAAGATCAGGACCGCCGCCGGATACGCCGCCTGAACTGCGAGCGCTCCGTTGACCTCCGGTTTCATGATCACGTCGTAACCGTCGGCCAGGGCTTGTTCCACGTAATCTCGCGGCGTGCCGTACAGGTTCCCATTGTAGACGCGCCATTCGAGAAAGTCGCCGGAATCGCGTCGACGTTCGAACTCCTCCGGGGTCAGGAAAAAGTAGTGCTCGCCCTCGATTTCGCCCGGACGCGGGCCACGCGTCGTGGCCGAAACCGAATATCGAAGGCGGGACGTGCGCGCTCGAAGCGCATCGACCAGCGTGTCCTTGCCCGCCCCCGAGGGGCCCGATACGACGAAAAGGAGACCCGGACCAGTTTTCACAGACTGTAGCAAACCGCCTGCCGCATGGCCGTTATCGCCGCCGGCGCCTCGCCAATCGACGCGGGGCGCAGGTACTCGGCGATGACCGCTTTGCCGTTGCTAACGGTAAAGGCAACTTCGAGAAGTCTTCCGCCGGGCAGCGCATACCGGGCGAGCCCCGCCTCGCCGGGGCAGGCCGGGAATGGGACGCTGCGAATCAGGCGGGCGCCGCGCTCTCGCTGCACGGTATCGACGGCCTGCTCCGATGCGAGATCCTGGAGCTGGCCCGAATAGCTTTCAGCGTTGTATGAATAGCGCTCGCTCCCGGCACCGCTCATCGTCGTCCAGGTTGCCTTCGCTCCGGGTGCCTGCGTCCAGCCTGCGGGGTGCGGTGCGCCGCCGGCGGTACACGCCGCGAGCGCGGCGAGGGCCAGCGCCACGCCGACCGAACGATAGCGCCTCATGCTTACCGACTGGGCGCTCATTCGACGCGCCGGCTCGGAACTGGAGTCGCGGCTTCGGGGATCGCGCGTCCAGGACGCGGGTTTGCTTCCCGACGGGCGCCCCGCGCTACTCTTGTGGTCGCGTGGCGGCACGGTGCTGCTCTGCATCGATCTCTTCGGCTCGCCGCCCGTCGTGACGCTCGAAACCGGTGAACTGGACATTGCGAGCGAACCGGGGTTTACCCGCGCACTCGCGCGCACGCTACGCGGGATGGCGCTCGTCGCCGTCTCGGCAGGGCGCGGGGAGCGTTTGCTTCGGCTGACCTTCGGCATACGCTCGCGCTTCGGCGTAGGCGATGAAGTAGACCTCTGCCTCGAACTCGTACCGCGCTTCGGAAACGCCGTGCTGGTGAAGGGCGAGCGGGTGGTGAGCGCGTTCAAGGAGTTCGGCCTTGCGCAGAATCCGGCTCGTGCCGTTGCCGCCGGTCTTCCGTACGAGCCTCCACCGCTGCGATCGGGCTCGCCGGCGCTCCCACGCCTCGTTGCGGAGAGTGGTGCAGACCCCACACAGGCACTCGCATTCCTCGAAAGCGAAGAGGCCCTGCGCGAGCCGCTCTACGTCTACCGCCGCGACCGCGTGCTCGCACAAGCGCATCTTCTTCCGCTGCCGCAGTTTGCCGATGCGGTGCTTTCGCGCGAGGCATCCTTGCTCGAGCTCTTCGCCCAAGATCGCGCGCGTCGCATCGGCGACGGTGAGCGTGCGCGCACCGCGCAGCGCCGCGCAGCCCTGCTGCGCCGAATCGTCGCGCGTACCGCTGCGATCGAGCGCGAGGGAGACGCGCTCGAGGCGAGCCGCCTCGCGTCCGGCGAGCGCGAGCACCTGCGCGAAGAGGGCGGGCGTATCTACGCGACGCTCCACGAACTCGACGAAAGCCTTCGCCCCGATGCGAAGGATCGCGCCGCCAAACTCTTCACGCGATACCGTAAACTCGGCTCGGCCCTCCCGCACCTTGCCAGGCGAGAACGTTCGCTGACCGCACAACGCGAGGCGGTCGAGGCGCTCGCGTGGGAAGCGCAACGCGCCGGCGACGACGATCTCGCGGACGTGGAGCGCGCGCTCGATACGCTCGAACCGCGGCGGCGTTCGCGCGGCACGCCGAGCCGGGTGCCGCGCCGGCGGCGCAAGCCCATGGAATGGCGCACGCAAAACGGCTCGCGCATTCTCGTCGGCCGCTCGCCGCTCGAAAATGCCGACCTCACCTTCCGCGTCGCGCGCCCGAACGATCTCTGGTTTCACGCGCGCGGCGTTCCCGGTGCGCACGTGATCTTGCAACGCGACGACCGGGAAGCTCCGCCCGACGAGGACGTCGCCCTTGCAGCCTCGCTCGCGGCCCTCCATTCCAAATCGCGAGAAAGCGTATCCGTTCCCGTCGACTACACGCTGCGCAAGCACGTCCGAAAGCAGCCCGCCGGCCCGCCCGGCCTGGTCTATTATACGGAAGCGAAAACCGTCGCAGTTGCCCCCGCTCCGGACCGCAACCCGTAATCGAGGACTACTCCGGTTCGCGCAGCGTGTTGCTCTGCGGCGTGATAGAGATCGGATTCCATTGTGGGATCGTCACCGCATGCAGCCCTTCGAATCGAACCACGACGCTGGAATAGGTTGCACCACGCGAGCGCAGCGGGGCGTCCGCGCTCTCGTCGGCGACGTACTGCACGCCCGCGATATTGTCGAACCGCACGGTCCAGGGCACCGTCGTCCCGGGTCCCTCAACGAAGTTCAGCGCCTCGCGAAGCCGCCACGTCGCGCCGCTCCCCTCGTCCACCCAGAGATCCCGCAAACGATAGCGCCCGGGATCTTGGCGCGGACTCAGGCGCAAATGGTAGCAATCGTGACCATCGACGCCCTCGACCCCGAGCAGCGTGATGTCGTAGATGCGGCGCGTGACGACCGCATGGGCGATCTCGAGCAAATGGTTCGGGGCCGCCGAGCGCGGCGGTGCGCGACCGGGAGGATAGGGATCGTGGAAGGCGCGGCGGATTGCAGCGACGAGTTGCCGGGCCGACTCGGCGCTTCCCGGCGGCGCTGCGGCGATGAACGGCGCCATCCCGAAGCTGTATGTCGGGGTGAGGATCGGTACGCCTACGAAGTCGATCGACGGCTCCGGTTTCCCGACGTTCATGCCGAGGATCGAGACGTTGATGCCATGCGGGACGTACGGGTGTGCCTGTTCGTAGTCGCTGACGGGATCGACCCAAATCGCGCCGTCCATCGCGTCGAAGCCGCTCGCATAGCGCTCCACGCGCGCGATTGCAGCCTCCCGTACCTCCACCGCGACGTGGTATTCGAGATACGGCGGATAGGATTGGCTAAACCAAAACGACTCCGCCTGATCGTAAATCACATACGGGTCCGGCGCAGCGTTTCCCGCGCCGAGCGTCAAGGCCGAGAGAACCGCCAGGCAAAGTACGCGTCCCAGCATCGCTTCGGAACTTCTGAAGGCGGGGCGCCCCCGCCCTGCTCTAGAGCCTCACGGCAAGCGAGCTTGGCAACGCTTTCCAGGGGTCGCGCGATCGCACGGCGGAACACCCCCCATGAAAAATCCGCTAGACTCGATCTGGGGCACGATCATCAGCGGCGTCGTCTTAACCGGAATCCTGTACTTCGTCGCCGAGTGGCTCGTGGCTCATAACACCGGGGTGGGTGCGTGATGTCCGTATGGCAAGAACCGCTCATCCGGTGGGTGCACATCCTGGCAGGCGTGATGTGGATCGGCCTGCTCTACTACTTCAACTTCGTGAACGTTGCGGCGGTCAAGGAAGCAACCGCCGCCGGTGAAGCCGCGCCGATCAGCAAGTACATCATGCCGCGCGCGCTGCTCTTCTTCCGCTGGGCGGCGGTGGTCACGTGGCTCTTCGGTGCCTGGCTGCTGAGCACGGTCACGGTGAACGGCACGAACGGCTTCGTCGGCGCCTTCCTCCTACGGGGGGCTCTCGCGCCGATCGGCATCGGCGCCTGGCTTGGAACGATCATGCTCATCAACGTCTGGGGCCCGATCTGGCGCAACCAGCAGAAGATTCTCGGCTTCGTCCCCGCAACCGACGCCGAGAAGGCAAAGGCTCGCCGCATCGCATTTCTGGCATCGCGGGTGAACACGCTGCTCTCGATTCCGATGCTCTTCTTCATGGCAACCGGTCCGCACGCGCTCTTCGTGGAACAAATCTTCCACTGAAAAGGCGGTGCACTTCCGCGCACCGCCCGGCGCTCCGCCCGCACTTCCGGCACTTCGCGCCGGAAACTTGGCTGCGCGCCCCCACGGCGACTACCGCCGTGGGCCCCCACTGAAAAGGCGGTGCCTTCCACCCACCGCCCGGCGCTCCGCCCGCACTTCCGGCACTTCGCGCCGGAAACTTGGCTGCGCGCCCCCACTAACCGGGCGTTAAGACGATCTTGCCGATGTGTGCCGAGGCTTCCATGCGGCGGTGCGCATCGGCGGCGTGAGCGAAGTCGAAGACGGAGTCGACGAGCGGCGCGATCGGGTCGCGCGCCGGTAGGAGCGGCCAGATACGCTCGCGCAGCGCATCGGCGATCGCCTTCTTCTGCTCCGCCGTGCGCGGGCGCAACGAGCTGCCGAAGATCGTGCCGCGCCGGCGCATCAACTCGCCGAGATCGATCTGGGCGCTGCTGCCGCCCTGCGTCGCGATGCAGGCGATGCGCCCGTCCGGCGCGAGGACGCGGACGTTCCGCGGCCCATACTCGCCCCCGACGATGTCGATGACGAGATCGACGCCGCGCCCCTGCGTGATTCGCAACGTCTCTTCGACGAAGTCCTTCGTCTTATAGTCGATCGCGTCGAGCGCCCCGATGCGGCGGCACGCATCGCATTTCTCCTCGCTTCCGGCGGTTGCGATCGCTCGGGCGCCCAGCGCCACGGCGAACATGATCGCGGTCGAGCCGATGCCGCTGGTTCCACCGTGGACGAGTACCAGTTCGCCCGAACCCAGGCGCCCACGCGTCACCATATTGTCGAAAACGGTGAACGCGTTCTCCGGAAGGGTCGCCGCCTCGACGGCGCTCCAGCCCTCGGGGATCGGCAGCACCTGTCCCTGCGGCGCCGTCGCGAACTCTGCATATCCACCGCCACCGAGCAGCGCACAAACGCGATCGCCGACCTGCCAATCCGTCACACCCCCGCCGAGTTCCGCAACGGTTCCGGCGACGTCGAGCCCGAGCACCGTCGATGCGCCCGGCGGCGGCGGATAGAGACCGCGCCGTTGCAGGACGTCGGCGCGCGAGACGCCCGCGGCTTCCACGGCGATCAGCACCTCGCCCATAGCGGGCTTCGGCGATTCGCCCCGCGCCACGTGCAGCATCTCCAGACCTCCGGGCGCGTCGAAGGAGACGTAGCGCATCGCGATCCTACGCTTCGGAGTCGCGGCGTTCGCGCCTCTGCAACAACATTGCGTCGCCGAAGGAAAAGAAGCGATACCCGCGATCGATCGCGGCGCGGTAGGCGCGAAGCACGAGGTCGCGCCCCGCAAAGGCACTGACGAGCACGAGCAGCGTCGAACGCGGTAGGTGAAAGTTCGTGATCATCGCGTCGACGACGCGAAAGCGAAAACCTGGTGCGATGAAGAGCGCGGTCTTACTCCGAGAGCCTGCAAGGGCAGCATCTTCGAGCGCCCGCACCACCGTGGTCCCGGCGGCGACGATACGCCGTCCCTCGGCGCGCGCGCGTGCGATCCGTCCCGCCGTATCGGACGGGATCGCGTAGCGCTCGGCGTGCATTTCGTGCTCGTCGATGCGCGCTCCGCGCATGGGCGCGAACGTGCCGAGGCCGACATCGAGGGAGAGTTTGGCGATTTCGATGCCGCGCGACTCCAATCGTTCGAGCAGTTCGCGCGTGAAATGCAACGCGGCGGTCGGCGCGGCGACGCTCCCCGGCATGCGGGCGAAGACGGTTTGATATCGTTCCTGCGCGTCCTCGGATTCGTTGTGAATGTAGGGTGGCAGCGGCAGCCGGCCGGCCCGCTCGAGGAACGGTTCGAACGCAAGCGCCAGCTCCAGGTGCAACTCGCGTAGACCGCCCGCCAAGGTGCGCGTGATGGTCGCAGATCCCAACGCTTCGCCGTCGCGCGCGTAGAGCGACAGCCGGTCGCCTTCGCGCACGCGCTTCGCCGGCCGCACGAGCGCCCTCCACGCCGATGCGTGCGGATCATAGCCGCCGCCTTGCGGGTGCAGCAGGAGCACTTCGACGCGGCCGCCGCTTTCGCGTCGGGCGCCGAGCCGCGCACGAATCACCCGGGTCTCGTTTAGCACGAGCAGGTCCCCGGGCCGCAGGATCTCCGCCAACTCCGCAAAGGTGCGGTCCGCGAACGCCTCGTCTCGTACGATCATCAAGCGCGCGCCGTCGCGCCGCCGCGCCGGCGATTGTGCGATCAGGGCGGCGGGAAGCTCGTAATCGTAAGCCGCGATGGAACGCTCGTCCACCAACGGATTCTGCTAGGGAAGGCCTGAAGAAGTCGCTGCACCGAGCGCAACGAGCGTTTTCGCTGCAGATCGAGGAGCGAGGAGGGAGCATACTGGAAGGCGTCTGTGACCGACGCAGCGACAACGAGATGCGGCGAAAACGCCGTTGCCCTTCGGGTTTGCGCCCCGAGGGCCCGTCTGCGTTGTCGCCCGCTCGGTCACAGACCGCGGTGGGTATGCTTCCTCACGGTCTCCTAGCATCCGAACCCTCGGGGCGACTAACGATGGGTACATGGGATTAATCAGAGGCTCCCTAGATCACGGTCAGCAGATTGACGCTGAATCGACCGGCAGAGTCCGTCCAGTCGGCGCCCACGCGAAAGCCGCTTTCCTCCGCCATCCGTTGCACGTCCGCGCGCTCGTACTTGTAGGAAGATTCCGTGAGAATGCATTCCCCTTCGACGAAAGGAACCTCGAGATCGAGCGCGGCGATCCGCACGCGTTGCTCGCGCACCGACTGTTGGAAGGAGTCCACGCTGGCGCGCTTCTCATCGTAGCGAACGAAGAAGCGAAACGTTCGTAGATCGAAGGCGCCACCCAGCTCCCGATTGATACGCGCCAAGATATTGCGGTTGAACGCCGCGGTTACGCCTGCCGGGTCGTCATAGGCGAGTTCCAGCGCTTCCCGCGATTTTTTCAAATCGACCCCGAGCAGCAGCGCGTCCCCGGATTTCAGCGCCGTGGAGATCGTGCGAAGGAGCGCAATCGCATCGGCACGCTCGTAGTTGCCGATGCTCGAGCCGAGAAATAGTACCAGCTTGCGCATCGGACCTCTCAACGAGCGGCTTTGCAATGCGCGAACGTAGTCACCGCATTGTGCCGCAACCGTGAGGCGATCGTATTCGACGACGAGACGCTCGGCAAGGGCGCGCAGCGACGTCGCCGAGATATCGATCGGATTGTAGCGCACGTGCGTCTGGCGGCGCAGCGCGGCCTCCAGCACGATGCGGCTCTTTCGCCCATCCCCCGGCCCCAGCTCGACGATTTCCACCTCGCCGACCCGTTCGAGGATCTTCCCCGCATCGCGCTCGAGGATCTCCATCTCGGCGCGGGTGAGGTAGTATTCGGGAAGCAGCGTGATCGCTTCGTACAGTGCGGAGCCGATGCCGTCGTAGAGATGGCGCGGCGCCAACCTCTTGGGGCTCGCTTCCAGACCCACGCGGACGTCCTCCGCGAAGCCGTCGCTCCAGGAGCCGGCGCCTACGTTGTCGATGGTAAGCCGAGGGGCGGTCTCGCGGACGGTCATAGCGAGTGGATTCGCCAAATCCGGGGAATCTCTCCCGTGAGCTTCTGCAAGAGGAGCAAGAACGATGATCTCAGACATCACGCAGGAACGGGCCGCGCTGTGCGAGGCCTACGAACAGAACCGGCGACGCACGCATCTGCTCTTCGACCTGATCGCGCCCGAGGCGTACGAGGATCGCCCGATCCCGCTTCGCCACCCGTTCGTGTTCTACGAAGGGCACATTCCGGCGTTCAGCTTCAGCACGCTGGTGCGGCTCGCGCTGGGCGGCCAGGCGATCGACGAGGAGTTGGAGCGGCTGTTCGAGCGCGGCATCGATCCCGAGAATCTCTCGGACGCGGCGGCGGCGACCCCCCCGCGATGGCCGGCCCGCGGAGAGGTGCAGCGCTTCGCCGAGGAATGCGACGCGCGCGTGCGGGACGCGCTGCGACGCGCGCGCCTCGACGATCCCGATAATCCGCGGCTCGTCCGCGCTCAGAGCGCGCACAACATCATCGAACACGAGTGGATGCACCACGAAACGCTCCTCTACATCGTGCATCGCTTGCCGCGCGAGCGCAAGCGCGCGCTGCCGAGCCTGCACGTGGACGGCGAGCGCCCACGTTACCGCCGCGTTACGGTTTCGGCGGGCACGGCCACGCTTGGCGCACGGCGCGACGCGATCCCCTTCGGATGGGACAACGAGTTCGAGGAAACGGTCGTCACGGTTCCGGATTTCGAAATCGACGCCGACGACGTCACCAACGGCGACTATTTGGAATTCGTCAAGGCAGGCGGAGAGCCGCCGCCGTTTTGGCGTCGCATCGACGGAGAGTGGCGCCTCGAGACGCTCTTCGATCTCATCACGCTGCCTTTGGCTTGGCCGGTCTATGTCACGCAGCGGCAAGCAACGGCGTACGCCCAATGGAAAGGCGTGCGTCTGCCGACGGAAGCGGAATACCATCGCGCCGCCTTCGGAACGCCGCAGGGAGAGGAGCGCGCCCATCCTTGGGGCGATGCACCGCCGGACGAAACACGCGGCAATTTCGGCTTCGCGCGTTTCGATCCGGTGCCGGTCGGCAGCTATCCCAAGGGCGCGAGCGCGTGGGGGATCAACGACCTGATCGGAAACGGCTGGGAGTGGACGAGCACGCCTTTCGCGCCGCTGCCCGGCTTCCGCCCAATGGCCTCGTATCCGGTCTACTCCGCCGATTTCTTCGACGGCGAGCATTTCGTTATAAAGGGCGCCTCACCGGTCACGCACGCCGGATTGGTACGGCGGAGTTTTCGCAACTGGTTTCGGCCCGACTACCCGTACGTCTACGCGACGTTTCGTTGTGTAGCGTAGACGCTGCTACGCTCCTAGCCTAGATCGATGAAGCGCCCGTCGTAGTAGAGCAGCGGCGGGAGATCCGTATGCTGCGCCTCCTCGACTTCTCCGATAAAGATCGTGTGGGTTGCCACGTCAAATGCATCGGTCGCGATACAGACGAAGGCGGCGACGCTGCCGGCGATGATGGGAACCTCGGCCGCATGCAGGTCGTACGCGATGCCCTCGAATTGGTTCTCGACGCCGGCCGCGAAGCGGCGTGCGATCTCCTCTTGTCCCATCGCGAGCACGTTGACCGCAAAGCGCCCGCTCTTTCGAATGAATGGATGCGTTCGCGTCGTGCGGTTTACCACGACGAGAAGCGTCGGCGGCTCCACGCTCACGCTGGTCATCGCGGTCGCGGTCATGCCGTGAATCCGCCCCTCGTGCGCCGCCGTGATCACGGCAACGCTCGCAGCGGTGCGGCGCATCGCTAGGCGGTAAGCCTCCGCGTCGACGCGACGGCGCTCCGAATCGCTCATGCGGAGGCCAACGCAATGGGCGCGTTTGCGAGCGCGCGCCCCGGGCGCTCGAGGCCGAAGCGCGCAACGCGCGCGAGATCGAGCACGCGCATCGCGCTTCGGCGCGGCGCACCGCGCCGTAACGCATCCTGCGCGGCTTCGGCACCCTCTGCGCCCGAATACGCCGCAACGAGTTCGCAATATCCATAGGGATCGGATTTCCCGATCAGCGCGGCGTCGGCACGCGCGGGCTCGGCGCACGGCATCCACGGGACCTCGAGCGAGATCGCGCCGTGCGTCCGCAACAGCGCACGACCATTCTTCACCGATACCTCCACGGACGGAGCGTACGGCGCTCCATCGCAGTTCCACGCAAGGGTCGCTGCGATGCGAAAACGCCGATCGAGCCGCCGCCAGGGCGCGATGCTCCCGACGACGGGGTGTCCGTAGGAGCGGACGGCCCCAAGCACATCGTCGAGAACCGCGCCGGAAATCGTGTCGCCGGCGTTGCGGCGCAGAACGATCGCGCTCACTTCGCCCCGCTGTATCCTCGGCATGGCGGCCAGTGCCCCGGACCAACGCCGATAGAAGGTCCGTTCGTTCTCGAGTTCCCAGTCGAAGCGACCGGACGTTGCGCCCTCGTAGTGCGCGAATCGGGATTCGGCGACGTAGCGGACGACGTGCCCCTGCGAATATGCCCGCAAACACAGATCGGTGTCCTCGAAGCCGTTTCGAAAGATCGGGTCGAAGCCGCCGCCGCGAAGAAACCACTCTTTGCGCACGGCGATCGCCGCACCCGGCACGACCACGGCGTCGCGCGACGTTCGCACGGCGTCGAGCGCGGCCGGCAGATTCCGGCACGAGAGAAACCAATGCGCGTTCGGCAGCAACACGCATCCGGCGCCCTGCGTCACGCCGTCTTCGTAGAAGATGGCGGCGCCCGCGATCGCGACTTCGGCGCGCGAGAAAGCATCGACCAGCGGCGTCAATGCATCGCCGAGCGGCCATGCATCGTTGTTCAAAAAGAGCACGATCGGCGCGTCGGCGAGGCCCGCACCGGCATTCGTGCCGCCGCCGAAGTTGGCGTTCTCCTCGAGCCGAAGGCGGCGCACCCAATCGAAGCGCGCGAGTTCTTCCGCGGTTTCGTCGCTCGAGCCGTTGTCGACGACAATCGTCTCGAAGCGCACCGGCGATACGGCACGCAGTTCGTCCAAGTGAAGGAGGCATCGGCGCGTGAGCCACCAGTTGTTGTGGGCGGGAATCACCACGCTGATCTGGGGCGGCAACGGAATCAGTCTGCCATCCAACGCGGGTGCGCAAGCGTCCAGCGTACGACGTGTGCGAGCGAGTCCCAAAGCGGCACCGGCGGTGTCCAGCCGAGTTCGCGCAAGCGCCGGCCGTCCATCGCGTACCGCAGGTCGTGGCCCGGCCGAGTCGAGTGGAAGTCGATCGCCTCCCACACGAGCGGCTTCCCGGCGAACTCCGCGATGCGCTCGGCCATGGTGAGGTTGTCGACCTCGTGCTCCCCGATCACGTGGAAGCGCAACGGGAAGTTGCCTGCACCGGACGCGGCCGGATCGTAATGCCCCTTTGCGGCGATCGGCGCACCTTCGATCTTCGCGTCACGAATCAAGAAGAGCATCGCGTCGGCGAGATTGCGCGCATGCAGGTAGCAACGGCGACCGATCTGCGCGCGATCGACGCGCTTGGTGTCATCAGCCCGCAACGGAGCGCTTCCGAGCTCGCGGACGACGGCACTCGAGCAATGGACGGGTACCGGGGTTCCGGCGATCACGTTTGCGATGACCTTCGGAATGAACTTCTCGGGGTGCTGGCGCTCGCCGATGAGATTCATGGCGTTGATGATGACGATAGGAACGTCGTAGGTTCGCCAGTACGAGACGGCGATGGCCTCTTGCGCCGCCTTCGACGCACTATAGGGATTGCTCGGCAGAATCGGATCCCATTCGATCGACGGTCGCCCGAGCGGAACCGGCCCGTAGACTTCGTCGGTCGAGAGCAAGACGAATTGCTTCGGTCGAAGGACGCGCGCTAACTCGAGGGAGTTCAAGGCGACGTCGACGTTGTTGCGAACGAACGGAACCGGTTCGGCGATCGATCGATCCACGTGGCTCTCGGAGGCAACCTGCAAGATCGCGTCGACTTCGCCGTGCTCGAGAATCGCGCGTATTCCGTACCGACTCCAGGGCGTCGTGAGATCGTGCGTGAGGACGGAAACGCGATCGTACGAACCCGGCCTACCCTCCAGCACCTCCGTGATGCGCTCGGACGTTCCGCGATGCCTGAAGGAGTCGGTCAGCGTGAGATACGCATCCGTGTTGACGAGAAAATGCTCCAAAATGTGATGACCGACGAATCCGCCGGCACCGGTGAGAAGGACGTGCATGGGGCGGGAATACCGCTCGGCTCAAGGAAGAGCCTGCGCCGTGGAGCCACTCGCCTACGCAAACGCGCATGGCCTACATGCGCTCGTGATCGCCCGCGGCGAGCAGATCGAAGAGGAACTATACTCCGGCGGTTACGATGTCACGAAGGCGCATCCGCTGTATAGCGGCACGAAGAGTTTTTGGGGGGTCGCGGCTCTGCTCGCGCAAGCCGATGGACTCCTCGGCCTCGATGAGCCCGTCGCACGAACGTTCGAAGCGTGGGAGCGCGACGAGCGTAAATCAAGGGTGACCCTGCGCATGCTCCTGCAACTCACGGCGGGTTTCGGTTTCGGCGGGCTTGGCAACGCGGTTCCGACGTACGACGCGGCACTCACGATGCCGTTGAAAAGCGAGCCGGGTAGCCGCTTCGCCTACGGCGGAATCGCGCTTCAGGTCTTCGGCGCGGTGCTCGCCCGCAAGCTCGAAGCGCACGACCTGACACCCGTCACGTATCTGCGCGAGCGCATGCTGGACCCCGCGGGCGTCAGCGTCGCGTCGTGGCGAACCCTCTCCGACGGCACGCATCCACTGCCGACGGGCGTGCAACTGACCGCGCGCAACTGGCTTGCGTACGGGCGATGGGTGTTGGAGCATTACGCCGTACTCGCCGCGTGCTTCAAAGGATCCGCGGCAAATCCACGGTACGGCCTCGCGTGGTGGCTGGGCGTGAAAGGCGCGCCGCCCGATCTCTTCTATGCGAGCGGCGCCGGCGGACAAGCGCTCTACCTCGTTCCGTCGCAATCCCTCGCGATCGTGCATTTCGGTAAGAGCGGCTCCTACAAGCACGAGGCGTTCCTGCGCCGCTTCTTCGCGTCAAGATGACAATTCGTGAGCCGCTTGCACGGCGCGTGCGAACGCTGTTTCTCCTTTGAGCAGCGCTTCGTAGAGCGCGATCATCGAAACATTCGCGCAGATTCGTAGGCGCCACCAGTTGAGCGCCGGTGCGTCGCTCGGCGATACCCCGAAATGCGACGCGACACGAGCCAGCGCCGGGCGCACCGTCTGCGAGGCGAGAACGGTCAACACGTAGTCGTGATCGCTCAGGTGGCTGATGAAACACTCGATCGGCGGCGGCTCGGCGAGCGCGTAGCCATCGGCGGTCTTTCGCACGAGTCCGAAGGCAACCGGATCGACGCCCGCGAGCATCGCGGCCGCGCGGCACCACGTCACGACCTTCGCCTCGTCCCCGAGTGAGGGCGCCGCATGCGCGGAGAGCAGCACGGTGACGAAGCGCGCATCGTGGCCGCGCGCGATCGCTTCCGCACCGGAGAGTACGTGGTGCCCGCCGGTTCCGCCGATCGTCAACTCCGGCGTGAACGTCCCGTTGCCTCGGTACTGAAAGACGACGCTCTTCATGATGTCGTGGTAGAGCGCCGCCGCCACGCAGAGGTCGCGATCGATCTCCTTGTGCCGCTCGAAGTAGATACCGTCGTAGTTGCTCGCGAAGCGGTCGCTCATGCATCCGTTGAAGTGCTCGTGCACGCAAAGGCCGCCTGGATAGGCGTGATGCGAATCCTCCGCCGAGCCGGGTGTGGACCAGAATGGCTGTGCGATGCCGCTCGGCCCGACGGGAGGAAAGATGCCCTCGACGGGCGCATCGGCGGCAACCCACCCCTCACGCGCGAACGCATCGCGTAACGCGACGCGAGATTCCAGTGTTGGATACCGCTGCTGGTAGTGGGGAGCCGGCATTTCCAATACTCTGTTTGCATCGGAGCGCAACCGCGAGTCTGAGATCGAGAGCATTAATCGCATTACCGCCTCATTCTGCTGCTGAACGAAAGGCGACCGGATGGCTATATCTGCTGCTCGCGCGTTTTCAGGTGAGATCGACCCGCGCAGAGGCGGTAGCATCACGAAGCGCATAGCGCTGGCGCTCGCAGTCATGGCGCCGCTAATAGCCAGGAACTCACCGCGATTGATCACGTCGCCCCTTCGTCCTTCGACAGGCTCAGGATGACAGTGGTGGTGGCTATGGTGAAATCGGTCTCGCCTGCGCGATCGGCGCCATGTGGGCGGCCTGCAACGCGGCGTTGAGCGATTGCAGCATCCGCACGTAAGCGTCGTAACGCAGCATGGCGGCACGGTACTCGCCATCGAAACGGCGTGCGAACGCGAGCAGCGAAGGTGTCGGCGGCGGCTGCGACGGCCCGAATCCGGCTCGTGGAACGTCCTCTTTCAGCGCTCCAGGCCGCTGGATCGAGTCCTCGTCGTTGTGATAATCGGCGGTGAACGCGCTGAAGATCGCGTCACGCTCCCGCAGCGCCGTCGCGACCCGGCCCGCGAGCGCGGCGTTGTTACCCTTCGCGAGCGCGACCTGCGCCGCTTGCAGCGATCGCTGCTGCGCCGCGAGGCGGTCGATCACCGTGTCGATCTTGCCGGATACGACGCTATACCGACGGGCGAAATCGTATCCGGCGCGCAGTTGCGCGAGCGTATACGGCTGGTGCGGATCCGCTCTTACGATGAACGGCTGCGAATACGTTCTACCGTCGAGCGTGATTCGCGCGATATAGCGCCCCGGAATCACCGCCGGTCCGACGGGCGAGCCGCGGAAGCCCTTGGCGCAGGCGTTGCACAGCGGCGGACCGTCCTCGCGGAAGTTCCAGACGACGCGGTTGATGCCCGCGTCGTTCGTGACGCCCGGACCACTGCCGGGTCCCGCATACGGATTGGGTGCTTCCGGTTTCGCGGGTCTCTTCTGCGGCGGGATGTGCCGGATCACGTGATCCGCAGCGTCGAGAATCTCCATCGACGGAGCGCGCTGCTGCGGCGTCGATTGGTAGAAGTCGATGATCGCTCCGGCCGGTGGGTTCTCGCCGCGAAAATCGGTATACGCTCCCTCGTCGCCGCTGGAACGGTACGCGTACGCGTAGGCCGTGCGCGGCGCAAAGAGCATCGCCCCGGCGCGCTCGGCTCGCGGCAACTGCTGCAGCGACCCGATGTCGTCGAGGATCCAGAGGTCCCGGCCGTGCGTCGCGATCGCGAGATCGTTGAACTCCGGCTGCTCCCGAATGTCGCGCACGGAGACCGCCGGAATATTGAGCCTGAAATCCGACCAGCTCGCGCCTGCGTCGTAGGATATCCATAAACCCGTCTCCGTTCCCGCAAAGAGCAGGCTCGGGTTGCGGTCGTCGGGGCGGACGCTGCGCACCCACACGTTGTCGGGCAACCCGTTCGTGATCTTCTTCCACGAACGGCCGTAATCGCGCGTGACAAAGAGATAGGGATGGTAGTTGCCCGAGCGATGGCAATCTTCGTTCGCATACGCCACGGCCGCCCAGAACGGCGACGGCACGACCGATTCGATGCGGCAGTACGGCGGCACGCTCGCAATAACGTGCTTGCTCCAGTGCCTTCCGTCGTCCGTCGTGACCGCGATCACGCCGTCATCGGCGCCCGTCCAGATCTCGCCGCTCCGCGCGGTCGAGCCTTCGATATCGAGCAGCGTATCCGAGTACTCGGCACTCGAGACGTCGAGTGTAATCGGTCCGCCCGCAGCAATTTGGTGCGCCTTGTCGTTCAGGGTCAGGTCGGGGCTGATGGCGGTCCAATGGACGCCCCGATCGGTCGTGCGGAAAACCACGTTTGCGCCGATCCACGCCACGTGTCCGTCCCACGGCGCGAACGCGATCGGTGCATCCCAGTTGAAGCGGTAGCGCGCGTTGTAAAGCGCAAATCCGTTCCGCGAGAAGTCGTAGTATGGTACGACGAAGCGGCTCGTGCGCGTGTTCGTGTCGTAGTCGACGATGCGGCCCGTCTCCAGGTCGGCCAAGACGTGCGCTGGATCGCTCGGGTCGGGGACGGCCCACTCGCCGTCGCCGCCGATCACGTCTTGCCAATCGGCGTTGGCAATACCGGTCGGATTCTGCGAGTTCATCGGTGCGCAAAAACCGTTGTTGTCCTGCAGGGGCGCACAGGCCCAGTACGGGTTCGCGTGGAGCGAGAGGCCGACGTGATAGACCTCGCCGATCGGAATGTTGCGCGAGAATGACCAGTGCGCACCGTCGTCGAGCGTGATCGCGTATCCGCCGTCTTCGCCGACGATGATGCGGCTGGGGTCGTTGGGCGCGATCCAAATCGCGTGGTAATCGACGTGCACGCCCTGCGCAATCGGCGCAAAATTCTTGCCCCCGTCCTTGGAGAGCGCGAGCATCATCGACACCGCGTAGACGCGATTCTCGTCACGCGGATCGACGGCGAGATGGGTGAAATAGAACGGCCGCTGATCGACGAGCGTGTTGTCCGACACCATCGTCCAGTTCTCGCCGCCGTCGTCGCTGCGCCACAGGATGCCCCCCTTGGCCTCGATGATCGCGTAGATGCGTTTGCTGTCGCTCGGCGCGACGGCGACGGCGCTGCGGCCCAGGTATCCCGTCGGCAGCCCGTGCCCGCTCAACCGCGTCCACGTCTTGCCGCCGTCGATAGAACGCCAGATGCCATCCTCCGGCCCGCCGGAGTGAAACGTCCAGGGCAGGCGCCGGAACTGCCACATGCTGGCATAGATCACCGACGGGTCGCTCGGGTCCATCGCCAGTTCCGCGGCACCGGTTGCAGGACCGACGAAGAGCGTCTTGCTCCACGTCTTCCCGCCGTCATCGGTAACGTAGACGCCGCGCGCATCGCTGTCCCGGAAGGGATCGCCGAACGCTCCGACGATGACGTGCTGCGGCTCGTGCGGATCCACCAGAATGCGCGAGATGGACCACGTGTCGCGTAAGCCGACGTTCGTCCACGTCTTGCCGCCGTCGGTCGTCTTGTAGACGCCGTTGCCGAAGGTGACGTCGTTGCGCGGATTCGCTTCGCCGGTTCCGGCCCATACGGTGTTTTCGTTCGTGGGATCGATCGTCACCGCCCCGATCGCCGCGACCGGCTCCTTCGCGAAGACCGCCGACCATGTTGCGCCGCCGTTCTCGCTCTTCCACACGCCGCCGCCCGCCGTACCGATGTAGTAGAGACTCGGATTTTGAGCGGTTCCGGCTACTGCCGCGACGCGGCCCCCGCCCACGGCCGGCCCCACGGAGCGCCACGCCAAGTGTGCGTACGGCGAATCTGCGGCGGCATGCAATGGAATCAGGAGCGCGAACGCCGCCGCGATCGCGGCCGGCCGCGCGGGGATCACGGAGCGACCTCCTTCACGCTCGCGGGGATCTGCGTCAACTTGGCGGTCTTCAGCGCCGCATTGAGCGCGGCGAGCGAGCGTACGTAGGCGTTGTAGCGCCCGACGGCGCTTGCATATTCGCCTTCGACGCGACGGACGATCGAGGTCACCGGCGGCGTCACGAGGCCGAGCCCGCTGAAGAATGCGCCGAAGAGATCCTCACGCAGTGCGCCGGGCCGTTCGATGCTGTCCTCCTCGTTCTGATAGTTTGCCGTCAATACACTGAAGACCGCATCGTGGGCAGTCTGCGCGGCGACGATCTGCGCCGCGAGCGCCGCGTTGTTCGCCTTCGTCGCCGCCGTCTCGTCGGCCGCAAGCGTCGTCTTCACGGTGTCGAGATTGTTGAGCATGACGTCGACCGTCGAGAAGATCGCCTGCAGGTGCTTCCCGAGCGCGTACGTCTGCTCGTACTCGGCTTGCGTGAAGCGCGAGCGAGGGTCGGGCTTGACGGAGAAGTGTTGCGTGTACGTGTGGCCGCTCAGCGTCATCCGTACCGCGTACTCGCCCGGCGGCACGCCGATGATCGAGTCGGGACCTTGGAAGATCTTGGGCGCGCCGAAGTACTTCACGGGTCCGTCGATCGTGAAATCCCAGACGTAACGGTTCAGTCCTACCTTGTTGGTGATGTACGGCATCTGCTTGCCGCCGACGTCATGCGTTCCCGAAACCGTCCGAATGACGTGTCCTCGGGCATCGAGGATCTCGAGTTTCGGCGCGCCGCTCTGCGGTTGCGACTGATAGAAACTGATCATGACGCCATAGGGTGGATTGTCGGCCGCATAGCGCGTATACGTTCCCTCGTCGTTCGAGTGCAGCGTGTACTCGTATGCGGTGCGCGGTTGGAAGAGCACTGCACCGCGCGCGATCGCCGTCTGCAACTCTTGAATCGGCCGCATGTCGTCCATGACGTAAACGGAGCGGCCGTGCGTCGCGAGGAGCAGGTCGTCGAACCGCGTCTGCATGCGAATGTCGTGTACGGAAACGTGCGGCATGTCGTTCAAGAACGAATGCCAGCTCGCACCGCCGTCGAACGAGATGTAAAGTCCGAGTTCGGTGCCGAGATACACGATGTTTGGGTTGCGGATGTCCGGGCGAATGGCACGGGCCCACTCGGTAGCTGCAATTCCACTCACGATCGACGTCCAATGACGCCCGAAGTCGTGGGTAACCCATGCGTGCGGCGCGTTGTCGCCCATGTAGTGATCGTCTTCGATCGCGAAGACGGTGCCGTCTCGTAGCGTTGATGGGGCCACCGTCGCGAAGCGGCCGTATTCCGGCGCCCCCGGCGGCGTGACGTTGCGCCAACTGCGGCCGCCGTTCGTGGTCATTTGCACGTAACCGTCGTCCGTCCCGACCCAGATCTCGCCGCGGTGCAGCGTCGAGCCCTCGATGTCCAAAATCGTATCGCTGTATTCGGCGCCCGAGACGTCGTGCGTGATCGGTCCGCCGGAGGGCTGCTGGTGGGCCTTGTCGTTTCGGGTCAGGTCCGGGCTGATGACCGTCCAGCTTCTCCCGCGATTGGTGGTTTGGAAGATCACGTTTCCGCCGTACCATGCGATGTGTCCGTTCCACGGCGCGAACGCAATCGGCGATTCCCAGTTGAAGCGATACCGGCTCGTCGAGAGATTGAAGGCTTCCACGCTGGTTTGAATGTACGGCTGCGCGAACCACCCGTCTTGCGTCACGCGGTTATAGATCTGCAACGCACCGTTTTCGCTGTCGGACCAGATCCAGTTTGGATCGGTCGGGTCCACGACCGCCCATTCGCCGTCGCCGCCGGCGGTCACGATCCAATGCTTGTTCATGATGCCGGAGGAGTCGAGCGAGTTGGACGGACCGCACCAGGCATTGTTATCCTGCAGTCCGGCGCAGACCGTATACGGATTCTGATCGCTCAACCCGATGCGGTAGATCTCCGCGATCGGCATGTTCAGCGATGACGACCAATTGGCGCCGCCGTCGACGGTCAAAGCGTAGCCGCCGTCTTCGCCCACGATGATGCGGCTCGGGTCGCTCGGAGAGATCCAGATCGCGTGGTAGTCGACGTGCACCGCCTCGGCGATCGGATGGAACTTCTTCCCACCGTCCGTCGAAACCGCGAGCATCATCGAAACGGCATAGACTTTGTTGGCGTTTTTCGGATCGACGGCAATATGCGTGAAGTAGAAGGGGCGCTGGTCGACGAGGGTGTCGTTCGAGACCATCGTCCAGTTTGCGCCGCCGTCGTCGGAGCGCCACAGGAGACCTTGCTTCGATTCGATGAGCGCATAGACGCGGTTCCCGTCGCTCGGCGCGACGGCCAGACCGATGCGGCCGGTGACGTCCGTCGGCAGTCCGTGGCCGGTCAGGCGCATCCACGTGCGCCCACCATCGCTCGACCGGTACAGGCCGTCGGACGCGCCGCCGCTCGTGAAGGTCCACGGGCGCCGTTGGAACTGCCAGATGCCGGCGTAGATCACGTTCGGGTTCTGCACGTCCATCGCCAAATCGGACGCGCCGCTCTGCGGACCGACGAAGAGCGTGTGCGACCAACTCTTGCCGCCGTCCCACGTCACGTAGACGCCGCGGTCGTTCGAGTCCGAAAAGAGGTCGCCTTGGGCACCAACGATGACGTGGTTGGAGTCATGCGGATCGACGAGGATCCGGGAGATTTGTCTCGTGTTCGGAAGTCCGACGTTCTGCCACGTTTCGCCGCCGTCGGTGCTCTTGTAGACGCCGTTGCCGTAGCTAACGTCGTTGCGCGGGTTCGTTTCACCGGTGCCGACCCAAACGATTCGATCGTCGCTCGGATCGATCGTCACCGCGCCGATCGCTGCCACCGGCTCCTTGTCGAAGACCGGGTCCCATGTCGCTCCGCCGTTGCTGCTCCTCCATACGCCGCCGCCCGCGGTTCCGACGTAGTAGAGGTTCGCATTTTGGTCCGTACCGGCGACGGAGGCGATGCGCCCACCGCCCGCCGCAGGGCCGATCTCGCGCCAGGACATGTTGGACCACGCCGGCCCCGGCGTCGGGGTCGGCGACGCACTCGGAGTGGGCTTTGGAATCGCGGGGGGGCGGGCCGACGGCGAGGCTGCCGGCGCCGGGGCGGACGCCGCATCGGCGAACCCCATGGACAAGAAGAAACCGGCCGTGCACAGCACGACCACGAAGAGTCGATTCACGCCGAACCTCCTAACACGAACTTCGCAAGCGGTGCCATGCGCGCGTCCCGACCTCCTGCGTGCACGCAATCAAAAACGCTCAAAGTGCGTGCGACGAATGCAGGCGCTGCTCGTAACGCGGGACGTTGACGTGCAGTGCATACCACTGCGCCCACGCGATCATCGCGCACATCACGAGGAAGAGGAACCCCAGGAGGATCGCCCAGCGGCCGCGGCTCACAGGCCGCGGCTCACGAGGGGGCCCACGCGGCGAAGTCCGCGTGCGAGCGCGCAGCGAAATTGAGGCTGCGAAGCGGGCGAAGCAAAGCGCAGCGCCAGGCGGCGCGCGAGGTGCGCCGCCATTGACGGAGGCCCGGGAAGAAAGGGGGCCGAATGCCTCGCCCGATGCGTAAGAGCATAACCTCGTTCCTCATTGGAGCGGCGTTGCTGTCTTGCTTGGGAATCGCCGCCGCGCCTGCCGCCGCCGCGACTCGAAGCCTGCCGGCCACGCCGAGGGTTGTTTCGATCTACGCCTCTTTGCTCCACAGCATCAACCCGCACATGCCCGGCTGGCTGAGCCGCGATCTCGCGCGACGGCTGCTGGTGAATGCGGCGCACTGGCACATCGATGCCAACATGTTGGCAGCCGTCGTGACCGTCGAGTCACGCTGGCGTACCCACGCGGTCTCCGTCGCGGGTGCCGTCGGCCTCGGTCAGCTCATGCCCAATACGGCCGCCACGCTCGACGTGAACCCTCGCGATCCGTCGCAGAACCTCGCCGGCGCGGCGCGCTATCTGAGCGGCCTCGAACAGCGCTTCGCGCACAAGGCGAACCGCTACGCGCTGACGTTTGCGGCGTACAACGCGGGTCCGTACGCGGTGGAAGAGTTCGGCGGCGTTCCGCCGTTCTACGAAACGCAGAACTACGTGGCGCGCGTGCTCGACGTGTGGCATCATCTCCGTCTAGAGGTGCGTATCCCGCGCAGCGCGCTCCTCGCAACCATCGCGTCGCCCGCATGGACCGCGGCACACGGTGCCGACGTCGACTACTGGCTGAAAGCCCGCTAACCCCCCGCTAGCACGTCGTCGCACGCTTGCGCGAGCGTGCACTCCGAGCCGACGCGCAGCATCCGCATTCCGGCATTGCGCGCGGCCTCGACATCCTCGTCCTTGTCACCGACGAAGACGCACGCCGACGGATCGACGCCGAACTCCATCGCCGCATCGAGGAGGAGCTTCGGCTTGGGCTTGCGACACCGGCAATCGTCTTCCGGCGCGTGCGGGCAGATGAACCAGCCGTCGAACGGCCCGAGCAGCGCTTCGATACGTGCATTGACGGCCTCCACTTGATCGGAGGTGATCGTCCCCCGCCCGATTCCGCTTTGATTGCTCACGACGCCGAGCCGCATCTCCGCGGCACGTAAGCGATCGAGGCAGGCGCGCGCGTCTTGCACGGGCTGTACCATGCTCGGATCGCCGTTGTACGGCACGTCGACGACGAGCGTTCCATCGCGATCGAAGAGCACCGCCTGCGTTACGGCGATATGTATATCTCCGCGCCCTTGTCGACGAACTCGCGCGCTTTCTCCGCCATGCCCGCCTGCGCGTACTCGCGTACCTCCTGCGTGATCTTCATCGAGCAGAAGTGCGGGCCGCACATCGAGCAGAAGTGCGCGACCTTCGCGCCCGGGGCAGGAAGCGTTTCGTCGTGAAACTCGCGCGCCGTCTCGGGATCGAGTGAAAGTTCGAACTGATCCTCCCAGCGGAACTCGAAGCGCGCCTTCGAGAGCACGTCGTCCCAATGGTGCGCGCGTGGATGTCCCTTGGCGAGATCTGCCGCGTGGGCCGCGATCTTGTACGCGATGACGCCGTCTTTGACGTCCTTCTTGTTCGGAAGGCCGAGGTGCTCTTTCGGCGTGACGTAGCAGAGCATAGCGGTCCCGAACCAGCCGATCATCGCCGCGCCGATTGCGCTCGTGATGTGATCGTAGCCGGGCGCAACGTCGGTGACGAGCGGACCGAGCGTGTAGAACGGCGCTTCGTCGCAGATCGCGAGTTGCTTTTCCATGTTCTCTTTGATGAGATGCATGGGAACGTGACCCGGACCTTCGATCATCGTCTGCACGTCGTGCTTCCATGCGATCTTCGTCAACTCGCCCAGGGTCTCCAACTCGGCGAACTGCGCCGCGTCGTTCGCGTCGGCCGTGCAACCCGGTCGCAAACCGTCACCGAGCGAGAAGGCGACGTCGTACGCCTTCATGATCTCGCAGATGTCCTCAAAATGCGTGTAGAGAAAGTTCTCCCGATGATGCGCGAGGCACCACTTGGCAAGGATCGAGCCGCCGCGCGAGACGATTCCCGTGATGCGGCTCGCCGTCAGCGGCACGTAGCGCAGCAGCACACCCGCATGGATCGTGAAGTAATCGACGCCCTGCTCCGCCTGCTCGACGAGCGTGTCGCGATAAAGTTCCCATGTCAACTCCTCGGCTTTGCCGTCGACCTTCTCGAGCGCCTGGTAGATCGGCACCGTACCGATCGGCACGCAGGAGTTGCGCAGAATCCACTCGCGCGTTTCGTGAATATTCTTGCCGGTGGAGAGGTCCATGACCGTGTCGGCACCCCACCGCGTCGCCCAGGTCATCTTCTCGACCTCCTCCTCGATCGAGGAGGTGATCGCGGAGTTTCCGATGTTCGCATTAATCTTCACCAGGAAGCCGCGACCGATGATCATCGGTTCGCTCTCCGGGTGATTGACGTTCGACGGCAGGATCGCGCGTCCGCGCGCGATCTCCGCACGCACGAACTCCGGTTCCACGCCCTCACGCAATGCGACGAACTCCATCTCCGGAGTGACCTCGCGGCGACGTGCGTACTGCATCTGCGTCACGTTCGCGCCGGGCTTCGCACGCCGCGGCGGACGCGCACGCGGGAATCGTATCTCCGCCAGTTCCGGCATGGCCTCGCGCCCGAGACGGTAGAGCGAGGAAGCTCTCGGCAGGCGCTCCGTGTCGCCGCGCGCTTCGATCCACGCATCGCGCAGGGGCGGCAGCCCCCGGCGAACGTCGGTCGCGACGTCGGGATCGGTGTACGGACCGCTCGTGTCGTAGAGAACGTGCGACGTGCCGTCGGTCAACTCGACGGCCCGCATCGGCACGCGCATCGACCGATCGCCGCCCTGGAGATAGATCTTTCGCGAAAGCGTCTTCGGCGCGGTCATCGCCATTTCTGAGGGTCTCCTTCCTCCGCCGGCATTACCCGGATCAGGTTCCCAAGGGCCCGCGAGCCCTCGACGGTCGGCGCGCGTTCGCGCCCTCTCAGCCCGCTCGGTGCGAGCTCCCGTGCATCGGATGAACTTACCCGCCGGCACGGACAAGTCCCGCGGTCCGCAGGCAAGGGACTTCGAGATGTCGAGGAATCCTAGCCGCGTCATGAACAACAACCCGCGCGACCCCGATCCCCAGGAGACCCAGGAGTGGATCGACGCGATGCGCGGCGTGCTCGCGGCCGAGGGGCCCGACCGCGCCCGTGAGTTGATCCAGCGCGTGGTCGATGAGGCGTGGAAGGGTGGAGCCCGCGTCTCGCTCGGATTCGAGACGCCGTATGTCAACACGATTCCACCGGAGCAGCAGCCGCCGATGCCCGGCGATCGCGCGCTCGAAGCGCGCTTGCGCCACTACGTACGCTGGAATGCGCTCGCGATGGTCGCGCGCGCGAACAAAACCAGCTCAGAACTCGGCGGGCATGTCGCCACGTTCGCCTCGGCCGCAACGCTCTTCGATGTGGGACAGAACCACTTTTTTCGAGCGCCGCGCGAGCCTGCCCCGGGCGGAGCCGAAGGGTTCGGGGGCGACATGGTCTTCTTTCAAGGCCATTCCTCGCCGGGGGTCTACGCGCGCGCCTTCCTGGAAGGGCGCATCACGCTGGAGCAGCTCGATCACTTTCGCCGTGAGGTCGACGGCAAAGGCCTCTCGTCATATCCCCATCCCTGGCTGATGCCGGCGTTCTGGCAATATCCAACGGTCTCGATGGGCCTCGGGCCGATTATGTCCATCTATCAGGCACGCTTCATGCGCTATCTCCACGATCGCGGATTGATCCAAGCCGGAGATCGCAAAGTGTGGGCATTCCTCGGCGACGGAGAGATGGACGAACCCGAATCGCTCGGCTCGCTCGCGCTCGCGGGACGCGAGCGCCTCGACAACCTCATCTGGGTGGTGAACTGCAACCTGCAGCGCCTCGACGGCCCCGTGCGGGGAAACGGGAAGATCATTCAGGAGTTGGAGCGCGTCTTCCGTGGCAACGGGTGGAAGGTCATCAAGGTCATCTGGGGCAGCAACTGGGATCCGCTGCTCGCCGCCGACAGCACCGGCCGCCTCGTTCAACTGATGGACGAATGCGTCGACGGCGATTACCAAACGTTCAAGTCGCGCGACGGCCGCTTCGTTCGCGAGAAGTTCTTCGGGCGTTATCCCGAAACGGCCGCGCTCGTCGCGGACTGGAGCGACGAGCAGATTTGGGACCTGCAGCGAGGCGGTCACGATCCGCTCAAGGTCTATACGGCGTATAAGGCCGCGACGGAGCATCGCGGCGAGCCGACCGTTATCCTTGCGAAGACGATCAAGGGCTACGGCATGGGCGGCGCGGGCGAAGCCCAGAACATCGCGCATCAAGCCAAGAAGATGGGCGCCGGCGACCTGCGCACGTTCCGAGACCGCTTCCAGATCCCCGTCACCGACGAGCAGATCGAAGGTATCCCATTCTACCGGCCGCCGGAGGACAGTGCCGAGATGCACTACCTGCGCGCGCGCACCTCCGTGCTCGGTTCGCTGCCGCAGCGGCGACGCGCGTCGACCTCGCTGCAGGTCCCGGAGCTTTCGGCCTTCGACACCCAGTTGAAAAGCGGCGCCGAGCGCGAGCATTCGACCACGATGGCCTTCGTCCGCATCCTCAGCACGATTTTGCGCGACCCGACGATCGGACCTCGCGTCGTGCCGATCGTCGCCGACGAATCGCGCACCTTCGGTATGGAGGGTCTCTTCCGGCAGCTTGGGATCTACTCGTCGGTCGGCCAACTCTACGTGCCGCAAGACGCCGAGCAGTTGATGTGGTACCGCGAGGACAAGCTCGGGCAGATTTTACAGGAAGGCATCAACGAGGCAGGCGCGATCTCGTCGTGGATCGCGGCGGGGACGTCGTATGCGAACCACGATCTTCCGATGGTGCCGTTCTACATCTTCTACTCGATGTTCGGCTTCCAGCGGGTCGGCGATCTCGCATGGGCAGCGGGAGATAGCCGGACGCGCGGGTTCCTGCTCGGCGGTACGTCCGGGCGCACGACGCTCAACGGCGAGGGCTTGCAGCACGAGGACGGCAGCAGCCAAGTCGTTGCCTCGGTGGTTCCCAACTGCCGCAGCTACGACCCCACCTTCGGCTACGAACTTGCGGTCATCATCCAAGAGGGACTGCGCCGCATGCTGGTCGATCAGGAAGACGTGTATTACTACATCACGCTCCTGAACGAAAACTACGCGCATCCGCAAATGCCCGACGGCGTCGCCGGCGGCATTCTGCGCGGAATGTACCTGCTGCGCGACGGCGGCGCGGCCCAGAGCCCGCGCGTGCAGCTCTTCGGTTCGGGCGCGATCTTGCGCGAAGTGATCGCGGGCGCCGATCTGCTCGAACAGGATTGGGGCGTGAAGAGCGACGTGTGGAGCGTCACGAGCTTCAACGAACTGCAGCGCGACGGCGTCGACGCGCATCGCTGGAACATGCTGCATCCCAAAGCGACGCCGAAGCCCTCGTTCGTGGAGCAATCGCTCGAGGGTCGCATCGGCCCGGGCATCGCCGCGACCGACTACGTGCGCACCTTCGCCGAGCAGATCCGCCCGTTCGTGGGACGCCGCTACACCACGCTGGGCACCGATGGATTCGGGCGCAGCGATCTTCGCCGGCAACTTCGCGCGTTTTTCGAAGTCGATCGACACTACATCGCGCTCGCCGCGCTGAAGTCGCTCGTCGACGAGGGTGCGATTCCCGCCCAGAGCGTTGAGGCGGCGCTGGCGAAATACGAAATCGATCCCTCCAAGCCCAACCCGATCACGGTATGAGCCAGAGCATCGAACTGCGCGTCCCCGACATCGGCGACTTCAAGGACGTGCCGGTCATCGAGGTGCTGGCTAAGCCGGGACAGCGGGTCAAGAAGAACGACTCGCTGATCACGCTCGAGAGCGAAAAGGCGTCGATGGAAGTGCCTGCGGCAGCCGACGGCACGATCGTCGAGATGAAGGTCAAAGTCGGCGATAGAGTGGCCAAGGGCAGCGTCATCGCGACCCTCGAGCCCGCCGAAGCCGCGACAACCTCGCCGCAGCCACCGCCCGCTCCCGCGGCGCCCGCACCGGCTGCGCCTACAGCCGAGGCACCCGCGCCGGAAGCACCCGCGCCCGAGGCGCCTGCGCCCGAGGCACCTGCACCCGAGGCGGGTACTCGAATCGACGGTGCAATCCATGCGAGCCCGGCGATCCGGCGTTTCGCGCGCGAACTCGGCGTCGATCTGCACGGATTGAGCGGAAGCGGTCCTCACGGCCGCGTCACGCAAGAGGACGTGCAACGCTTCGTCAAAGCCGCGTTGCAGCGCAGGGCCGGAGGAGCTGCGGGCGGCATCGGCGCGGGGCTTCCGGCGTGGCCGAAGATCGATTTCGCGCAGTACGGAGCGATCGAGCGCAAACCGCTCTCTCGCATCAAGCGCATTGCGGGCCCGAATCTCCACCGCAACTGGCTGCAGATCCCGCACATCACGAACTACGACGAAGCCGACGTCACGCGCCTCGAGAAGTTCCGCCTCAAGATCAACGCCGAGCAGGCAAAAAAGCGCGGCACGAAGCTGACGATGCTTTCATTTCTCGTCAAAGCCTGTGTCGCCGCCCTTGTGGAGTTTCCCGAGTTCAACAGCTCGCTCGACGGCGAGGAGTTGATCTACAAGCGCTACTATCACATCGGCTTTGCCGCCGACACGCCGAACGGTCTGGTCGTTCCGGTGATCAAGGATGCGGACAAGAAAGGCTTGATCGAGATCGCGCGCGAGGCGGCCGAACTCGCCGGGAAGGCGCGCGAGGGCAAGCTCGGACTCGCCGACATGAGCGGCGGCACGTTCACGATCTCCTCGATCGGCAGCATCGGAGGAACGGCGTTCACGCAGATCGTCAACGCACCGGAGGTAGCGATCCTCGGGGCCACGCGCGCCGCCATGAAACCGGTGTGGCAAGGAAAGCGCTTCATGCCGCGTCTGATCCTTCCGATCAGCCTGAGTTACGACCACCGTGTCATCGATGGCGCCGGCGCCGCGCGCTTCTTGGTCTATATCGCGGACGCGCTCGCCGACTTCCGAAGGGCCATGCTTTGACGGCTACGGTGCTGCACTGAAATATTCTCTAGGGCGTTACGTCTACGGCGTGGCGGCGATTGTTTCCGGTATCTGTGCCTTGACGTGGCATGACTTCAGCTACTGGCAGCAGATCAACGCGTTTGGAGACGCTGCTCACCGCGAGATTCTCGCCTCCATCGTGGCCACCATCGAAATCCTTGGAGGCGTAGCCGTTCAATGGCCGATAACGGCCCGAGCCGGCGCTGTGGCACTGGGTGCAATCGCCTTCGCCTTCGCCTTGCTGGGGGTACCGCTCATCATTGAGCATCCGCTCGTCTACAATGGCTTTGGCAACTTCTTCGAGCAGTTCTCATTAGTCTCGGGCGCCATGATCCTGTATGCGTGTTCGGCTCCAATCGCCCCGGCTCGAACGGCAAGGTTGGCTCAGATCGGGTACTACTCGTTCGGGATTTGTGTCGCCTCGTTTGCGCTGGAACAGCTTTTCTATTTCTCCCAAACGGCAAGTCTTGTTCCGAAGTGGATCCCGCCTGGACAAACGTTCTGGGCCATCGCAACCACCGCCGCATTTGCTCTTGCCGCTATCGCTCTGCTCACGGGGTTCATGGCCCGGCTCGCGTCTCAATTGACCACGGCGATGCTCGTGGGGTTCGGGTTGCTGGTATGGCTGCCGGCGCTCTTTGCCGCTCCACATAGTTTTCTGAACTGGTCCGAAGGTGTGGAGACGCTCGCGATCGCCGCGACCGCGTGGATCGTCGCGGACTTTCTCGGCAACCGTCGCTCCGCAGAGTCTGCACCCGCGAGTCAGGGCCAATGACATTCGCTGTCCGAGTCCGCGGTCTATTGGATAGGCTGCCTGTACTCGCCGCTGCCTTGCTCCTTGCTCCGATACCACCGCCGCCGGTCTATCACACCGGCTCTCGTAGCCGAGATACGCAACGCGGGTATCTACCCTAGATAATCTATGCGCTACGGCGTTCACGCCGGTGCAGCGTAATCGGCTCGTCCAACGAGAGTTCCAAGTGAACTGCGACCGCTTCGCGCAAGCGATGCTCGAGATCCTCCGAGTTCCTCCCCGTCGAAACACATCCCGGCAGCGCAGGGATGTACGCGGAATACCCGGTGCTCGTTCGTTCCGCAATATGCTCGTAACGTCTCACGGTCACTTCAACCCCGCCTGCTTCAAAATGCTATTCCACGTACCTTAGCGATATATCGACGCGCCATGTTATAGGTCTGCGTCAAGCCGATACCGGTAGGTGCTCTAGGTCGACCGTCTTGCTTGCGTGCTCGATGCCTATGGCAACGAGCCTCCCCAGCGTATCGAAATCAAACACGATTCCCGGCTTCACCTCTTCCGATTCGTCAATGTAGCCCCAGAGCCGCCGCCGCCCATCCTGCTGAACCATGACGCGATACGGCGCTCCACGACCCGCCTGATATATCCGATCTCGATTTCAGGCCGCTCAGAAAGTACCTCGCGAGCATAGTGAGTGAAATGCAGCGCCACGCTGGGTTGCCTCCCCTTGTCTCTATCACGACAAATAAGGCCGGGGGAAAGGGCTACACGTCAGAATCATGCTGTAACAGGCCACAACGGGATGCCCCTTGAAAAATGGCAATCGGAGGGTTTCGTAATGCTGCGCCGCCCGTCTCTGATCGCGGTGATCGCCGCGGTATCGTTCGTAGCGGGGGCAACGCTCATTGCGCGCTCCGCGACTTCCGCCCCGGCATCGGCGACGCCATCGCCGCCGGTCCAGTACGCCAGCTCGTATGCCGTGCTCGCCCAGTGCGTCTCCGGCATCGGCCCGCCGCCGCCAGCGGTCGCACGCACCTCACCACCGCACTCCATGTCGGCGACGAATCTCTGCAACGAAACGATAAACCTCGCAGCCTGCTACGTCGACGGGTCATCGTGCTGGGAATATGGCGTGCCTCCGATGCGACAGGAGCAGTTGGCCCAGATTGATGTCATCAAAGGCCACGGCGGGATCCACTTTTATCCGTGCGAAGCGGGATACGATGCAGTAGACGCTAAGGGGCAACGGCTCTCGCGGTACCTGCCAAATTATCGATGTTTGGCGGAACGATCGACGGATACTTCGCCTCCGTGCGCCGTCCCCGACGGCCCCGCAATGATTGTCTTTTCGGCGCTCCCGGTTTACCCGTCTGAGGCGGGCGACGCCGGTAACGTTGAGGTAAGCATCGTCGTTTCCTTGGACTCAGATGGCAGCCTCCTCTCGATGCGGGTTCAACAGAGTTCGGGCAACATGTTCATAGATCGGGACGCTAGCAGGGTAGTGCGGCAGTCCATATTTTCACCGAAGATCGAACATTGCACCGGGGTCCAATCGCAGTATAGCTACCTTATAGACTACCGCTACTACTCATATTGAGGGCTAGGACGCCAGCTGCCGCAACATGTACTGCAAGATGCCGCCGTGGCGGAAGTACTCAGCCTCGTCGGGCGTGTCGATGCGCACGCGCACCTCGAACGAACGCGATACGCCGCTCTCGGGATCGCTTGCGGCCACGGTCGCGCTCATCCTCGGCCGTATGCCTTCCTCGATACCGGTCACGTCGTAGAGTTCTTCGCCCGTCAGTCCGTAGGCATCGCGATTCGCGCCGTCTACGTATTCGAGCGGCAGAATTCCCATGCCGATCAAATTGCTGCGATGGATGCGCTCGAACGACTCCGCCAGCACGGCCTTGACCCCGAGCAGATACGGTCCCTTCGCCGCCCAATCGCGTGAAGAGCCGGAGCCATACTCTTTGCCCGCTAGGACCACGAGCGGCGTACCGTCGGCGCGATATTTCATCGCTGCGTCGTAGATCGACATCTGCTCGCCGCTAGGAAGATAGCGCGTCATGCCGCCTTCGACCCCGGGGACGAGCAGATTACGGAGACGCACGTTTGCGAACGTTCCGCGCACCATCACCTCGTGGTTCCCGCGGCGAGCTCCATACGAGTTGAAATCCTTTAGTTCGATGCCGCGCTCCACGAGATAGCGTGCGGCAGGGCTGGTGCGCGCGATGTTCCCTGCCGGTGAGATGTGATCGGTCGTCACGGAATCGCCGAGCATCGCGAGCACGCGGGCGTTCCTGACGTCGGCGGGAGCGGGCGGATCGTCCGGCATGCCGTTGAAATACGGCGGCCGTTTGACGTATTCGGATTTCGGGTCCCACGCATACCGCTCGCTCGCCGGAACGTGCAGCTCCGCCCAGTTCCGGTCGCCCTTGAAGACGTCGGCATACCGCGTCTTGAACATCTGATCGGTGATGCACGCTGCCACCGTGCGGGCGACCTCGTCATTGCTCGGCCAAATATCGCGCAGGTAGACCGGCCCGTCCTTGCCGATGCCCAGAGGCTCGGCGGTGAGATCGATGTCCATGCGCCCCGCGAGCGCGTAGGCAACCACGAGCGGCGGCGATGCCAAGTAGTTCGCGCGTACCTGGGGATGGATGCGTCCTTCGAAGTTCCGGTTTCCGGAGAGTACGGCGGCAACGACGAGATCGCGCGCTTCGACGCTATCCGCAACCTCGGACGGCAACGGGCCTGAGTTGCCGATGCACGTCGTACAGCCGTAACCGACGAGATCGAAACCGAGCGCATCCAGATACTGCTGCAAGCCCGCCTTGTTCAAGTAGTCGGTCACGACTTGCGAGCCCGGTGCGAGGGACGTCTTCACCCACGGCCGCGTGCGCAAGCCGCGCTCGACCGCGTTACGCGCGAGAAGTCCCGCGCCGATGAGCACGGAGGGGTTCGACGTGTTCGTGCAACTCGTAATCGCGGCGATGACGACGGCACCGTCCGAGACGTCCTTCGCAGCCTCCGGTTCGACGCGTTGCCCCTCGTTGTCGGCTTCGATCTCGCCGATCGCGGCCGTCTGTCCACCGCCTTCGCCCTCGAACCGCCTGACCGCGGCGCCGTTGCCGTTTCGCGCTTGCACCCATTCGCGCATCGCGGTGGTGAAGGACGCCTTCACCTCATGCAGCGGAACACGGTCCTGCGGACGCCGTGGGCCGGCAATGTTGGGTTCGACGCTTGCGAGATCGAGCTCGAGCACGTCGCTATATTGTGCGTCCGGTGTCGCGTCGGTGCGGAAGAGGCCTTGCGCCTTCGCGTATCCCTCGACCAGCGCCACCTGCTCCGGCGCGCGGCCGGTAAAACGCAAGTACTCGAGCGTGCGATCGTCGATCGGAAACATGGAGACGGTGCAGCCGAACTCGGGCGACATGTTGCCGATCGTAACGCGGTCCGCGACCGGCATCGAACTCAAACCCTTCCCGAAGAACTCGACGAATGTCCCCACGACACCGCGCTTACGCAGCATCTGCGTCACCGTAAGAACGAGATCGGTTGCGGTGACGCCTTCGCGCAAGGCACCTTCGAGACGCACGCCGATGACCCGCGGAATCAGCATCGTCACCGGTTGCCCCAGCATCGCCGCCTCCGCTTCGATACCGCCGACGCCCCACGCGAGCACTCCGAGCCCATCGACCATCGTCGTGTGTGAATCCGTACCGACCAGTGTGTCGGGGTACGCAGTCGCGGTCTTCGAGTCGAAGGCGACGCCCGCGCCACCCGCACCGAAGACGACACGGGCCAGATATTCGATGTTCACTTGATGGACGATCCCGGTGTCGGGCGGAACGACGCGGAAGCCCGCCAATGCCGATTGCCCCCATTTCAGGAACGCGTAGCGCTCGCGGTTGCGTTCGAACTCGAGCGCCGCGTTCTTCGCAAAGGCATCGGCGCCCCGGAAGTAGTCGACCTGCACCGAGTGGTCGATGACCAACTCGACGGGCTGCAGCGGGTTGATGCGCTTGGGATCGCCGTGCATCTGCGCGATCGCATCGCGCATCGCCGCGAGATCGACGACGCACGGAACGCCGGTGAAGTCCTGCAGCAGCACTCGCGCCGGCCGAAACGCGATCTCACGCTCCGACGGAGCGGGCGACCACCGCGCCAGCGCCTCGATATCGTCTCGCTTGACCGTACGCCCGTCTTCGAAGCGCAGCAGGTTCTCGAGCAAGATCTTCACCGAGTACGGTAGCCGCGAAAGTTGCGTAAGCCCCGCTTCCTCTAACGCGGAGAGGCGGTAATATTGATACGAGCGATCGCCTACGCGTAGCGTGTCGACGGCATCGAAGCTCCGGGCGTTTTCGGTCATAGTCGCAAGCGTATGTTCGGGTCGCCCTGCGCATAGCCTTCGACGCTCAGCGATGCATCGCCCCGAAGGAGGCGCTGCAGCGGTTCGGCAACCAGTTCCAGCCGCCAGGGCGAAAGTTCCAGCGTCTGCGCGAACGCCTGCGGATCGTCGGGAAGCTCGCGCGAAAGGCGCTCCAACGCCGCACGCGGGACCAGTAGGCTGGGCGCGAGATCGTGCGCGCGTGCGATCTCGCCGACCACGATGCTCATGAGCGAAACCAGCGTGTCGCGCGCGTTTCCCAGCGGGCGCTTCGGGCGCTCCGGTAGCGCCTCCTCATCCAACGCTTCCGCCTCGGCCACCGTTTCGATGATCGCCGCGCCCAACTGACGACGCGCACCCACGTCGAGACGTCGTAACTGCAAGAGATCTTCCTCGTGCTTCGGACGCATGGTCGCGAGGCCCGCGACGACGTCGTCCGGCAAGACGTATCGCGGCGGAACGTCGCGCCGGCGCGCGAATCGATCGCGCAGGCGCACGAGCCCACGTAAGACGGCGAGCTCTCGACGATTCATCCGCGTCGCCCCCGGAATGCGCAAGTACGCACGCCGTTCGTCGATACGATACCGCTCGATGTCGCCCAGCGCCGCGCATTCCTCCAGCACCCATTCGAGACGCCCCGCATTCCGCAGACGTTCCAGCAGTACGTCCTGCATCGGCAGCAAGTGCGCGACGTCGTCGACGAGATACTCGATTTGGCGCGGTGAGAGCGGGCGCGTTCCCCAATCGCTGACCGTCTGCGACTTCGTCAGCCGCACGCCGCGCAAGTCGTGCACCAGATCCGCGAGCGATATTTGCACGCCGTAGCCGAGAAATGCCGCGGCAATCTGCGTATCCAAAACGTGGGTGGGAACGCGATCGAACCGATCGGCGAGAATCTTCAGATCGGAGGAGAGCGCGTGTCCGACGACCTCCGTGTGCGTCAGCGCCTCGGCGAGCGCGTCCAGTTGCGGGACGGCCAGCGGATCGACGATCGCGACGCCGTCCTGGAAAGCGAGCTGCACGACCATCAACCGCGGAGAATACGTGCGCTCCGCGTGGAACTCCGTGTCGATCGCCACGCGCTTTGCGCTGAGTACGCGCGCGCAGAGAGACTCGAGCGCGTCCGCGCTCTCAATCATCGATACGGCGGCCACGGCTCGTCGATTGCACGGATGTGATGACGGAAGTGGAAATACGGGCGGTGGCGTTCAATGTAGATGCGCGCGCGCGCCTCGTAGTGGTGCACGTACCTCGTCACCTGGTTTCCGAATACGGCCAGGATGGTGCAAACCGGAATCGCAATGGCGCACATCGTCCAGACGTGAACCCAAATGGGGACGCGAAACGTCGCGGCGGTCGCGGTCGCCACGGTGCCGCCGAAACCGGGAATGATCCGCACCGCGATGAGGAAGGCGGGCGACCCCACCGGGAAGCGTTTCACCCACGCGGGCAGACGCTCGAGGTACGTGTCCAGGTCGAGCAGGCGCGACGCGTGGCGATTGATCCAATAACCAAGGAGCGCGGCCAGCACGAGCCCGACGGCATTGATCAGCGAGCCTAAAACCGGCCCGAAGATCGCTCCGTTCATCACGGCAAGCGCGTCGGTCACCGAGAACGGCGCCGAGGCCACGAGAGCAAAGATCCCGACGGCGAGCGGATAGGTCCACGGGTAGTAGGCCCGCAGCACGTGCTCCACGTGAGGCTGGTAGCGGATCGCCAGGATCGCCAAGGCGAAGCTGGCTGCCAGAAGCAAAAGGGCGGCAAGCCGCCGGAGAAGGGTATTCAAATGGCCGTCAAGGTGCTGATCACGATCCTGTGCGGAGTTGGTCTCTACGCTTCGCTTTTCATGCTGGGGAAGGCCCGGCGGGCGGCGCGAGGGGAGCTTCGCGAGTCGAGCGTGGTCGAGACGCCGCGCGCGCGCCTCTTCGGCGGCGTTTCCAACGCCTTGCTCGGCGCCTGCTACTATCCCGCCTTGGCGATCGCAACCTGGCTTTCGCTCGGACGCCCCTTCGCGCTGCTGGTCTTTGCAATCGCCCTCTTCGCAGCGGCGGTCTCCGTCGTGCTCGCCTATTCGCTCCTCTTCGTCACGCGGCGCCCGTGCACGTATTGCTGGACGTCGCATGCGATCAATTGGTTGCTCGTCGTCCTCTTGACGGTGGACCTTTGGAGCGATCGGCTCTTGCGGTAAGCCCGATGCTCTGCTACGATGCTGCAATCTTGAGTGGGCGGGGGATGCTTCGCAAATCCACCCGGGAGAGCACTCCGAGTTTCGCGGCGACGATGCCGCATTTCGGCGACGGCAGAGAAACGGGGCCACGCGTGTGCGCGGTCCTTCTGCTTTGTAAGCGCCCTTTCTAGGGCGCGTCCATCGCTTTGAGCGACTCGATCATGCCGCGGTTCGCGGAATCGCCGGCCGGTGTCGTCTGGAACCACGCGTCGAGCATCTCGGCGGCGATCGCCGGTGTCACCAAGCGGATCGACAGCGCGAGCACGTTGGCGTCGTTCCACTGACGCGCGCCGCGCGCGGTTTCGGCATCGCTGCAGAGCGCTGCGCGAACGCCACGCACCTTGTTGGCGGCAATCGAAACGCCGGTGCCGGTCCAGCAGCACAGGATGCCCTGCGCGCAATCGCCGCGCGCCACCGCCTCGCCGACCGCGCGCCCCACGCTCGGCCACTCGCTCTCGGCCCCGCGAGCCAGCGCTCCGAAGAGCACGGGCTCTGCCCCGCGCTCGCGCAGTCGCCGCTCGAGCGCATCCGTAAGCTCGCAGGAGAGGTCGCTTCCCAAGGCAATTCGCACGGGATGGAGGTTCGACCGGCGGCGACCGTTATGCTCGTGCGGTCGGCTGCCGGCGGCATCGAGGTTTTCATGCTGCGGCGCAGCCCGGGCAGCACCTTCGCGCCGGACGCCTACGTCTTTCCGGGAGGAACGCTCGAGCCGCAGGACGCTTCGGATTTTGTCCGCACGGCGATCCGCGAGCTCTTCGAGGAGTGCGGCGTCCTGATTGCCGATCCGCACCAGCTCGTGCCCTTCTCACACTGGATCACCCCTGAGAGCGAGCCGCGCCGGTACGACGTGCACTTCTTCGTTGCCGCGTTGCCCGATGGACAGCGGCCGGCAGCCGATGCCGCCGAGACGCACGACGGCATCTGGATCGCGCCCGCCGACGCGCTCGCCCGCAGCGCGGCCGGAGCGTTGCACGTCCTCTACCCGACGCGCAAACACCTCGAGCGATTGCGCGACTTCGACACCGTCGAAGCGTTGCTCGCCTTCGCTCGCACCAAGCCGATCTTCACGATTCTTCCCTCGGGAACGCAAGAAGAAGGCTTCGCGCTCCCCTCCGAGCTCGAAGGCGCTTGGTGAGCGAAGCGCACATCGCGCTCCTGCGCGCCCCGAACCCGTCGGCGATGACGCTCTCGGGGACCAACTCGTACCTCGTCGACTGCGGCAACGGCTGCGCCCTCGCGATCGACCCCGGTCCGGCGATCGAGCGCCACGTCGCCGCCCTCCTCGATGCCGCCGCGCAGCGAGGTCTGCGCATCGTCGCGATCGCGTTCACGCACGGGCATCCCGACCACGCGCCGGCAGCCGTGCCGCTCGCTCGGGCAACCGGCGCGCCCGTTTACGCGCATCCGGATTCCCGTGCACCCCACGATCGCGAACTCGAACTCGAGGGCACATTGCGCGTCGGCGATCGCACGTTGCGCGTAATGGACGCGCCGGGGCACACCTTCGACCACGTCGTCTTCTACGAACCGCAAGCGCGAACGCTCTTCACCGGCGACACGATCCTCGGCGAGGGCACCGTGGTGATCGCGCCGCCGGGCGGCGCGATGCGCCCGTATCAGCGAACGCTCGAGCGCCTTGCGCTTGAGTTTCCGCAGGTGCGCACGATTCGCGGCGGCCACGGTCCGCTCGTCGAGGATGCGCCGGCGAAGATCGCCGAGTACATCGCCCATCGCAAGGAACGCGAATCGCAGTTGATCGCCGCGCTCGCGAATGGCCCGCAGACGATCCCGGAGCTGCTCGCGCGCATCTACGGCGATACGCGCGCGGCGCTATGGCCTGCCGCGGCGCGACAGTTGCTCGCCTATCTCGACGCATTGTGCGAGGAGGGGCGCGTCGTCGCAACTCCGGAAGATCACACGCTGACACCGGAGGAATCGGCACTCCTCAATCCGTCGTGGGCGTCGCTGGTCGATCCGGAGTCGGCGAAGGTCCTCGAAGCCGAACTCGGCGCATCGTACCGGATCGAGCGGATCGACGTTTACATGCTGGTTTAGCGGAAGATCTCGGGAACGCCGATCGTCAAACCGGTGACTGTCGGAGACGACATCGCGCCCACGCGAAAGGTTTCGATCTCCGCGTACGTTCCGTGGCGAGGCTGCGAGCAGCGTTCGATCGTGCGCGCTTTCACGTCGACGATCCAATATTCGGGGATATCGTACCGCGCGTAGAGCGCGCGCTTCTTTCCCAAGTCGACGTGCTTGTTCGAGGGCGAGAGGACCTCGACCACGATTGTCGGTGCGCCGTCGATCGCACGCTCGTGGATGATGCTGACGCGATCGGCGGCGACGTACATCGCATCCGGCACGACGACGTCGTGCGGACCGAGGCGGACGTCAACGGCGGCAAAGAAGGCGCGGCCTTCATGGAGCTCGGCATGTTTCCGCATGACGACGTATATGTTTCCGATCGCATCCTGATGGGGGACGCTCGGGCTCGGCGACACGAACAGCTCTCCTCCGATGAGCTCTCGTCGCGGCCCGTCCTCAGGGAAGCGTTCCAGGTCCTCATAGGTCAGCGATATCGTGCTCGCCATGGCTCACCCATCGTATCACGCGTTTTCATCGAGCGGAAAGGGGACGCCACGAAATTCTTTTAGTCGATCCGCAAAACGATCTTGCCGAACTGCTCCGCATCCTCCAAGCGGCGTGTCGCCTCGACGACGTCGTGCATTCCGAAGACGCGATCGATCGCCGGCTTCAAACCGCCCTTTGAGAACAACTCGAGCATCGCGCGAAAGTCCCATGGACTTCCCATCGAGGTTCCCACGATTGTGAGATGGTTCCAGAAGAGCGGAAAGAGCCTGAGCGCCGCTTGGGGCTGCGTTCCGCCGTACACGGCAACGCGACCGCCGGGGCGAACGGCACTCAACACCTTGCCGAGCGTTTCGCCGCCGGAGGAATCGACGGCGAGGTCGATGGGGCCGGCCGCTTTTGCCGTCTTCTGCCAATCCGGATTCGTCGCGTAGTTCAGCCCGACGTCGGCGCCGAGCGATTTCGCCCGCTCGAGCTTTGCGTCGCTGCTCGAGGTGACGATCGTGCGCGCCCCGGCATGCTTGGCGAAAAGCAGCACGAACGTCTGCACGCCGCCGCCGACCCCGGTGATCAACACCGTTTCGCCGGCACGCAGCTTGCCGCGCGTGAAGAGCGCGCGATACGCGGTGAGCGCCGCGACCGGCAACGCCGCGGCCTCCTCCATGGTGAGCGGCGACGGCTTCGCATACACGTTGCACGCCGGTACCGCGACGTACTGCGCAAAGGTGCCGTCGCGCGGTGTGCCGAGAATCGAAGATTCAGGCCGCCAAACGTCGGGATCGTCGCCCCAATCGAGCATCGGATCGATGACGACCTCGTCGCCGATGCGTACTCCGCCGGCGCGCTCGCCGAGCGCGTGCACCTCGCCAGCGCCGTCCGCGCCGAGGATCACCGGCAGCCGGAGTTTCGGATAGAGGCCGCGCGTGATGAAGACGTCGCGATGATTCAGCGCCGCGGCACGGACGCGAACCAGGACCTCGTCGGGTGAGGGCTGCGGCACTTCCACGTCCTCGACGAGGAGCTTCTCGGGACCGCCTAACTCGTGGAGCCGCACGACGCGCATGTCAGGCCGTACGACGTGCGGCGACCCAGGCCTTCGCACGCGCCTCGCCGTAGACAGCCTGCCCATGAACAAACGCGGACGCGTCATCAGAGCATTCTTTCGCGGGCTCGCCCGGGTCCAGCAGACCTTCGAAATCCAGATCGGACCTATCCACGCGCGAGGGGTTCCCGCGATCCTCATCGGCGTGACCGGCATCGTGGTCGCTTCGGGGGTCACCGCGATGCTCGCGAAGAGCGCCGAGCGCCTCCCTGAAACGCTTCGCGAAGCGCGCGGGTTGACGGATTCGATCCGCGGCACTCGGGCGCCGCTCAATCCATGATCGACAACGAGTCGCTCGTCGCGCTGATTCGTACGCAGATCCCCGATGCCGAGGTCGATATCGTCGATCGCACCGGCGGAATGGATCACTTCAACGTGACGGTCCGGTCCCAGGCGTTCAAGGGAAAGACGTTGATACAGCAACACAAACTCGTCTACGGCGCACTGCAGCGCGCTTTGCGCGACGGAAGCGTGCACGCCGTCGAGCTGAAGACGATTATCGCGGAGGGATGATGTCGCAGATACTTCGGGAAGAAATCGCGCGCGAGGTCGGCGCGCACAAGATTCTGGTCTACGGCAAGGGCACGAAGGAAGCGCCGCGGTGCGGTTTCACGCTGGAAACGATCGAGTTCTTCGGTCGCTTCGGCTATCCGTTCGAGGTCGTCGACGTGCTCGAGAATGTGCCCAAACGCGAGGCGCTTTCGGAGATGACGGACTGGCCGACGTTGCCCAAGGTCTTCATCGGCGGCGAATTCTATGGCGACACGGACGTGCTCGGTCCGATGGCGGAGAGCGGCGAACTACAGACGCTGCTGGAAAACGCCTTCGGCGCACCCGCACAGCCGAAGACGACGATCCAACTGCATTAAAATGGCGGCGCACCTCGCGCGCCGCCTGGCGCTTCGCTACACCACGATAGTCTCCCCCGAGGTCTTACGCGAGCATCTCGGCGATCCAGGCTGGGTCGTCATCGACTGTCGCCATAACTTGCAAGACTTCACGGCCGGACGGCGCTCTTACGAGGCTGGGCATATTCCTGGTGCCTTCTTCGCGGACGTGGAGCGTGATCTCGCCGGAGAAAAAACCGGGCGCAACGGGCGCCATCCTCTGCCGGATCCGCAGCGGTTCGCCGATTTTCTTTCTTCGCTCGGCGTCCGCGACGACAGCCAAGTCGTGGCGTACGACGAAGGCGCGGACATGTACGCGGCACGATTGTGGTTCCTGTGCCGCTGGATCGGGCACGAAGCGGCCGCCGTTCTCGACGGCGGCATCGCCGCGTGGCGCACGTTAGGCTATCCGATTGAGACTCGTCATGCCGAGCCCTTCGACTTCGCCGCCTACGGCGGCTACGCTCAGGACAGGCTCCGCGAGCAAAGCGAGCGAAGTCGAGGGACCGACGACACGTTGACCGTTCGCCTTCATCCCGAGTTGCTCGTTACCGTTGACGACGTGCTTGCCGACTTGGAATCGCCGGCAATGCGCCTCCTCGACGCCCGCGCAAGCGATCGTTTTCGCGGCGAGATCGAACCCATCGACCCGGTCGCGGGTCATATTCCCGGCGCCCGCAATCTTTGGTTCAAAGACAACTTCGATGCGAACGGGCGCTTGAAATCGCCGGAGGCGCTGCGCGCGATGTACGCGCAGCATGGAAGCCCGGCGCACGTCGTCCATCAGTGCGGCTCGGGGATCTCTTCGGCGGTCAATCTTCTGGCGATGGAATACGCAGGCTTACCCGGCTCGCGCCTCTACAACGGGTCCTGGAGCGAGTGGTGCAGCGATCCTGGGCGCCCCATCGCAAAAGGCGAGTAATACCTACTCCAGAGCGTCGAGACCCTCGAACGCTTCCGCGACATCGAACTCGAGCCATGGCAGCGTTTCGCTGGTAAGCCGTTCGCCGGCCGCATACCGCCGAATCGCGCCGCCGCGCTCATGGACGACGACGGTACGTGGCGTTGGATCCACCTCGAGAACGACGAGCGATCCGCGCAACAGGTACACGTCGATTTTCCGCTGGAGAATGGCGGGCTTGTCGGACGGCGACCGAATCTCGACGGCGACATCCGGCGCAAAGGATGGGTTTTCGCGCTCCTCTTTGGAGAGCGGGCGCAGCCGTTCGAACGAAACGAAGGCAACATCCGGTACGTAATCCTGATGTCCGGGGTCGACGTGGAAACGCCACTCGGAAGCGGTCGTGCCTCGTGACTGCGAGCACCGCCTGAGGATGGCCCCAAGCGTGATTTGCACGTAGCCATGCGCGTGTTTCGGGCTCACTTTTGGGATCGCCTGGCCGTCGACGATCTCGACGTAGGGCTTTTCGTCGTCTCGCATCTCGATAGTCCGCATGTCACGCATATCCTATCACACGTCTCATCGTCGACGACAAGAGGAGCCGCAAAAGCAAAGTCAGGAGCGTTTCACCGGGAGAGGAACCGCGAATGGTTTTGCGACCGCGCCGGCGGGAGAGGCGTTCAATCGCGCGAGGTCCTCTTGCGTCGGCTCCTGCGCGAAATCTCGGCAGGCATCGACGATGCAGTAGAAGCCGAACGGCGTGATGCCGCGGTTGACGAACTGATGGATCTCGAGCGGTGCGACGTAGACGACGTCGTTAGGGCCGACGGCCGAAACCGAGTCTCCCACGATCGCATAGCCTTCGCCGCGGCGGATCACCACGTAGTGCTCGTGCTCGTGCTTCTCCAAGCGCGAAACGGCGCCGGGCTGCAGTTCGAAGTAGCGCAGTTCCATGCGAGGCCCAGGTTCGGATGGGTCGCCCTTGCGGCCGCCGAGGATCGTGTGGCGCTCGACGCCGACGGCGGCGCCTGGGCGGTAGCCCTCGACCGCCACCCCTTCCCAGCCTTCGTCGGTCGCATGGATGACCCGGCGTTGCACAGCCGAAGCATACCACAATGCCCTACTGGCTCTTCAAGAGCGAGCCGCATGCCTACGGCTTCGAGCAACTGCGGGCCGACCGGACGACGCCGTGGAGCGGCGTGCGCAACTGGCAAGCGCGCGGCAACATGCAGGCGATGGCCGTCGGCGATCTCGGTTTCTTCTATCACTCCTCGATCCCGCAGCCGTGCGCCGTCGGCTCCGTGAAGGTCGTGAAGACCGCATATCCGGACTTCACGCAGTTCGACCCTACGAGCGAATATTACGATGCCACGTCGCGCCCCGAGCGTCCAAAGTGGTACATGGTCGACGTCGAGTTTGTGGAGCCGCTCCCACATCCGGTGACGCTCGCGCGGATGCGCGCCGAGCCGCGGCTGGAGGGGATGGTGTTGCTGCGGCGCGGACATCTCTCCGTGCAGCCGGTCACACCGCGCGAATGGGCGATCGTGATGGAGTTGTCGCAGAGCCCGGAATAAGATGCGGGCTCCGCCGAAGCGGAGCCCGTTACTTTTCAGCGAGACTTTGAGCCTTACGGCCCGCCGATGGTCTTCGTCAACTCGACGTGCCATTGGGCCGGACCGAGCTGGTTCTCGACCGAGGCGGCCTGTTGCCCGTTTGCAAGTCCATAGTTGACGCCCGTGCCGATGTACTCATAGTAACCGCGCAGGGAGTTGAAGATGTTGTCTCCCGAGACCTGAATCGACAAGTCTCTGCTCAACGGAGCCCGGAACGACGCGTACGTGATCCAGAAGGGCGGGGCGTTGAAGGAGTTGTTCTTCCCGAGGAACGTGCTGCCGAGGACGGCTCGCCAGCCGCCCGGAGCAGTCCAGTTGATCTCGCCGTGTCCGGTGAGGTACGGAATGTTCGTGTTCGAGAAGCCGTTCGGGCTGTCCGAGCAGGCGGACGGGAACGCTAGATTGTGGTACTTCGGGCTTGGCGCGCCCGCATAGGTCCCGCAATAGTAGGATCCCGCAAAGCTCGCATTCCCTGCGAAGTTCTGGCCGGCGATGATGTTCAGGTTCGTGTTGTAGTTCGCCGGAATGCACGGATGCAGCACCGTCGATACGAACGTGCAGTAGAAGTTCGGCGAGAGATTGTACGCATACGCGTGCTCCGCCGAAGCCGACAGGTTGAACCCAATGCCCTTGTCCGGGACGTGTCTCAGGCTCGCTTCGACCCCTTCGAACCTTGCGTTCGAAACGTTCTCGTTCTGGCTGTAGTAGAGTTCGGCGCCCGTGGTGCACGCCGATCCCGAGTAGCCCGGAAAGGTCCCGCCGACGCACGCGATACCGCTGTCGTTGATGGCGGTGATGAAGTGGTTGTAGAGGTTGGTCCAATACAAGTCCGCCGACACAAACGTATCGCCGTCCGCGAACCGGTAATCCGCACCCAGGTCATAGCCGAACGAGGTTTCGGGCCGCAGGTTCGGATTCGCGTAGTTGATGGTCACCGTCGGGCCGAAGCCCGACGGGAATTGAGTAGGCCTCGTCAGCTCGGCGAGATACTCCGGCGCGATCGCCGACCCGGCCGAGAAGCGAACCGCCAAGTTGGGATCCGGCCGCCATTCGAGCGCCGTCCGCTCGTCGAAGTGACTCTGGTTGGTCGTCATGAAGAGCACGTTCGTGCCGTACGGCGAACACGCCGCGCCCGGACGGCCGAGGTTCACGCCCGTTTGGCCGTACCAGCCTGTGGTGAAGATGCACTCGTCGGCGAACGTGTTGTGGTAGGTGTTGTCGTAAAGCGTGGCGATCCACTGGAGCTTCGGATTGATGTTGAGGATATTCCGGAGCATGTACGTGTTCATGATCTGGCTGGAACCGCCGGGCACGGTCGTCGAAGGCGCCGAAAGGCCAGGGTAGGGCACGAAGGCGGTCGCGCCGCAGTAGAACGTGCCGTTGAACTGGCCGGCGGAATTGTTGTTCGGCGAGCAGCCGGAGAGGCTGCCGACGCCGTTGGTTTGGTAGTTCGTCGATTCGGCGCTCAGGGTAAACTCATTGCCCTCACCGTATGGATGGGTGAACTCGAATGAGTAACCATCGAGCCGATCGAGTTCGAACTGACGGTAGTAGTTGAAGAACGCCGTAGGCTCGGAGACGCCGTTGTAGGTCCTATAATTTGGACTAAACGGCGCGTTGTTGACGCCCCAGTACGTGTAGTCTTGGACGACCGGAACGAACGGGCTGTCGGTGCCTCCGTTGATGAGTCGGTTCACGTCGGCGTGGTAGTACCGGGCGAGAACCGTGTTGTCACCGATCGAGGAGGCGATCTCAGCCTGGACGATCGGCTCGGAGTTGGTTTCGCCCTCCGTCCCGCCGGTCGACCCGGGGTACGGGCCTCCGGAGGGTCCCCAGAACCGCGTACCCGGCGCGAGCGATCCCGTGTAACCGTGTCCCGAGGCGGGAACGAAAACATCGGGCTGCAGGGTGCTCGCGGTGTTGGCGTTTTGGTCGGCGTAGGTTTCGGTGACTAAGTAGCTCACCGTCGCCCGCGTCGTTTCGGAGAAATGGTATTGCAGCTTCAGCAGGCTCGCGTACTGATTGAAGTAGCCGTTGTAGGTATAGCAGCAAGCGACCAGGCCTTGAAGCAAGAACGGAGCCGTCTCGGTGTTACCGAGGTAGGCGCGGTTGTCGTTATAGTTGGCGACATTGCCGGTCGTGCCGTTCCAGCCGATGATGCCGTTCGGGCCGGGGCCTACGTTGAAATACGTCCTTTGGTTGTGCATCTGGCCCGGGTCGGTGACGCCGGCCGTGTCGAACACGAAGCCGAGCTTGCCGTTGAAAACCGTGTCGGAGACCCCGAGATTCCAGTAGACGCCGCCGTCGTTGATGTAGCCGAACGTGTAGTCCGGCGTGAACGTCAGCGTCGGGTCCTTGGTATGGAAGTTCAGCGTGCCGCCGATGGCATAGTTCGTCTCGGGCGACATCGCGCCGGGGCCTTTGATGACCTCGACGTTCGAGAACATGAAGCTGTTCAAGAAGGTCGTGACGTAGTCGCCGTAGTCGACGACTGCGAGCGGGTGGCCGTCGATCAGCGATGCGGTCTCATACGAGAGGCCGCCGCGAATGTTCGGGACCACGATCGAGCCAGGCGAGGCGCCGTTCGCGCTCGACGTCGGATAACTGATTTGAAGGCCGGGAATCTGGTCGAGCGTGTGGTTGACCGAGTACTGGCCCTGATCTTGGAAGTCCGCCGACGAGAGTGTGCTCACCGACGCGGTCGATGTATTGAACGTCCCGCGCCCGCGGACTTGCACTTGCGCGATCGTCCTCAGCGAGGTGAACGACGCGACCGGCATCGTGACGACGACGTTTTGGGTGGTGCCCGCAGTCACAGCGATGTCGTTCGAGGCGGTCTGGTATCCGGGGCGCGTGACCGTCAAGCGGTAGACGCCCGGAACGACGTTGGAAATCATGAACGAGCCGCTTGCGTCGGTCGTCGTCGTGTACGACTGCGGTCCGGTGAGCGAAACGGCCGCGTTGGCGATGGGTGCGCTCTCCGACGTGGTCGCGGTGCCTTGCACCGAACCCGTCGAGGCGCCCTGGGCGAGGCTCGCGCCATGCACCGTCGCCGCGCTTACGGGTCCGACGGTCAAAGTAGCGAGAGCCAACGCAGCCAGGATGCGAGTGAAACTTCTCACGTATCCTCCAGCACTGGTGAAGAGAGATGCAAAAACGAGTATGAGCCTTCGCAATTAAGCGGTCGTTAAGAAGCCGAACGGACGGCTCCTGCTTGCTTCCAACGCTGCCCGCTTCCGAAAACCGGAAGCCCCGCGTCAGGGAAGCCCGCCTCGCGGGGCTTCGTCACCGGGCGGCGGCAACCTAGCGAGGATGAGATTTTGATAAGAAAACCCGCTGGGCATCGAGGGCGCGCCGCTCCGGCTCGGCGACGCGGCGGTAGGTCCCATCCGGCAGGAGTTCCCTGCTCTTGAGCGTGTCCCGCAGGAGGAGGCCGAGGATGCGCCTATCCACGATCTCGGCCAGAGCCGGGTCCTGCACCGGAACCGCCAGCTCCACCCGGCGGTCCAGGCTCCGGCCCATCCAATCCGCACTCGAAAGGTAGACCTCGCGCTCGCCGCCGTTTTCGAAGACGTAGATGCGGGAGTGCTCGAGAAAGCGCCCGACGATCGAGCGGACGCGGATCCGCTCGGAGAAGCCGGCGACCCCGGGGCGCAGGATGCACATCCCGCGCACGACCAGGTCGATTTCGACTCCGCCCTGGCTTGCCCGGTAGAGCGCGCGGGCCATCTCGAGGTCGGTCAGGGCGTTCAACTTCGCGCGAATCCCGGCTGGGCGCCCGGCCCTCGCGTGTTCCGTCTCCCGATCGATTCGGGCGAGCACCTCGCGCCGCATCGTCATCGGCGAGACGAGCAGGTCGTCGAAGTCGGTGACTTTGGAGTAGCCGGTAAGGGCGTTGAAGAGCGAGAGCGCATCGGCTCCGAGTGTCGGCCGGCACGTGAACAACCCGAGGTCGGTATAGAGCCGCGCGGTCTTCTCGTTGTAGTTGCCGGTTCCGAAGTGCAGGTAACGCCGCAGGCCGTCGTCGTCCTCGCGAATCACGACCAGCACCTTTCCGTGCACTTTCAAGCCCGGGAACCCGTAGACGACGTGCACGCCCGCACGCTCGAGGCGCCTCGCCCACTCGATGTTGCTCTGCTCGTCGAAGCGCGCCTTGAGTTCGATCACGACCGCAACTTGCTTGCCGTTCTCCGCCGCTTCCAAGAGCGCGCGGACGATCGGCGAACTCGAACCCGAGGTGCGATAGAGCGTCGCTTTGATCGCGAGCACGCGCTCGTCTTCGGCCGCTTGTTGTAGGAACTGCACGACGGGATCGAAGGAATCGTAGGGATGGTGCAGGAGCACGTCGCCTTCGCGGATGAGCGCGAAGAGGTCGGTGACGCCGCGCAAGCGTTCCGGAATTGCCGGCGAGAATGCGGGGTAGCGCAGTTCGTCGTAGCCGGGTAGCTCGATCAACTGCCGCAGATCGCCGAGCGCCATCAAGCCGTCGATCTCGTAACAATCGACCTCATGGAGATCGAGCGATTTCAAGAGGAACTCTCGCATGTACTCCGGCATGCCGCGTTCGATCTCCAAACGTACCGGCTCCCCGAAGCGCCGCCGCTGCAACTCGGATTCGATCGCTTCGAGCAGATCGTCGGCTTCGTCTTCCTGCAGATCGAGATCCGCGTCGCGCGTCACGCGGAACAGATAAGCTTCGCGCATGATCATACCGGGGAAGAGTGCGCCGACGTGACGGGCGATGAGATGCTCCAGCAGAACGAAGCGCCGCTCGCCCTCCGCCGACGGCTCGACCGGAACGAATCGCGGGAGCGTTGCGGGGATCTTGACGCGCGCAAAATGCAGAGCAACGCCGTCGCTCGTGCTCTCCTCCAACTCCACCGCGAGCGAAAGCGAGAGATTCGAGATGTACGGAAACGGGTGGCCGCTGTCGACCGCGAGCGGCGTCAGCACCGGAAAGACGCGTTCGTCGAACGTCCGCTCGAGATTTGCCTGCGCCTCGTCTTCGAGATCGTCGACGCGAACGATGCGGATTCCGCGGCGTTCGAGCGCGGGCAGCAATCGTTCGTTGAGCAAGCGCATCTGCGCGGCCTTCGATCGCCGCAGACGTTCAGAGACCGCCGCGAGGTGCTCCGCCGGCGTGCGGCCGTCCTCGGAACGCCGTACGACCTGCGCGTCGATTTGCTGTTTGATCGCGGCGACGCGAATCATGAAGAACTCGTCGAGGTTCGTTTCGTAGATCGAGACGAACTTCAGGCGCTCGAAGAGCGGATTGCGGCGGTCGAACGCTTCCTCGAGGACGCGATCGTTGAACTCGAGCCAAGAAAGCTCGCGGCTGACGAACGAACCTGCATCACTGGTCGACGCGCCGGCCTTCTGCGCCGGCTTCACGGGTGAAAGCATACGGGGGGAACGGCCTATTCTGCGGAAAGCCTCGTCCCCCCGGCTAGTGGCCACTAGGCCGCAGGCCCGGGCGGCCCATCCCCGAAACCTCGGGCGAGGCTAATGAAGAAGCGCGTACTCTTGCTCATCTCCGATACCGGGGGTGGCCATCGCAGCGCGGCCAACGCCATCACGGCCGCACTCGACGAGATCGACACGCCCTTCGCCTTCGAGCATCGCATCGAGGACGTCGCTGCTCACTGCTCCTTCCCGCTCACGCAACTCGGCCTGGGATACAGCATGGCCCTGCGCTACGCACCTCCCGTCTATGGGGCTTTGTACTACGCCACCAACGGACGGAGGCGGTACCGCGCACTGGTACGCTTCTGCGAGCCGCTCTACCGGGAGCGGCTACGCGACCTCTTCCTCGACTATCGCCCCGACGTCATCGTCTCCGTTCACCCGCTTCTCAATCACGCGGCATTGCGCGCACGCAGCGACGCGCACATGGAAGAGGTGCCGATCGTCACGGTGATCACGGATTTGGGCAAAGTGCACGAGTCGTGGCTCACCCCGCAGGCCGATGCGGTCGTCGTTCCCGCGCGCGAGGTGCAGGAGCGCGCCTGGTCGCGCAGCATCTCGCCGTCGCGGCTCTTCTTGCTCGGCCATCCAATTCATCCGAAGTTCGACGACGTCTCCGGAACGAAAGAAGAGCTACGCGAGCAACTAAATCTTCCCCGCGATGCTTTCGTCGTGATGTTGATGGCGGGCGGCGAAGGCGGCGGTAAGCTCTTGCCGACGGCGCTCGCGCTCGGACGCGCGCGCCTTCCCATCCACATGGTCGTCGTCTGCGGTCGCAACGAGGCGCTGCGCCGCCGGCTCGAAGAGGCGGCGCGCGTGCTGCCGACGCCGATGCAAGTGCTCGGCTTCACGGAGAAGGTTCCCGAATACATGCACGCCGTCGACCTGCTGGTCACGAAGGCGGGACCGGGAACGCTCGCCGAGGCGAATGCGGCGCAGTTGCCGGTCGTCGTCTACGACTACATTCCGGGGCAGGAGCGCGGCAACGTCGACTTCGTTCGCCGCAACGATCTCGGATCGATTGCGATCCACGGGTCGCCGGAGGTGGTTCGCGCCGTGCGCAATCTCATCCGCATGCCGGAGCGGCTCGAACAGATTCGCCGCAATCAGGCGATGGTAGCGCCGAAGCGAAGCTCGCGGCAGATCGCCGCGCTCATCGCACAGATGGCGAACCAAGGCGCCCCGCGCCTGCGCGCCGTCGCATCGCTGTAAGCCGCACAGCCTAAGCGCCGAGCTCGGCAAAGCTCACGGGCCATGCGTGGTGAGCCCACCGCGGAAGGCCATCGTTGCGGCACCGACTTGCCCCGCGTCGTTGCCGAGCTTCGCGATCACGACCTCGGTCTTGCCGCGCGGCACCGTTGTCGTCAGCTCGTCGACTCGCGCGCGTACCGCGTCGAGCATGAAACCTCCGGCGCTGGATACGCCGCCGCCCAGCGCGATGCGCTGCGGGTTGACGAACGCGATGATATTCGCCAGCCCGAGGGCCAGGTCGCCCGCGAAGTTCCTCCAAGCGAAAAGCGCGTGCCCGTCGCCGGCTTGCGCCGCTTTGCGAATCTTCTTTGAACTGCGCTTGTCGGGCGGGACGTCGAGCAATGCGCTGCGAGGAAACGACGGGGCAACCGCGATGGCGTGGCGGATCAACCCCGTTCCCGATGCCTGCGCCTCGAAGCAGCCGATTTTCCCGCAGGCGCAGACGAAACCATCGGTCGGCCGGATTTGATGGTGTCCGATCTCGCCCGCGCCGAACTGATCGCCCAGGAGCAACTCGCCGCCCGCCACGATACCGCCCCCGATTCCGGTCCCGAGCGTGATCAAAGCGAAGTTCTTCGTGCCGATCCCCGTGCCGAAGGTATATTCGCCCAACGTCGCGCAGCGGGAATCGTTCGCGACGAAGACCGGCACGGCGAATCGCTTGGCGAGTGTCGGACCCAGCGGCGCGTTCTCCCAACCGAGGTTCGGGCTCCAACGCACGATGCCGTTCCCGGGATCGATGTTTCCGGGCGAGCCGACACCGATGGCCTCGACCTTACCGGCGCTCGCAAGCGCGAGGCCCACGACGGCGACGAGCGCCTCGATCACCGCCGGAAAGGTCAGGTCCTCGAGGTCCCGCTCGTGCCGTTCTTTGATCGCCCCGTCCTCGGTGACGATGCCCGCCGTAACGTGGGAGCCACCGAGATCGACGCCGATAGCGGTCCGCATAGTAGGTACTTTTTCACATTGCCGAAGGCTCCACCCGCATCGCGCCGCGAAGAACGCTGCGTGGAAACCATCGATCTCATCGCCCTGCGCAGCTACAGCCGGCGGACAAGCCAAGCAACACATCCCGAACTCCTCGACGCGCGCCCCATGGAGCACGTCAGCAAGATCGAGATCGACGAAGAGCACGTCACGATCGAATACAACGAGAAGACGACGCGTTACTACAACGTCAACGAGATCGCCAAGAGTGAATGGATATACAAGTACAACGACGATCCCGAGTTCGTTACCGCGGTTGCGAAGGTCATCGATCTCGCGCGCAAACACCTCAAAGAACTGCCCGACAACATCGCCTGTCCGGCCGGCTGTGCCGAGTGTTGCAGCGGCTATGAGCCGTTCGTCTCGCAAGCCGACGTGCAGCGCATCGCCGAACACCTCGGCATGAGCTACGACGCGGTGATGCGCGAGTACGTGGTGGAGCGCCGCTCTGCCGACGGCCACTACGTCGGCTGGCTGAGAAAGGTCACCGACGACCTCGCCGACCAGTGCGTCTTCCTGATGGGAGATCGAAGCGGTCGCTACTACTGCGGCATCTATCCGGCTCGGCCGAGCGACTGCCGCGAGTTCACGCCGATCGGCTGCCAAGACGTCGACGAATCCCTTTCGCACGGCCGCACGCTGAAAATCGGGCCGGCCTTTACGCCGAAGCACCGACGCAAGGGAAACGGCCGCCGCCGATAAACTGGGGCTATTCTTGTACCGTTTCGCTGCAACGCTGATGCTTTGGGCGCTGGCTTCGGCCGCAGCGCCGGCCGCGACGTTGCCCGATCTGCACTGGCGGTTCATCGGGCCGCTACGCGGCGGCCGCACCGCCGCCGTCGCGGGCGTCGCGAGCGAGCCCAATGTCTTCTATATCGCGGCGGTCAACGGCGGTATTTGGCGCACTGACGACGCGGGAAGAACGTGGACGCCGATCTTCGACTCCCAAGATACGCAGTCGATCGGCGCACTCGCGGTTGCCGCTTCGGATCCGAACGTGATCTACGCGGGAAGCGGCGAAGGATTGCAGCGCCCCGATCTCGCCGTCGGTGACGGCATCTATACCTCCACGGATGGCGGTAAGGCGTGGACGCATCGGGGTCTGCGGGACGCGCAGCAGATCTCCACGATCGCGATCGATCCGCGCGATCCGCAACGCCTCTTCGTCGCCGCGCTCGGGCACCCGTACGGACCGAACAGCGAGCGCGGCGTCTTCCGCTCCACCGACGGCGGCGCGACGTTCCAGCGCGTACTCTACATCGACGCGAACACCGGCGCGTATGACGTCGTCATCGACCCCAACGACTCCAGCGTCGTCTACGCGACCTTGTGGGCGGCGCGCCAGTCGCCGTGGGAGACGCCCGGCGGCGACTCGTTCCAGATTCCAAGCGTCAGCATGTATAAGTCAACCGACGGCGGCACGACGTGGGAGCCGTTGCGCAACGGACTTCCTGCACTTGCCGGCCGCAGCGAGATCGCCGTCGCGCCGAGCGACTCTCGCATCGTCTACGCGTACGTGGACGTCCCGCACAAGGGCGCCGACATCTATCGCAGCAACGACGCCGGCGCCAGCTTCGTCGAGGTCAACAACGAGCCCCAACTGGCAAAACGCGGCGACGACCTTGCATCGCTCGCCGTCGACCCACGCGATCCGAATACGGTGTATGCGACGAATACCTCGACGTATCGCTCGACCGACGGCGGCGAACACTTCACCGCCGTCAAAGGCGCCCCCGGCGGCGACGATTACCACACCATGTGGATCAATCCGAGCCTGCCGACCTACATGATTCTCGGCAGCGATCAAGGCGCTGCGGTCTCGGTCAACGGCGGGCGCACGTGGAGCTCGTGGTACAACCAGCCAACCGCGCAGATGTATCACGTCAACGCGGACGACCGGTTTCCGTATGTCGTTTGCGGCGGGCAACAGGAGAGCGGCTCCGCGTGCGTGAGCAGCCGCGGCGCGTGGGGCGAAACGACGGTGCGCGACTGGCACCCGGCCGGCGCCGAGGAGTACGGTTACGTCGTCCCAGATCCGCTCCACCCCGGCATCTTTTTCGGCGGCAAGGTGCAACGCTTCGACGAGCGCACCGGGCAGACGCAGGACGTCTCGCCGCTTCCGCTTCCATCGCACGTGCTGCGCGAAATTCGCACCGAGCCGCTCGCCTTCGATCCGTTGCGACCGCACCGGCTCTACTTCGGGCTCAACAGGGTGCTCGTCACGGATGATGGCGGCACGTCCTGGTTCTTCATGAGCCCGGACCTGACGCTGGCGCATCCCGACGTTCCGGCGGTGCTCGGGCCTTTCGAGAGCGACGATTCCCAACACGGAGCGCATCGCGGGGTCGTCTATGCGCTCGCACCCTCCTACGTTCACGAGGGAACGCTTTGGGCCGGAACGGACGACGGATCCGTATGGATCACGCGCGATGCCGGAAGTCATTGGAGCAACGTCACGCCCGCGGGGCTGACGCCATGGAGCAAAATCTCGCAGATCGACGCATCGCGTTTCGATGACGAAACCGCCTATGTCGCCGTCAATCGCATTCGCCTCGACGATCTGCGCCCTTACGTCTACCGGACGCACGACGGCGGCGCGCACTGGCAGCTCGTGGTCGACGGACTTCCGACCGAGCCGGTCAACGCCGTTCGAGAGGATCCGGTGCGACGCGGTCTCCTCTACGCGGCGACGGAGGCCGGCGTGGCGGTTTCGTTCGACGACGGCGCACGCTGGCAGCCGTTGCAGTTGAACCTGCCGCCCACGTCGGCGCGCGACCTCATCGTTCACGGCGACGACGTGGTTGTTGCGACGCACGGGCGCGGCTTCTGGATTCTCGACGACGTCGAGCCGCTACGTGAGATGGCGGCAGCCGCAGTGGGCAGCGTTCATCTTTTCACGCCCGCGGTCTCCTATCGCGTTCGGCGCGACACCAATACCGATACGCCGTTGCCGCCCGAGGAGCCGTCCGGCGAGAATCCGCCTAACGGCGCGATGATCGACTACGCGCTCGCGTCACCGGCCCGTCTCGTCTCGATCGAAGTGCTCGACGAGAGCGGCCGCATCGTGCGGCGCTACTCCAGCGACGAGCAAGCGCCGCCGGCAATCGCCCATCTCGACAAACCGGCTCAATGGATAGCTCCCTTCGAACGCCCATCGGCTGCGGCCGGCATGCACCGCTTCGTCTGGGACCTTCGGGAAACCCCGCCGAACGTCTCGGCGGCGCAACAAGACTTGCCGATCTCCGCCGTCTGGATGCGCACGCCTCGCATTCCGCAAGGCGCACTATTGCCGCCCGGGCACTACGTCGTTCGACTGAACGTCGATGGAATCGTCACCTCAAAGCAGCTGACCGTTCTGATGGATCCGCGCGTTCATATCTCGGCCACCGCGCTCGCGCAACAGTACGCGCTCGCGCACGCGCTGACACTTTTGCTCGATCGTCTCGCCGGGCGCCGGGGCGTCGACGAGCTGGTCTACGACCTCGAGACGCTCCTTCAAACGGTGGACGGAAGCGACAACGCCCCTACGGCGCAGGCAAGGACCGCCTACGCAACCCTTAGGGCCGACATCGAGCATCGCTATGGTCCTTAAGGCAGACATCACACCAGCCAGATATAAGGAGGTCAACATGATCGGACGATTCTTCCTTCGCGTATCGGCGCTCGCCGCCGCATTCTCACTCGCTGCCGGCGTTGCCGCAGCCGCACCCGCGGCCATGATGAACCTGCACGCGGCCACGGCCGCGAGCGTGACGCTTTCGGCTCAGAACCACAGCGGACAAAGCGGCACCGCGACGCTTCGGCAGAATGGCCACAACGTCGTCGTCACCCTGCATATGAGCGGCCTACCCACGGGCGTCGCGGAACCCGCGCACATTCACCCTGGAACCTGTGCCAAACTCAACCCCGCACCGAAGTATCCTCTCACCAACGCAACGAACGGCACGACGACGACCACGATCCGAAACGTCCAGTTGGCAAGCCTGCTCGGCGGGCATTACGCGATCAACGTTCATAACGCAACGAATCTGAAAATCTACGTCTCCTGCGGTAACATCAAGTAGGCGGCGATAGGATCTCGGCGTAGCGCGCGGCGTCGGCGTTTCCGCCGCTCAGGATGACGCCGGCGCGCTCGCTGTCGAGTCGTAGTTTTCGCGAAAGGAGCGCCGCGAGGCCGGCGGCTCCGCTCGGCTCGACGACGAGCTTCAGCCGTTCGAACGCGAAACGCATTGCATCGCGCAGATCCTCGTCCGAGACGGTGACGATCTGCGCTCCGTGCTCGCGGGCGATCGCAAACGTGAGCGATCCGGGCGAGGTCGTCTGCAGGCCGTCGGCGATCGTGTTCGGCACGTCGATCCGCACGATCTCGCCGCGTTCGAGCGAGCGGCGGAAATCGTCGCCCGCCTCGGGCTCGACGCCGTAGATCGCCGTGCGCGAGTCACGCGCGTGCGCGGCAATTGCCGTGCCGCTCATCAAACCGCCGCCGCCGACTGGAACCACGACGGCGTCGAGCGGCCCCGCGTCTTCGAGGAGCTCGAGCGTTGCAGTCCCCGCACCGGCGATGATCCGCTCGTCTTCGAAGGGCGGCACGAGCGTCGCGCCGCGCTCCTCGCAGAGCGCTCGAGCCATCTCTTCCCGATGCGAACGCGCGCGATCGTACTCGATGACCTCGGCGCCGTAGCCGCGGGTCGCGGCGAGTTTCGAAGCCGGGGCATCGCTCGGCATCACGATGGTGGCCTGTACGCCGAGCAGCCGCGCCGCAAGCGCGACGCCCTGCGCGTGATTGCCGCTGGAGAACGCGACGACCCCGCCGGCGCGCTCTTTCGGCGACATCTGCGCGATGCGATTGTACGCGCCCCGGAACTTGAAGGCGCCCATGCGCTGCAGGTTCTCGCACTTCAGGAAGACCAACGCGCCGGTGCGCTCGTTCAGCGTTTGTGACGTCACGACGGGCGTGCGATGGACGACGCCTTCCAGACGCGCGGCGGCCTCACGCACGTGCTCGATGCCGAGCATTAGTGGCCGTCCGCGCCGAATGGCACGAACGCGAACGTCGGATTCCACTCGCGCGCCAGTTTCAGGCTCCACTCGCTCTCGAAGAGCGCCACGGCCCTTCCCTCCCAATCGCGCACCAGCCGCGCATTCGACGGCAAGTGCGCCGAGTCGAGCGCGGCGCGCTCGGCATCGAGGCGCATGGCGAGCGTGTACGGCTGTGGATCGATCGCGGTGCGCACGCCGTACTCAGCCTCCAATCGGTACTTCGCGACCTCGAACTGCAGTTCGCCGACGACGCCGAGAATCGGCTCGTACGCTCCGGCGTGCCACGGCTCGAACACCTGCACCGCGCCCTCCTCGCGCAGCTGCGCGATGCCTTTACCGAAGGCCTTGTATCCCGCCGCGTCGAGACTGCGGACCGAGGCGAAGTGTTCGGGAGCAAATGCCGGAATCGGCGGAAACTCGATCGGCGCGCCGTCGTAGAGCGTGTCGCCGATCGTGAAGACGCCTGGATTCGCCAAGCCGACGACGTCACCGGCATACGCGCTCTCCAAAGATTCGCGCTCGTCGGCGAAGAGGCGCATGGCACGCGAGAGCCGCACCGCGCTGCCGGTGCGCGCGTTACGTACCACGAGGTCGCGCTCGAAGCGGCCGGAGCAGACCCGCACGAATGCGACGCGATCGCGATGGCGCGGATCCATGTTCGCCTGGATTTTGAAAACGAAGCCGGTGAAACGCTCCTCGTCGGGGCGTACCGCTTCCGCGCCGAGGACGCGATGTGCGCCGGGTGGAGGCGCCGTCTGAACGAACTCGTCGAGGAAGAGCTGCACGCCGAAGTTCGTGACCGCGCTCCCGAAGAAAACCGGCGTCACTTCGCCGCGGAGCATCGCCGCTGCGTCGAACGCCTCGCCGGCGCCGTCGAGCAGGTCGAGCGCTTCACGAAAACGCGCGTGTTCGATCTCGTCGACCATCGCGTGCAGGCGCGGGTCACGCGCATCGGTGACCTCGACAGGCGCACGGGTCGCGCCGTGCGCGCTGCGTTCGAAGAGGTGGAGCCGGCGCAACCGGCGATCGTAGACGCCGCGAAAATGCTCGCCGCTTCCGAGCGGCCAGTTCATCGGATAGGCGCCGATGCCGAGTGAGTTTTCGAGTTCGTCCAGTAGTTCCAGCGGATCTCGGCTGGGCCGATCGAGCTTGTTCATGAAGGTAAAGAGCGGGATCTTTCGCTCGCGACAGATCGCAAAGAGCTTTTTGGTCTGCGGCTCGACGCCCTTCGCTGCATCGATCAGCATCACCGCGGAATCCGCGGCCAGAAGCGTGCGGTACGTGTCCTCGCCGAAGTCTTGGTGACCCGGCGTGTCGAGCAAATTGATCACGCAGCCCGCGTACGGGAACTGCAGCACGGTTGACGTGATCGAGATGCCGCGCTCGCGCTCGAGCGCCATCCAGTCGCTGGTGACTTGCCGCTGCCGTCTGCGTGCGGAGACCTGTCCCGCAACGTGGATGGCCCCGCCATAGAGCAAGAGTTTTTCGGTCAACGTGGTTTTGCCGGCGTCGGGATGGGAGATGATCGCGAACGTGCGCCGGCGTGATACCTCTCGAGCGATACTCACGGCGACGCCTTCGGCACCGCATAGACGCGTAGAACCGATGCGCAGGAAAGGCCCGCGCAACCGGCCGATCGCAACAGCGCTATGCCGTCCGCCATGCGATAAAAACGCGCGATCGGCGGAATTCGCAAACGATCCGCTCCTCGCCGAACGAAGGCTTCGCCGTCGCGGACTTCGATCGTGCAATCCCCGTATCGCAATACCGCCGGCGGCGTAACCGCGCGAGCGCCTCGCGGCAGGTGCGCGAGCGCAAACCGCCGCGTTCCCGTCCATTCCTGAACCTGCACGAGGCATTCGGGCAGGGCGGAGAGCGCCCACGGCGCGTCCCCGCGCAACGCCCGCGTCGGTGCGCGACTCGGCGTCTGCGAAGCGTTGGGTTTCGGCGGCATCGTCGCGCGACCGCCTTGGACCCGGATGCGAAGGGCGTACGTGTGATAGGCGGTCACCGCAACGAACGTGCCGACGACGAGCACCGCCGCGATGACAAGATACCGCAGCATCTACATCAAGCAAGCACGAGGCGCATGGCGCCGCACGTGTAATCCGCCATGCCGTAGTATACGTCGAAGGTTCGCTCGCCGAGATCCGCGCGCCGGTCGATGCCGGTGGGGAAGACGACGTTGTCGACGATGCCATGCCGTTCGGAATGCTCCTCGGACGAAAGGACCGGCGCGGGCGAGCGGTAGAGCACGTGGTGCGGACGCTCCGCGTCGTGGATCACGATGCCGGCACGATAGCAGAAGCTCGGGCGCATCGCGTCGCGATTGACGAGATCAACCCCGTGGAAAAGGGCGAGCCACCCCTCCGCGATTCGAACCGGAGGCGTCCCCGCGCCGACTCTAATCGCTCCCCATCGTTCCTCCGGCGAGAGCACGAGCGCGCTCTCGCGTACGGAAAGCAGCGCTCGTCGATCTGCGAGCACGTCATCCAGCGGAACGTAGGCGATGCGAATCGACTCGCGGTCGGCCCACGGCATCTTCTGAATCAGTGGAACGGCGGCGATGCCGTCGACCGTCGAGAGATGGAGCATCGGGCGGTGATAGAAGGCGATCGATCGTACGCCCTCCGGTGAGAGCACCGGCTCCGGGAAGAACGCGGCGTCTTTATCGTCGCCGACCGTCGCGCCCGGATGCGCGAACTGCACCAGCCCCAAGCGCTCCCATGCAAAGCCGTCGCTCGAACGCGCGAGCGCGATTCGAGGTCCATCGGGCCCGAAAGCCGTGTACGCCATCAAATACTCGTCCAACACCGGCAGAAACGTCACGCGCGCATCTTCGCAGCCGTACCCGGGCTGCGGGCGGCGTTCGTACGGAGCTTCCGGTTCGAGGGCGAAGCCGAGGCGCTCGACGTCATACCGACCGTCGCCTTCGCGTACGTACGTCCGCTCGATGCGCGAGATGTTGCCTCGCTCTACGGCGCGTGGAAAAAGGAGCGGGCGCCCGTCGCGCGACCGTGCGAACGCCGGATTCAACACGCCCTCGGCCTCGGCCGGCGCTCCGTCGGGCGACATCACCAAGCCAAGACGTTCGACGTGAGCGTCGAATCGGAGTCGATGTGCGACCTGGACTTTTCTCTCGCGCACGGCTACGGCAGCACCGTATCGGCGATCGGCGCGTCCGCCGGGGTAACGACCTCGACGCGGATCCCGCGGCGATAGACCGTATTCGGAATGATCCACAGCGTGAACGTGCGATACGCATTGGTCGGTTCGCCGCCGTTTGGCGGCGCTTCCTCGAATGCAACGACACGCACGCGCGCGTCGTTTGCTCCAATCGATTCGACGATCTGGCGATAGCCGGTGCGATCGTGCGGGCCCATCAACAGCACGACGCCGAACTCTCCACGAAAATGAATCGGCGCGCGGATGCCCAGACGCTGGAGCCCTCCCGCATCGCGTACCACGACGATTTGATTTCCACCAGGAACGGTCGTCATTCCGACGGCGTAGGTCTTCACGCGCACTTCGCGACAACCCATGAGGAGGAGCAGGGCGACCAAAGCCCACCAGCGTTTCACGTCCTCGCTCGCCTTCGTTTAATGGGGCGCTGCACCTTGCGCAGCGCCCGGCGTTCCGTTTCGCTTTCGGCACTTCGCGCCGGAAACTTCACTTCACGCCCCCATGCGGACTTTGCGCTTGGGCCCCCACAATAGAGCGGCCCACCTTGCTCCCCTTGTCGTTGCGGTGCACTCGACCCGCCCGTACTCTAAGAATTCTGTGAAGACTCTGAGGGGCCTCGCCCTGGTGACCGGCCTCGTTGCATTCGCGGTCGTCGTACTGGGAAGCTGGACTCGAATCAATGCCGCCGGCCTCACGTGTCCGGATTGGCCGATGTGCCGTCATGCGCTCTTTCCCGATATGGGGGGCGGCACGATTTGGGAATGGACCCACCGCCTTCTCGCTTTTTCGCTGCTGCCGCTGACCCTGGCATTATGCGCGCTTGCATGGCATAACCGCCGGCGCTCGCCTTTCGTTCTCCCTGCAAGTATCGTGATCGGCGCTCTGCTTCTCGTGCAGATCGGCCTCGGCGACGCAACCGTGCGATTCTTGAACGCGCCGCTCTCGGTGGTGCTGCACTGGGGAACCGCGATGGCGCTCATCGCGGCGCTCGCGGCGCTTGCGATCTTTGCGGGGCCGCCCATCGCGGGTGGGGCCGCGCGTGACGCGGGGCGAGCGAACGCAGCACTGATCCTCGCGCTCGGGACAACCGCATTCGTCGCCTTCGTGACCATGTGCGTCGGCGCGTACGTCAGCTCGAGCGGCGCGGGCCTCGCTTGTCTCTCGATCCCGGGATGTGCCGGCAACGTCGTCGTATACACGACGGGCCAGGTCGTTCAAATGCTCCACCGCTTGGCCGCCGCTGCTACGTTGTTTTGTGCGGCCGGAGCGTTTGCCCTCACCTGGACGAATGCGGCCTCGGCGCGCGTGCGCGCCGCGGTGAGCACCGGTTTACTGCTCGTCTTCATCCAGGTGATCTTGGGACTCTTGAACGTCGCCCTCCGTCTTCCGGCCGACCTGCGTGAGGTGCACGCCGCAAATGCGGCACTCGTCTTCCTTGCGTTCGTTGCGGCGACCGCTTTCGCAGCGCTCGACAACCTCGTCATCCTGAGCGTGTCGAAGGACGAGGGACCGCCTCTATGAGCTTCGCGATCGCCCGCGACTACTACGAACTGTCGAAACCTCGCATCATCGTCCTTTTGCTCGTCACGACCGCGGCCGCGATGGTGATGGCGGCGCGCGGCTTACCCCCGCTCGGCATCGCGGCATGGACGCTGCTCGGTGGAGCGCTTGCCGCGGCGTCGGCGGGCTCGCTGAACTGCGTCTACGATGCCGACATCGATGCGCTCATGGCACGCACCCGCAACCGCCCGATTCCGGCGGGGCGCATTTCGCCGCGGCTTGCGACGTTGTTCGCGCTTGCCTGCGGCACGATCTCCTTCGCGATCTTCTTCTGGCTCGTCAACCCGCTCGCGGCATGGCTGTCGCTTGCGGGCAATGTCTATTACGTCGGCATCTACACGATGTGGCTGAAGCGGATCACGCCGCTGAACATCGTCATCGGTGGTGCCGCGGGTGCGATTCCGCCGCTCGTGGGTTGGGCGGCGGTCACGCACGCAATCGGCGGCCCTGCCCTCGGTCTCTTCGCGCTGATTTTCCTGTGGACGCCACCGCATTTCTGGTCGCTCTCGCTCGTGATCGAGACCGACTATGCAAAGGCGAAGATCCCGATGCTTCCAAACGTCAGCGGCAAAGAGCGCACGAGACGCGAGATCGTGTACTACGCGATCCTGCTCGTGGGAGCATCACTTGCGCTCTATGCGCTTCACGTGATGGGTGCGCTCTATCTCGCGGGAGCCGTCGTTCTCGGCGGCATCTTTCTGCTCGACGCGATCCGCACGTGGCGGGATTCGTCGACCGCGTCGGCACGCGTACTCTTCCGGTATTCGCTGCTCTATCTCGCGCTGATGTGCGCCGTTATGGTCGTTGACCGAATCATCGCCTGACCGTTCCACGCGGCTGCTGCTGCTGACGCTCGGCCTCGGCGTCTTTGCGGGCGCGCTCGACCTCGGCGTTCTTTCGCCCGCGCTTCCTGCGCTCTCGAGGGCATTCGGCGTCGTCACGGGCGATCTCGCATGGGTCTTCACGCTCTACCTGCTGGTCAACATCGCCGCGATTGCGATCGCGAGTGCGCTTGCGGACCGCTACGGGCGCCGACGCATCTATATCGTCTCGATCATCATCTTCACCGTGGGCAGCGCCGTCTCGATCCTCGCGCCGACCTACGGTTTCTTCTTGCTCGGCCGCGCGCTCCAGGCGTTTGGAGCGGGAGGGCTGTTCCCCGTTGCGACCGCCGCCATCGGCGACGTCGTGCCGCCGTCGCGGCGCGGCGCCGCGCTTGGATTGATCGCCGCGACGTGGGGCCTCGCCGCCGTCATCGGACCGGTGCTCGGCGGTGCGCTGACGCACTACTTCTCGTGGCGGTGGATTTTCGCGGCGAACTTCCCGCTCGCGGCGATCGTGCTGATGCTCGCGCGCCGATACGTTCCCGCGAGAGCGCCGCGCAGCCGAGGCCCGCTCGATGTCGCGGGGCTGGCGCTCCTGTGCTTCGGTCTGCTCGCCTTCGCCGACGGCATTCTCGGCGCGCGCGTCTTGATGAGCGCGGCCGGCGTCTTCTTACTCGGTGCGTTTGTCTTGCGAGAGCGCATGACCGGCAACCCCGTCGTACCGCTCTCACTCTTTGCTTCCGCGCAGCTCGCGAAAACCTACGCACTCGAAGTAGTGATCGGTATACTCGAGGGATCGCTCTTCTTCATCCCGACGATCATCGTCGCGACGCAGCACATGACTACGGCGATCGCCGGGCTGATCGCGGCGGTCGGCGCGGCGACATTCGTCGTCGTGATCCCGTTTTCGGGGCGCGCACTCGATCGGATCGGTTCGCGCGACGTGCTTCTCGCCGGAGCCGCGCTCACCGAAATCGGCTTGGCGATCTTCGCCGTCGGGTTCGACTCGATCGCGCTCACGCTGATCGCAATGCTCGTCGCGGGCATGGGCTTTGGGGCGCTGCTCGGTGCGCCGACGCGATACATCGTCACCAACGAGACCGGCCCGAGCGTGCGCGCGACCGCGGTTGGGCTGCTCAGCCAGTGCTTGATCATCGGGCAGATCCTCGGCACCGCCCTTGCCGGCGGTATCATCGGCGGCATGCGCAGTGAAGTCGAAGGGTATCGCTTCGCCTACCTGGCGTTCTGCGCCGCCGCATTGCTCGCGCTCGCCATCGCCTCCACGTTGCGCGGCCGCAGCGACGAGCGAGGCGCCCCAATCGAAGAAGCCGCCCCCTGACCGTCGAAGCGGCGGCTATGCCGACGCACGAGGTCACGAATCAACCGCCGCCGCTGCGCGGTGGGAATCTCTTCCTCGACGACCGGGCGCTCGTGGAGGCGTTCGCCGCCTACGCGCCGGGTGCGCCGCTTGGCGAGTTGGAGCGTATCGGCGAGCTGGCGGGCGAGCCGGCGATCGTTGCGCTCGGCTTCGACGCCAATTCCAACCCGCCGCAACTGCAGACGCACGATGCCTACGGCCATCGCATCGACGAAGTGCGCTTCCATCCCGCGTGGCATCGGCTTCTCGAGCACGCAACCTCGTTCGGTTTGCACGCGACGCCGTGGCGCGACGGCACGCCGTTCCCACACGTACGCCGCGCGGCGAAGTTTTACGTTTGGTCGCAGGTAGAATCCGGGCATGGGTGTCCTATCTCGATGAGTTATGCGGCGGTCGCAACGCTGCGAATGCAGCCCGAACTAGCACGGATCTGGGAGCCGCGCCTCGCGGAGCGATCCTACGAACCGGAGTTGCTGCCGATCGACCGTAAGCGCGCCGCGCTCTGCGGCATGGGCATGACGGAGAAACAGGGCGGTTCCGACGTGCGTGCCAACGCGACGCTCGCCGTCGCATGCACGCAGCGCGGGCCGGGACAAACGTATCTGCTGCGCGGGCACAAGTGGTTCTGCTCGGCCCCGATGAGCGACGCGTTCCTCATGCTCGCGCAGGCGCCGGCCGGCCTTTCCTGCTTTCTGGTGCCGCGCGTGCTCGAGGACGGAACGCGTAATCCGTTCATGATCCAACGTCTGAAAGACAAGCTCGGCAACCGCAGCAACGCCTCGGCCGAGATCGAACTGGAGGCGACGCAGGGCGTGCTCGTCGGCGAAGAGGGGCGCGGCGTCGCGACCATCGTCGAAATGGTCAACCACACGCGCCTCGATTGCATGCTCGGCTCGGCGGGGCTCGTTCGCCAGGCGCTCGCGCAGGCGATCCACCATGCCGAGCATCGCCGCGCCTTCGATGCCTTGCTGATCGATCACCCGTTGATGCGTAACGTCCTCGCCGACCTTGCCGTCGAATCCGAGGCGGCGACGTGGCTCTTCGTTCGCGTCGCGCGTTCGGTCGACGACGGCTTTCACGACGCGCCGGCATCTGCACTACGGCGCATCGGCACCGCGATCGGCAAGTATTGGATATGCAAGCGCGCGCCGGTGCTGGTCGGCGAAGCATTGGAATGCCTCGGAGGCAATGGGTACGTCGAGAGCTCGATCCTGCCGCGCCTCTACCGCGAAGCACCACTCAACTCGATCTGGGAAGGCGCCGGCAATATCAATGCGCTCGACGTCCTGCGCATCCTGCGCAAGCAGCCCGAAGCGCTCGAGGCGCTCCGGGCGGAGTGGGCGCCGGCGCTCGACGATACACGCATTGCGTCGGCGGCACGCGGCTTCGAAGCGATGCTGCACGACGAGGCGACGCTCGAGCTGCGCGCGCGCATGATCGTCGAACGCGCGGCCTTGCTGTGGCAAGCGGCATTGCTGCTCCGCCATGCACCCACGGCGGTCGCGGAGGCATTCGTCGTATCGCGTTTGAGCGGCGAGGGCGGCCGGGCGCTCGGAACGCTTCCCGCCGGATGCGACATCAGCGCCATCCTGGAACGCGCCGCACCCCGCCCCACGCGGGTGCCGGCGAGCGGGGAAGCCTAGCATGGCAACCCTGCGTCTCAATCCGCGCGCGCGCCTACTCACCCACCGCCCGTGGACGCCACGCGAACGCCGCGTGGTCCGGCGCGGGCTGGAGGGACGCATGGCGATCGCGATCGAGCCGCTCCTCGGTCTCGTCTTCTTTGGGTTCTTCGCCTGGGGCATCATCTGGCGTGCGCAGCACGTGCACGCCGAAGCGACGCTGATCGTCATCGCGCCGATCTTCGCTCTCGGTGCGCTCGCGTTTCTCGGCTATTTCATCGCGGTACTCGTCGCACCGATCGTCGCCTACGTGAAAACCTTTCAGCCGATCTACATCGTCGACGGCTACGTGCGCTACCGCCCGCCCGACGAAGATTGCGCCCCCGGTGAATGTGGCTACGTCGCCGCGCTTTTCGAGGACGAGAGCATCGCCTGCGAATGGAAGTGCACCGGCATGAAGCCGTATTCCGCGCACCGGATTCCGGCGATGGTCGAGTTTTCGGCGTTCGCAGGCATCCACAAGATCGACGGAAGATCGACCGGGTTGCTGCCGGACGGCGACCTGCCGCCCCTTGCGATCGGCATCGCTCCCCGGCGCTAACCCCTAGGGCGTTGGGTGAACCGTTGCGTTCTGCAGCGGCTCGCGTAGGGTCGAGTTCGAGGGCCACATATGCCCGTGAACGGACGTAAGGATGACGCCGGCGCCGACGCCGAAGATCATGACGATGCCGATCGCCACCGCCACCAGGAGGCTGCGCGGTACGCCCTTGCTCCGCGGAACCTGTCCGAAATCCGGATGAACGTCGTGCTCGCTCTCAATCAACGCGAACTCGTCCTTGAGGTCGTCGTCTTCAACCATGGCTACGCCTTCCCGATGACGCCGAGGCCGGTGAGCGCCGCCAAGACGCCGCCGAACGCGAGCAGCCCCAACATCAGCTTGAACACCTGGTTGTCCATTCCCGGCGTCTTCCAGTCGTTGCGCAAAGCAACCGCTGCAACGACGAAGACGATCACGCCGCCGACGATCGCGAAGATGTGCTCCATGACGACGAGATTCATCGCTTCTCCCAATATTCGTAGAGGAGGCACTGATTTCGTTCAGGGAGTCGCCGAGTGGTGAAGTTTATAAGGGCCTCCTATATCAGGTAGAAGATTGAGAAGAGCACAACCCAGATGACGTCGACGAAGTGCCAGTAGAGCGTGCCGGCGGTCAGCCCGAAGAAACGGTTCTTGTCGTAGACGCCGTGAACGGATTGGAGCAGCAACACGCCGAGGTAGACGATGCCGCAGAAGACGTGGAATCCGTGCATCCCGGTGAGGGTGAAGAACGAGGCACCGAAGATTCCGCTGCCCGCCCAGGTTACGTGATCGCGAAAGAGCGTCGTGTATTCGATCGCCTGACCGCCGAGAAACATGGCGCCGAGTACGATCGTAAAGATCATCAGCCGCGCATATTGCGTGAACCTGCCGTGCTTGAAGTTCTCGAGCGCATAGTGCATCGTCGCACCCGAGCCGAAGAGGATCGCCGAGTTCACCGCTCCGAGCGCGATCGCAGGCCGCGTAACCCCCGGCGGCGGCCAGCCCTGCCCGCTGTTGCGTAAGTAAAGATACGCGAAGATAAACGACGAGAAGAGCACGACGTCGCTGACGAGGAAGAGGAGAAAACCCTGCAACCGCAGCGCACGCGTTTCGACGTAGAGTTGATCGGCCTTCCCGCCGCCGGGGATCGAAACTACCGCCATCTATTCACTCTCGACCACCGGTACGAGAAAATGGTTGGTCGCATTACGGGTGCGACGGAGCATCTTGCCATCTCAATGCGCCCCCACGGCAACGGGTGAATCGGTCAACTCATCTTCCAAGTGCGTGTACGGGAGCGGCTCGGTGAAGTCGTAGGGCAGCCCGAAGACGCTGGGGATGTGCTTGAAATTGTAGTACGGCGGCGGCGAGGGAATCTGCCATTCCAGCGTGCGCGCACCCCACGGATTGTGCCCGGCCGGCTTGCCGTGACGAATGCTGTAGAGCATGTTGACGAAGAATATCAGGATCGCCAGCGTCATCACGAAGGAAGAGATGCTCTCGAACTGGTTCCAGAACTGGAACTGCGGATCGTACGTCGCGACGCGGCGCGGCATGCCCATTGCGCCGAGGTAGTGCATCGGCAAGAACGTCCCGGAGAAGCCAATGACGAAGAGCGCGAAGTGCACCCGTCCCCAAAGCTCGCTCATGTATCGGCCGGTCAGCTTCGGGAACCAATAGTACATGCCCGAGAAGATGCCCATGAGGCTGCCGCCGACGAGCACGTAGTGAATGTGCGCGGGGATGAAGTACGTACCGTGAACGTGCAAGTCGAACGGAATCGCCGCCAAGAAGATCCCGCTGATGCCTCCGAAGGTGAAGAGCGCGAGGAAGCCGATCGCAAAGAGCATCGAGCTGGTGAGATAGATTTTCCCGCCCCACATCGTCGCGAGCCACGAAAAGATCTTCACGCCGGTCGGCACCGCGATCGCGAAGGTGAGGATCATGAAGGGTAACTGCATGTACGGAGCGATGCCCGAGGTGAACATGTGGTGCGCCCAGACCATGAAACCGGCGAGTGCGATCGCCGACGAGGAGAACGCGATCAGCCGATAGCCGAAGACCGGCTTACGCGAGAAGACCGAGATGACTTCGGACATGATGCCGAATGCGGGCAGGATCATGATGTAAACGGCGGGATGCGAGTAGAACCAAAACATGTGCTGCCACAGGACGGGTGAGCCGCCCCTGGTCGGATCATAGAACGGCACGCCGAACTGCCGCTCCATGAAGAGTGCCGCCAGCGCCGCCGCGAGCGCCGTCGTCGCGATCATCAAGAGCGGCGCCGTTGCAAGCTGTCCCCAACAGAAGAGCGGCATCCGCGTGTACGTCATTCCCGGCGCGCGCATCTTCAGCATCGTGACGAGGAAGTTCATGCCGGTCAGCGTCGAGCTGACGCCGACCAGAAAGATTGCGGCGCACCACATCGAGGTGCCGGCGGCGCCTTGCAGCGACATCGGCGGGTACTCGGTCCAGCCCGCGACCGGCGCTCCCATCAAGAACGACGAGAAGAGCATAAGGCCTGCGACCGGAAATATCCAGAAACTGATCATGTTCAGCCATGGGAAGGCGACGTCGCGTGCGCCGATCTGCACGGGCATCACGAAGTTCCCAAACCCCCCGGTCAGCATCGGAATGATGACCAGCCACACCATCGCCGAGCCGTGGACCGAGTAGACCTCGTTGTAGACCTCGGGCGTGAGGAATCCGCCGTTCGCATGCATGAGTTGGATTCGGATGACTTCGGCCAGGAGCCCCGCGAGAACGAAGAATACGAACGCGGTGATGATGTACTGGATCCCGATGATCTTGTGATCCAGCGAGAAGATATATTTGCGAACGAACCCCTGCGGTTCGGGATGGATGTGCTCGGCGATTCCGCCGTGTTCGGCGATGACGGACATTCGGCTCTACTCCGATTTATCTCAAACTGTTCAAGTAGGTGACGAGGTTGGCGATGTCTTTGCTCGAGAGCCCGTTCTCCGACTGATTCGGCATGTGCCCGAAACTGCCGGTGTATCCGCTCTGCAGGATCTTTGCCACGTTCGCCGGCGTCGCCGGGTCCCCGTCCACGAGGTTGGGATGCGCCGGGTCGTGCAGCACGCCCTGCAATCCCGGTCCGACGATGCGTTGGCTAAATGGTCCGAGCGCGTGACAGGCGCTGCACTTCTGCGAGAAGAGCGCGCGGCCGGCGGCGGCGTCACCGCCCGCTAGGTTGATCGTGCCGGTGGAAACGGTGGGGAGCGCATTTCCAACATGCGCGTTGCGCACCTGCCATCCGTGATACCACGCGGCATATTGCGCCTGCGGCTCGACGACCATGATCTGCTTGTCCATCGTCGAGTGCTCGGTTCCGCAAAACTCGGTGCAGATGATTTGGTACCGCCCGATGCGCGTCGGCGTAAAACGAATCGTATTGATCATTCCGGGAATCATGTCGGCTTTGAGCCGCATGTCCGGAACCCAGAACGAATGGATGACGTCTTGCGACGTGACGTTCAACGTCACCGGGACGCCGACCGGCAGGTGCATCTCGCTCGTGACCTCGCCGTTGACGTTGGGATAACGGAACGTGAAGTACCACTGCCGCCCGATCGATTCGACGACGAGCCCGTTGTTCGGCTGGACCTGCAGGACGTACCAAATGTTCACGCTCAAGGCGGAGAGCAGCACGACGAAGAGCGTGGGAATGATGGTCCAAGCCGCTTCGAGCTTCGTATTGTCGTGGACGTGAAAGCCGAGTGCGCCCGGGGGATCGCTCTTGCGGCGCCGGTACGCAATCGCGAAATAGATGACGTAGCCGACGACGAACGTGTACAGCACCGCCGCCGCCGAGGCCATGAAGCGGAAGAGCCAGTCGACTTGGTCGCCCGGGTGCCCGCCTTCGGGCGGCAGCCACGGCTGGACCGTGGGAATCATCCAGAAGTAGAGCCAGCCCGCAAACGCAATCAGCGCGAGGATCGCCGTTGTGACCCAAAAGCCGCGGCCGGGCTTGCTCGTCTCCACTGTGTGCGGCTTTCGCGCCGGCACCGGCGCACCCTCCGGGTGCGAAACTATCCGTCGCGCAGTCCGGCCGCGAATGCGCGCGTCAGCTTCGCAACGCCGGTGATCGCGGTGCCGACGACGATCGCCTGCGCGCCCGCATCGAGCGCCGCGCGCCCGCTCGCAGGCGTCGTGATGCCGCCTTCGCAGACGACAAATCCGCCAATTGTCGCAAGCTCGCGCACGAGCGCGAGCGCGGGAGCCGGCGCGCCGCGCGTCTCGTCGGTGTAGCCGCAGAGGGTCGTAGCCAGAATCTCGGCACCCGCGTCGCGCGCGCGTCGGGCATCGGAGGCATCGGAGCAATCGGCCATTGCGAGCGCACCGCCGTGCCCAACCGCCGCGACGATCGCTTCAACCGTGCTGCCGTCAGGCCGCGGCCGCGAAGTCGCATCGAAGGCAACGATCTCGGTGCCGCATGCGAGAACGGCGCGGACTTCGGCCAGCGTCGGCGTAATGTAGGGCGCAAAGCCCGCGTACTCGCGCTTGATCAACCCGATGATGGGAACGCCGAGCCGCGCGCGCGCCGCCTTCAGGTGGGCGACCGATTCGATGCGAACGGCCGCCGCGCCGGCCTCGCACGCAGCCGCGGCGATCGCCGCGATCGCCTGCGGATCGTCGAGCGCCGACCCATGCGGCGCCTGCACCGAAACGATCAATTGCCCACGCAGAGCATCCAGAACGCTCACGCCGAAGGCTCCATGCCCGCTTCCTTCAATGCCAGCAGCACCGCGCCCAGCTCCGGCGGATACGCAGGCTCGACGATCTCGCACGTACCCTTCAGTGCGGCGGCGATCGCTTCGCGCACGCGCGGATCTTCGACCATTCCACCGACGAACGCGACGCGCGGCCGCGCACCCGAATCCGGAAAGGCCCTAACGGCAAGCGCGGCGAGCTCGTCGCCGACTTCCTTATATCTCTGCGGTTCCAGCCGAAGCACCGTCTGCGCAAACGATGCGATTTGCTTGCGCGTGATCGTGCCGGCATAGACGCGCTTTGCAAGCACGCGCAGATCGGGAACGTCGAAGAATTGTAGGGCCTCGGCTCCGACGGAATCGCCTTTCGCTCGTGGTTCGACTTCGCTCCCTTCGGGAGCTACGCTCACCATGACAAAGTTGCGCATCGCACGTGCCAGCGCCGTGCGTGCGATCCAGAATCCGCTGCCTTCGTCTCCAAACAGATAGCCCCATCCGCCGGCCGTGCGCGTCCGGCCGTCGGGAGCAACACCGTACGCCATCGATCCCGTTCCCGCGATCACGACCACGCCGAAGCCGTCGGGAAACGCGCCCGCGTGCGCGATACGCGCATCGTGCAGCAAGACGAGCCGCCGCGTCGGAAGTGACGGTGCGACCCCATAAACGCGTCCTTCGTATCCGCTGATTCCGGCGACGATCGCATCGAACTCGACGTTCGCGTCGAGCTTCGCATCACGGCGCGCAACATCGAGCGCGCCGGCGAGCGCGTCGGCCAGGCGCGTCGAGTCCGGGCCGACGCCCAACTCGTCGGCAGGACCGGCATCGCCGCACCCGA
>DATCTQ010000036.1:0-56998 GCA_036567865.1 Candidatus Tyrphobacter sp. | reverse complement strand
GCCGCCGCACGAGGCAGCCGAGGCCGGCTTGGCTTTCGGGCCGATCGTAGGCACCGCGGTTCGCTGTCCTCGGTGCGGCTCGACCCAGACGCGCGAGCAGAGCCATTTCGGCTCGACACCGTGCAAGGCGCTCTACCGTTGCAACGCGTGCCGCGAACCCTTTGACTATGTCAAGCCGCACTAGTGGCCACTAGCTCGCCGACACCGTGAAGTTTCACGCGCTCACCGTGCGCGACGTGCGCAAAGAAACGCGCGATGCGATCGTCGTCGAGTTCGACGTGCCGAAGCGGCTGCGCGAAAAGTTCGCCTTCATTGCGGGCCAGTATCTCACGCTTCGCACCGTGCTCGAGGGAGGCGAGGAGCGGCGCTCGTACTCGATCTGCTCGAGCCCGAGGAATGGGGCTCTGCGCGTCGCGATCAAGCGCGTCGACGATGGGATTTTTTCTGCTTGGGCGAACGCGACGCTGGCTCCGGGAATGCAACTGGAGGTCGCGCCGCCTCAGGGGCGTTTCTTTCGTCCGCTCGATCCGTCGCAAGGCCGGCACTATTTAGCGTTTGCAGCCGGCAGCGGAATTACTCCGGTGCTCTCCCTGATCGAAACCGCATTGGCGATGGAACCGCGGAGCCGGTTTACGCTCGTGTACGGGAATCGTTCTTCATCATCGACGATGTTTCGCGAGGAGCTGCTTCGGCTGAAAGATCGTTATCTTGGGCGTTTCTCGCTGATCTTCGTGACGAGCCGCGAGAAGCAGGACGTCGAACTCTTCAACGGGCGCATCGACCGCGATCGTACCCTTTCCCTGACGAAGACGTGGATCGATCTCGGAGAGATCGATTACGTCTTCCTCTGCGGGCCCGAGACGATGATGGAGAGCGTGGCGGCTGCGCTCGAAGAGCAGGGATTCGATCGGGAGCGCGTGATCGTCGAGCGCTTCACGACCGAAGGCCGGCCCGATCGGATCCGCCGCGAACGTGCGGCGGTCAGTACCGACGGTGTGTGTCACGTAAGCGTGGTGTTGGATGGAGCGGTGCGGACGTTCGACGTGCGCAAAGGGCACGAGTCGATTCTCGACGCCGGCCTACGAAGCGGAATTGACCTGCCGTACTCGTGCAAGAGCGGCATCTGCTCGTCGTGCCGTGCGCAACTCATTGGGGGAGAAGTAGACATGGACGCGCATTTCGCACTCGAGGATTACGAGGTGCGCAGCGGCGTCGTCCTGATGTGTCAAAGTCATCCCGTGACCGACGACGTCGCGCTCGACGTCGACGCGATCGCCGCGCAACTCCTGGGTTCTCTCACATGAGCGAGCAGCTTCTCGCGGTACGAGACGGCGGCATCCTGCGCCTCACGATGAACCGGCCCGACAAACTCAACGCCATGACGAGCGAGATGGCCGGTGCGGCGCGAACGGCGTTCGAAGATACGGCACGCGATGCCCGGACGCGCGTCGTGCTGCTGACTGGTGCGGGGCGTGGATTTTGCGCCGGGCAAGATCTCGGCGAAGAAGGCGTCGCTCCCGGAAGCGATCTGGGCGCCGTGATCGAGCGGCACTACAATCCACTGATTCACGCAATTCGCTCGCTCGAGAAACCGGTCATCGCGCGTGTGAACGGAATCGCGGCCGGTGCGGGGGCAAATATCGCATTCGCCTGCGACATCGTCGTTGCCGCGGCGTCGGCGCAGTTCGTGGAATCGTTTGCGCGCATCGGCTTGCTTCCCGACTCAGGCGGTACCTGGATGCTGCCGCGCTTGGTCGGTCACGCGCGCGCCGTGGCTCTCGCGATGCTGGGAACGCCGTTTGGTGCGCGGCAGGCCTACGAGTGGGGGGCGATATGGAAAGTGGTCGAGGACGAAGAACTCGACGCGCAGTGCGATGCCCTCGCGCGGGCCTTGGCGTCCGGTCCGACGAAGGGCTACGGCGCGATCAAGTCGGCGATCGCCGCCGCATGGAACACGGACATCGACGCGCAACTCGAACTCGAGCGCGACGCGCAGCGCGCGCTCGGCACAACGGACGATTTTCGTGAGGGGGTCGAGGCATTCGCGAAGAAGCGCCCGCCCTCGTTTCGGGGTTCCTAGGAATTGAACGGCGAGGAACAAGCGCTCGCGGAGCGATGCGCCGCTGCGATGTTCAAGAGAGACCCCGCATCGCAGGCGGCAGGCATGCGCATCGAGGCAGTCGCTCCCGGCTATGCGCGCCTCTCGATGAGGCTCGACGCCAAGATGATCAACGGACACCAGACCGCGCACGGCGGGGCGATCTTCACGCTTGCCGATTCCGCCTTCGCCTTCGCATGCAATTCGCGCAATGTGCGGTCGGTCGCGCAGCACTGTTCGATCACCTACGTGACGACGGCTCGCGAGGGAGAGCGGCTCGTCGCCGAAGCGCGTGAACTCGATCTCACCGGGCGCTTCGGCATCTACGACGTCACCGTGAGCGTCGAAGGCGGGCGCGTCGTTGCTATCTTTCGCGGCCATTCCGCGGCGGTCCGGGGATCGGTCGTCGTATGAATGCCGCGTTTCTCTGCGACGGCGTGCGCACGCCGATCGGGCGGTACGGCGGCGTTCTTGCGAGCGTGCGCGCCGACGATCTGGCTGCGATCCCGATTCGTGCGCTCGTCGAGCGCAATCCCGGCATCGCATGGGAATCCGTGGACGACGTGTATCTCGGGTGCGCGAATCAGGCGGGCGAAGACAACCGGAATGTCGCGCGAATGGCGCTGCTGCTCGCAGGACTGCCGCATGGCGTCTCCGGCTCGACGGTCAATCGCTTGTGCGGCTCCGGGATGGACGCAATTGCGATCGCCGCGCGTGCGATCGCCGCCGGAGAGATCGACCTCGCGATCGCCGGCGGAGTGGAGAGCATGAGCCGTGCACCGTTCGTCATGCCGAAGGCGACCCGCGCGTTCGCTCGCGATACGACCGTGTACGACACGACGATCGGCTGGCGCTTCGTCAATCCGGTGCTCAAGGAGCAATATGGAATCGACAGCATGCCGGAGACGGGAGAGAACGTCGCCGAGGAGTTCGGAATCGGCCGCGCGGATCAGGACGCCTTCGCCCTGCGTTCGCATCGGCGCGCGGTTGCGGCGATCGTTTCGGGACGGATGGCGCAGGAAATCGTTCCGGTGACCATCGAGCAGAAGGGGTCGTCGGCGATCGTCGATCACGACGAGCATCCGCGCGCGGATACGGCGCTCGAGGTGCTCGCAAAACTGCCGACGCCATTCCGTAAAGGCGGCACGGTAACGGCCGGCAACGCTTCCGGGGTCAACGACGGTGCCGCGGCGCTGATCGTCGCTTCCGAGGCGGCGGTCGCGCGCTACGGGCTTCGGCCGCGCGCGCGCATCGTCGCAGCCGCGTCGGCGGGCGTGGAGCCGCGGATCATGGGGATGGGACCCGTCGCGGCAACGAGAAGGCTCCTCGCGCGCACGGGTCGCGCCATTGGCGACTTCGACCTCATCGAGTTGAACGAAGCATTTGCGTCGCAATCGCTCGCATGCCTGCGCGAGTTCGGAATCCCCGACGATGCGGCGCACGTGAATCCGAACGGCGGAGCGATCGCGCTCGGGCACCCGCTCGGCATGAGCGGTGCGCGGCTTGCGCTCACGGCTTCCATCGAACTCGCGAGCGGAAGAGCGAAGCGTGCGCTTTGCACGATGTGTATCGGCGTGGGACAGGGCATCGCCATGATCCTCGAAACCGTATGACGGCTCCCCGCTAGAAAGCGCTGCCGGCTCCGCCGCCGAGCACCCCGTACGCCTGCCACGTTACGGCGATGAGCCCGCCGAGCGTCGCGAGGTACCAGGCACCGACGACAAAGCGTGCGGCGGGCCGCACGGCGCGTATCGCAAAGACGACGCGACCGCCGTCGAACGGCGGAACCGGAATCATGTTGAAGAGATTCAAGAATGCGCCGACGGCGGCAGACGCGAACCAGAAACGGTCGTGGAGTGTCGCGCCGAGAGCGTAGCACATCGCAGCGAGGCCGAAGCCGACGAGCGGTCCTGCGAGCGCGATATATGCGCCGTGCTCCGGATCCTGCGGAACCGCGCCGGCGGTGAAAGCGCCGAGAAACGGTATGAAAACGGGAAGGCGGACCGGCAAGCCGTAGGCCCGAAACGCGACGTAGTGCCCGAGTTCGTGGGCGAGAATGAGGAGAACGAGGACGACGCCGAAACGCCAGCCGAAGGCGAGGATGTAGAACCAGAGGGTGAGGATGAGCGTCCAACTCGAGGCGATCACCTTGCCGAGCAACAGCACCCACTTGAACTGGAGCAGCAGCACGAGCAGCGCCTTGAACTTCACGAGCAGAGCGAGCAGCGCGGCCGCCAGCGCGCCGCCGCCCCGCACGAGCTTCGAGCGCGAACCCGGTTTGGGTTGCTGCGGTTCCTGGGGGCTCGGCGACGGCGGAGAGGCTTGCACGTCGTGAGCCGTACGACGCCGCGCATCGTCATCCTCGGCGGAGGCTTCGCAGGGATTGCCGTCGCCTCACGGTTGGAGCGTCGATTGCGTCCGGGCGAGGCGCACCTATCGCTGATCGGACGCGAGAACTTCAGCGTCTTCACGCCCATGTTGCCGGAGGTTTGCTCAGGCGCGCTGGACGTGAGGCACGTCGTCACACCGATCCGCTCGCAACTTCGTCGCACGAGCTTCGTTCTCGCCGACGTCGATGCGCTCGATGTTACCGGTCGCAGCGTCACGTATACGCACACGCTCACCGGCATCACGGAAACGCTCGCCTACGATCACGTGGTGCTCGCCCTCGGATCGGCGACCTCGACCTTCGACCTGCCGGGCGTTGCGGAGCGCGTATTTGCGCTCAAGACGCTCGAAGATGCGGCGATTCTGCGCAACCGTTTGGTCTGGCTGCTCGAGTTGGCCGATTCGACGCACGATCCGGCGGTATCGCGCAGACTCTTGACGATCGTCGTCGTCGGCGGAGGATTCACCGGCGTCGAAGCAGCGGGCGAGATCGTCGAGTTGTTCAAGAACGTGCTGCGCTTCTACCCGCACGTGCCACGCGACGGCGTGCGGATCGTACTGCTCGAAGCCGGGGGCACCTTGCTGCCGGGCCTGCCGCCGCGCATGGGCGCGTACGCTGCGCGAACACTCGCGGCGCGCGGCGTGGAGATCATGACGGCGGACGGCGTCGCGGGTGCCGACGACGCGGGCTTGACGCTGCAGAGCGGAACGCGCGTCGAGACGTCGACGATCGTCTGGAGCGCGGGCGCTAAGCCGTCTCCGATCGTTGCAACGACGCCATTGCCGCAGACAAAGCGCGGAGCGGTCATCGTCGGCGCGGACCTTCGGGTTGCGGAGTTTCCGAGCGTTTGGGCCGCCGGAGATTGTGCAGCAATCCCGGATGGCAAAGGCGGCACCTATCCTCCGACGGCGCAGCACGCTATTCGCGAAGGCCCCGTTCTCGCAGACAACCTCGTCGCCGCATTGCGCGGAACGCCGGGGAAGCATTTTCACTTCTCAGCGCTCGGCATGATGGCATCGCTCGGCGCGCGCAAGGCGGTCGCGCAACTCCCGGGAAATCGAGTGCTGACAGGCTTCCTCGCGTGGTTCTTGTGGCGCACATACTACTTGCTGCGCCTACCGGGGCTCGACCGACGGCTGCGTGTCGCGTTCGACTGGACCCTCGAGATGCTCTTTCCACGCGACATCGCCGAGCTACGCGTCTACAGCCGGAGGGCACAATCGAGCGCTGCTTCCGACGCCGGATTGATTCCTCGCGATGAGCCCGCAGCGCATCTCTAGACGGCTCGCTTCGAGGAGTTCTCGGATTCCTAGAGGGCGAGAGCGCCCATGCGCCAGGCGGCGACGAAGGCTTTGAATGCGACCGCATAGTCGTCGTTTACGAAACGTACGCCGCGCCCCCCGGTGCGCTCGAAGCCGGGAATCGTGGCGACGAGATCGGCTTGCGCTGCGGTTACCAGCCCCATCTCGAGCGCGATCGGCGCCTTGAAGAGATACGGCTTCGCGTCCTTGGCATGCGAGATCGCTTCGCGCGCGGCCTCGCGAATGAGCCTTTGCGCCGCCGGAGGCGAGATCGAATCGGCCGCAAAGCTTCCGATCGATTCCTTCACGACCGCGCCGCGGACCCACGGCATCTGCGCCTGCACGCCTTCCACGGTGGTGCGATCCCCCGTAACGAGCAGCAGCGGAACGCCGTAGTAGCCGAGAAGGCCGGCGTTGATCGTGGCCTCACTGCACGGCACGCCGTTGATGCGTGCTTCGTAGACGACGGATGGCGTGTAGGTGTGGCAGAGGACCGCGTCCGCATCGCCGGCCCCGCCATGATAGCCGACGAAGAACGCGCCGTCGAAGCCCCGGTCGGCGTCCTGCACCATCGTATAGGGTTTGCGGTTGCCGAAGATGACCCGGATATCGGAGGGTAACTCGTCGAGCAGCAGGTTACGCATCGGACCGTGTGAATCGTTGACGACGACGTCGCCGGCACCCGCGTCGCGCGCGCCCTCAATTGCGGCGCGAACCTCTTGCGTGTACGTGCGGCGAAAGATCGCGTATTCCGGATGCGGCGTCCGCGCATCGACCTGCTGCCACGCGCTGACGCCGGCGACGCCTTCCATGTCGCTCGAAACGTAGAGCTTCATGCGCGCACGTTGGCGGCGCCGCCGAGCCGCACGGCGGCGACGTAGGCGCGATAGGCCGTAGCATAATCCGGTGCGCGAAAACGCACGGTCCGGCCGGTGACGCGTTCGAAGCCGGGCATGAGTTCGATGTAGTCGCAGTTCTCGACGCGCGCGGTTTCGAGCAAGACCTCGACCGGTGGCGCAAAAACGAACGGCTCAGCGCGCGCTACGTTTGCCACCGCATCCCGCGCACCCGCACGGATTGCCGCCTGCGCCGCCGAGGGCGTAAGCGAGTTCGTCGCGTTGAAACCGATCGCATCCTTGACCGCGACGCCGGTCACCCACGGAAGCGCGCGCAGCGTTTCGTTCACGATCGTGGAGTCGCCGGTGACGAGTAAGACCGGGACTCTGTGAGCGCCCGCGAGCGCCGCCACGATCAGCGCCTCGCTGCACTCCGTGCCGTTGATCGCGACGCGATAGACCGTTTCGTCGCTGAACGTGTGCGCAAGCACACCGTCGAGGTCGCCGCCCTTTGCGTGATAGCCGGTGAGGAAGACGGCGTCGACTCCGTCATCGATTCGTTCCGCCATCGAATGTGGTTTGGGTGCGCCGGAGACGACGCGCACGTCGCCGGGCAGCTCCTCCCAGAGCAGGTTTCGCATCGACCAGTGCGAGTCGTTGACCAGGAACTCCGTCGCGCCGCCCTCACGTGCACCATCGACCGCGGCACGCACCTCCTGCGTCATGTAGCGACGGTAGACGGGGTATTCGTCGCGGTTTTCGGGGTCGCACTGATTCCACGAACAGACGCCCGCGGTACCTTCCATGTCGCAGGAGATGTAGATCCTCATCGCTGCATTTCGCGCAAGGCTTCCCGCGCCTCGGAGAGCCCCGTCTGTGCAGCGACGTTGTGCGGGTTTACCGCGAGCGCGCGCCGGTAATACGGGATCGCGTCGCCGAACCGGTTCGCGGCCAAATACATGTCGCCGAGTTGCGTCAAGGTGACGTCATCATTCGGATGCGCGGCAATCCGAGCGCGCAGGGTCTGCAGTTGCAGCATCACCGCCGCGGGCGGGCCGCCCTCGACGCGCTGCTGGGGGCTCTGGGATCCGCCATGCGATCCGCCCGAGCCGAAGACCGAGCCGCCGACGCCGAAGCCGATGGCGACCAAGTAGGCCATGGCGCCGAGGAACACGACGGCGAAGGGGATCACGAAGCGCAGGTAGATGCGCGGTGGGAGCCCGCGCGGCGAGGTATTCACCAAGAGTCGTTTGGACGCGCGGCGAATCGAATCATTCGTGCTGCCCTCCGAGGCTGACCTCCAGCTGCTTTTCGCGCGCCTCAACAACGAGCATTTCAACGGTGCCGCACCGGATTGCCGCATTGCGTATAATGAGCGCTTCTCGAACTCCGCCGGGCGCATCACGTACGGCCGCAAGCCGCTGCTCATCGAGCTGTCCCCCAAGCATTTTCGTAGGCATCCGGAAGCCTTGGAGGAGACGCTCTTGCACGAGATGGTCCACGCCTGGTGCTACGAGCGCTTCCGCGATACGGGGCATGGCCTGCGCTTCCGGCGCAAGATGCGGGAGTGCGGTCTGGGCTCGATCTACCACGAACTCGGCCACGCCGCGCCGCGCCGCGAGTCGAGCCGCCGGTACATCTTGCGCTGCGAATCCTGCGCCTTCGAGGTCCTGCGGAAGCGGCTTCCTCGCAAGCCGGCCAGTTGCCCCCGCTGCAATCATCGCCGCTTCGACCCCCGCTTTCCGCTTTCGATCTACGAGGTCGTCGAGCTGCGTGCCGCGAGCGAGACGGTGAACGCGACCGCCGCGTCGGCCACCCGCCCTCGCCGCCCTTGCCTCCGGCGTACACCACGGTGTATATTGTAAAGGTGAGACGAACGCAGATTTACCTCGACGAAGACCAGAAGCGCGCTTTGCGAACCCTCGCCGCCGAGCGCGACTCGAATGTATCGGACCTCGTGCGCCAAGCCGTCGATCGTCTCTTGAAGGAGGAGATTGACCGCGGTGACTGGGCCGCGAGGCTGGGCGTGTGGCAAAAGCGCATTCGCCGACGCCTCGGCGACGTTCGCGAAGAGCGCGTGGACGAAGCGTTGCGAAGTGTCCGGCGGAAGAATCGGCCTTCCCAACAGTGATGCGTCGGCTTCGCGTGGTTCTGGACGCGAACGTGCTCGCGCCGGGTCTCATAGGTGGCACCTCGGCATCCGCTGAGATCGTCCGGCTCTGGCGCCGGGGTATTTTCGATGTATTGATTACCGGCAAGCTTGTCGAAGAAGTCGCGCAGACGCTGAAGGTTCTTGGCGCGGAAGATCAGGAGGTCATCGATGTGGCCGCCATTTTGTGCTCCAATCCTGAGTTCATCGTTGCGCTTCAGCATCAGCGGATGGGCTGCGGCGATCCCGGCGATGATTATCTCTTTGAAACTGCGTTTACCGGCGGTGCGTCGATCATCGTGTCGCGCGATCGAAGCGTGTTAAGCGTACGTGCGAGCCTTAAGATAGCGCTCGCGACCAAGGGTGTCCGCGTGATGAGCGATGTGGACTTTCTCGATTTTTTTCGAGCCCATCTCTTCTCTCCGCTTGCTTACGATGATCACACGGTATGCATCTGTGACATAACCGGGCCAATCGATGAGAGTCCATGCGTGATTTGCCGCCATGGATTCCATTGGGATTTTCCGTGTGGCCTAGTCCTCGAGAGGGAAGGTGAGCCGTACGAGTGTGCGTGTCCCACGGTTGTCGAGCTGCAACCTTTTTAGGGAAATGCGACCTTTATCTGGGCGTGGCTTCCGTTCATCCTGCAAAGATAGTGTTTAGATCATGAGCAAGGAAGGCGCAAGATCGCGGTCCGAGACCGACTCGATGGGCGCGATCGAGGTCCCGTCGGATAGGTACTACGGCGCGCAATCCGCGCGCTCGCTGATCCACTTCGACATCGGCGAGGGCGCGTGGCCGCGCGACGTGATGCCGAGAGCCGTGATCCGCGCGATGGCCGTGCTGAAGAAGGCGGCGGCGCTCGTGAACCGCGATCTCGGCAAGCTCGACGACGAGAAGGCGAAACTGATCGTCGCGGCTGCAGACGAGATCATCGAAGGGAAGCTCGACGCACACTTCCCATTACGCATTTGGCAAACGGGCTCCGGCACACAGACGAATATGAACGTCAACGAGGTGATCTCGAACCGCGCGATCGAGCTGGCCGGCGGCGAGATGGGCTCGAAGACGCCGATTCATCCGAACGATCACGTGAACATGTCGCAGTCGTCGAACGACACGTTCCCGACGGCGATGCACGTTGCGGCCGCGCAGGCAATGGTTGCGATGCTGCCCGCAGTCGAGGCGCTGCGCGACGCGCTCGCGCTCAAAGCCGAGGCGTGGAAAGGGATCGTGAAGGTCGGCCGCACGCACCTGCAGGACGCGACACCGCTCACGCTCGGTCAGGAGTTTTCAGGATACGCGACGCAACTCGATCGCGCGATCGCGGCATGCCGCGACGCGCTCGATCCGCTCTACGATCTCGCGATCGGTGGGACTGCGGTCGGCACCGGCCTGAACGCCCATCCCGAGTTCGGCGAGCGCACGGCGAAGAAGATCGCGGTACTGACGAGTTTGCCGTTCCGATCGCATCCGAACAAGTTCACCGCGCTTGCCTCGCACGACGACTTCGTCTTCGCCTCGGGTGGGCTCAAGATGCTCGCGACCGCGCTGATGAAGATCGCCAACGACATCCGCTGGCTCGGCTCGGGCCCGCGCGCCGGCATCGGCGAACTGATCCTGCCCGAGAACGAGCCCGGAAGCTCGATCATGCCGGGCAAGGTGAACCCGACGCAGTCGGAGGCGATGACGATGGTGTGCGTGCAGGTCTTCGGGAACGATCTCGCGGTGAGCTTCGGCGCCTCGCAGGGCAACTTCGAGTTGAACGTCTTCAACCCGGTGATGATCGCAAACTTTCTGCATTCGGCGACGCTCCTGAGGGATTCGTGCACGATGTTCCGCGAGCACATGGTCGAAGGGCTGGAGCCCAACGAGGAGGTCATCAAGCGCTATCTCGACGAGTCGCTGATGCTCGTCACCGCGCTCTCGCCGCACATCGGCTACGACAAAGCGGCGCAGATCGCGAAGAAGGCGCACCACGAGAAGACGACGCTGCGCGCCGCCGCACTCGCGCTCGGCGTGACCGCGGAGCAGTACGACAAGATCGTCGTACCCGCGGAGATGACCAGACCCAAGTAGGGCGAAGTTGACGCCTCATGACGGAAGAATTCATCGCGAAACTGTCGGCGGCCGTCGAAGAAGCCTGGGGAGAGGTCAAGAACGATGTGCTTACGGATGCGCCCGAGAAGGCCGAGAGCTGCGGATATCTTATCGAAGCCCTTCAGGAAGCGGTGCGGCTCGTGCGGGAGCTGCGCGCTGGGATGAGCTCGTCCTAAAAGATTGGTAGCGCCTCTGCCGCGTCGTTCATAGCGATTAGCCTACCGTCCGCGCTGGCAATGAAGGCGATCCGCTGATCTTCAAGGACATGGCGAATCCACGTTGACTCGGGGCTCGGCAAGGCCCCGAAGGCAAGGACCTTTTCCGGGCCCTCCAGCTTTGCTCGATAGCGGTAGTCGTAGTCCGCGAGTTGTCCGATGCCATACCGCATCCGGTCAACTGCCGCACGAGCATCGACGAGGCTCTTAGCTTCGATTAGTAGCCGGCGTTCTCCGATGCGGGCGTAGAGGTCGATGTTATTGTTGTACCACGTGCTCCCGCCGAGTTCGAGCACGCGCTGCTGAAGAAGACGAAGAACGTCCTGGTGGTCGGCCCGTGCTCGCTCCTGAAGAGCAGCGGACTCGTATACGTTCGGCCGATTATCACCCCTTGGCTTGTAACCTGCACCAGGTGGAATGGAATTTGTGGCGCGGAGTTCGTCCAGGGGCGCTGCCGTTGCCGCATACGGTGCGCGAGAAATCGCTTCCGTGCTTGGCAACATCGGGATAGCCATCGCCATAACGTTGGCTGAGGCAAGGATCTTCCAGTAGGCTGTCTCCGAAATCTCCCGCACGGCCGATTGGAACTGTGGCGCTAGGGTGCTTTCAGTCTCGTAGAAGTTTTCCGCTTTATCGTGGAGGGGTACGAGGTGTAGAAAGTGCTCTGCTTGGATGAGTGGGACATATCGATGATCGTCGCGTGAAGCATCCGGAAACCATTGCCCGAGGACACCATGACCGAAGTATGTTTTCGAATCGTTACGTCGGGCAGAACGGCCGAGCGGGCGGTAGTAGATGAACCGGTCGTATGGCACAACTCGGCTGAAGTACTGCCGCGGATAGTGGTAGAGAGCGTATTCTACATCCTCATAGACGCGGTCCGCAGGAGAGTAGTGTTGCGTCAGGATTACCGGCACATCCTCGACGTACGCCTTCCAGCGGCGCTCGCCTCCCCAACCGACGGCGCGTACTTGCGTCGGCTGCGCCCTTGTCATCGGCTCCGATCGAGTGATGGAGGCACAGTGGGGCGCATCGATGGTGTCGACATGCAGCCTGAGACGCTAGCATGCCGCGGGTTCGATCCCCGCGCGCTCCACCGGCACGGGCGCCTTGCGTGCCCAAGCCCTGAGTGATACGCTAGCGTCAGTCTCAGGCTGCGTGTCACGGAGGCCGCCCTCAGCGGGGCGGCCTCTTCACTTTAGGCGCCGGAAAACTCTGGAGACCTCGAAAACCATGGCGGTCCCGTTGTGCGTTCCCACGCCGAGGATCTCATGATGGAGGCCGAAGGCGAAGACGGCTTCGAAGCGCCAGCCCGGTGCGTGCACGGCGTCGTCGAGAAGACGAAGCGTGCCGTTACGCCAGACGAAGGCGCGATGCTTGCCGGCCGCGTCGATGAGCATGCCGCCCACCGTGCCGTCATCGTCGACGGCATACGCAACGCTCGATCGCGCATTCGGTGCGAGCGCGATAAGCGTGCCGTCGACGCGCCAGAGCATTGCGTGCGGCGTGCAGCACGAGGTCGTGCTGGTTCTTCCGTTGACCGTGGTCGACGTCGTCTGGTGGAAGCCAGGCGGCGCATCGGCTCCAACCGCGGTACCGTCCGCGGCGACCGCCATCGCGACCCCCGGGCCGAGCTCGGTGAGGCTTCCCTGATGGATGCGCACGGCGACATAGCGCTGGGAATCGGTATCGAAGTCGGTCGGCGCGATGAACGTCCCGAGATAGCCACGGAAACCGACGACGTAATCGCCGCTCACATCTCGAATGGATGCTCGTCCAAGGAGCACACATGAAGATCCGTCGAGGCGCACCGCATACGGTGCGAAGTCGCTCGTCTGATCTCCGTCGAGCACTTCGGTCGAGTCGGGGGATTCATAGGTGAGGTAGACGACGTCGCCCGCTACACGCTCGACATGCGGGAGGAAATCGGAAGGTGCAATCGCGCTGCACCGCTTGAGATCGAGCGGCACGAACGCGCCCGACGGATAGACGCCGGGAAGCGTTTGATTTCCGCCGGCTTCCAGCTCCATCGATTTCACGAGCGTTGCGTAGATGATTCCTGTGCCGTCGAAGCCGCCGAGTTCCAGCGAGGCCGAGAGTTCGCCGGGGTCGAGATGCGCCGAGGGCGAGATCAGTCTCGGCCGGCGCTCGTGGTTCCAGGTGAGGATGCGCGGCATTCCCGATGCGTCGGTGACGGTCGCCGCGATCGTTCCGTCGGCGGCGACTCGCATCGGTACGCGCTGCTGCTCCGGCGCGATGCGCACGTGCGGCGGAAGAGAGAACGCCAGAACGAGCGCAAGGGGAGCGACCATCGTCGCTCCTTCGCCTTCACGCCGGAAAGCGCTGCTTAGCGGGTCTCGTTTCGTACGGCGGGCGTACACAACGCGACGACGGCCAGCGCGACGAATCCGACGACCATGATGCTCATCGCGAGGTGTGCGCTGCGGTGATCGGCGATCCATCCGAAGAGGAAGACGCCGGGCAGCATGCCACCGAGAACGACGAGCCGCACCAGATATGGGATCGAAGAAGACTGCGCGCTCAGAAATGCCGCCGCCGCAACGGAAATAACGACGAGTCCGCTGTAGATCATCGGCATCGTCAGCGCGTGCAGGGCGTAGGCGACTGCGAAGCCGGTCATCACCGCGGAGCGGATGAAGTCGCAAGCGATCATGAGTTTTCGGCGGTCGAGTCGGTCCGCAAGCGATCCGCCGACTAACCCGAAGAGCGAGAAGGGACCTACCTCGCACGCCAGCGAGGCGCCGGTCGAGAGCGCCGAGTGCGTGAGATGGTAGGCAAAGAGCGGATTGGCGAGCGTGCGAAGGCCGTCGCCCAGCAGGCTGAGCGATTGTCCGAGGAAATATTGACGAAACGCGCGCGAGCCGAAGACGCTCGGCACGAATCGAGCCACCGCAACCATAGACGCAGAGATATATCAAGAAACGCTCGGGCGCGTCAACCCTCAGAGATGTCGAACGACGAGCGAAAGAGCGCCGACGACGAGCGCGATCGCGACGAGCACGAGCAACTGCGGGGATCTCAGCCGCAAGGAGAGGCGTGCGCCGATCGGCCCGCCGCACAGACCACCCGCCACGAGCGGCAGGATGTCCGCGATGAGGATGTCGCGCTGCCACGCGTGCGTCGCGAGTCCGACCGGCGAGGTCAGGACGATGCCGAAGTGCGAGGTCGCGCTGATCGCGTGCGCTGGCAGATCCGAGAAATACAGGAGGGTCGGAACGAGCACGATGCCGCCGCCGATTCCGAAGAGGCTCGAAACGAGGCCTACCGCGAAACCGACCGCGACCGCACCCGCGCCGTGCATCCCCCGCAGCGCGTGGACGCTCGTCGTCGAATCATCGCGTTCCGCGAGATCCTTTGCGCGCCGCAGCACCATGTCGAGCGCGACGAGCACGAGCAGCACCGCCAGCAACGAATCGAACAGCGCCGGCGCGATGTGTTTGGTGATCAACGCGCCGATGACGCTACCCGGCCAGCCGCCCGCGGCGAAGAGCAACCCGAGGCGCACGTGCACGCGTTTCTGTAGCAGGTACGTGAAGGCACCGCTCGCGCTGTTCGCCACCACGAGCACGAGCGCGGTGCCCGATGCCTCCGCGGGGCCCAAACCGAAGAACAGGCGCAGAACCGGGACCAGGATGAAGCCGCCGCCAAGGCCGACCATCGAGCCGAAGACGCTCGCCAGAAACGCGGCGAGAAAAAGTGCGACGGCGCCGGCCACTAGGGAAGGCCTTCCCTAGCCGCTGACGCGGCCGATATAGCGGCGGTCGCGCGTATCGATACGGATCACGTCACCGCTTTCGACAAAGAGCGGAACTTGCACGGTTGCGCCGGTTTCGAGCCGGGCCGGCTTGGTCGTGTTGGTGGCGGTGTCACCGCGGAAACCGGGGTCGGTCTCGACGATTTTCAACTCGACGTGCGCCGGAAGCTCGACGCCGATCGCCACCCCGTCATGAAATTGCACGTCGACGACCATGCCGTCCTTGAGGAAATCGGCGGGATCCCCGATGAGCTCGCGCTGCAGCGTGACGTTCTCGAACGATTCTTGATCCATGAAATGGAAACCGTCGGCGTCATTGTAGAGCATCTGCATCTCGCGATTGTCGAGCGTGGCGCGCTCGAGTTTCTCCCCGGCCCGAAATGTTCGCTCGAGCGTCGTCCCCGTTTTGACGTTCTTCATGCGCGTGCGCACGAACGCAGAGCCTTTACCGGGCTTGACGTGCAGGAACTCGATCACGGTCCAGAGCTGGCCGTCGACCACGATGGTCACGCCGTTACGCAGGTCGTTCGACGAAATCATGTTATAAGGCCCTTACTCGCGTTTGTGGCGAGGGGAGATGCTGATCGGGTTCTCGCTGCCGTTGCGGAGGCGAAGGACGTTCTCGCGATGGGTATAGAGGATGACGGCGAGTGCGAAAAGGCCGTAGACGGTCTCCGCGAGCGAGCCGCGGGAGAAGATGTAGAGCGCAACGGGCGCGAGCAGGCTGCCGAAGAAGGAGCCGACGGAGGAGTATTGCGTCGCGAGCGCTCCGGCAATCCAGCCGAGGATCGCAATCGCGCCGGCGTAGGGGTTGAGCGCGACGATTGCGCCGAACGACGTTGCGACGCCCTTTCCCCCGCGCCCACGCAGCCACGGCGAGAAGCAGTGACCGAGTACCGACCCGCCGGCGGCGAGCGAGGCGGCGACGTCGCCGTATCCGAGCGCAAGCGCGGAAAACGCGGGAGCGAAGCCTTTGACCGTATCGAGCAACAAGACGGCGGCGGCTCCCATCTTCCCGAGCGCGCGCAGCGCATTCATCGCGCCGATATTTCCTGAGCCGTGCTCGCGTATGTCGACGCGATAGACGAAACGGCCGATCAAATAGCCGAACGGAATCGATCCGACGGCGAATGCCACGATGAAACTCAGAAAGAAGATCACGCGACGGCCTCCTCTGCACGGCGGGGGCGAAACTGGAAGGCGAGAGGAACGCCTTCGAACTCGAAGTGCGTGCGCAGCACGCGTTCCAGAAAGCGTTGGTAAGCGGGCTGTACGAGATCCGGGTCGTTGCAATGAAAGACGAAGAGCGGCGGATGCGTCTCCGGTTGAGAGGCGTAGAAAACGCGCAGGAGCCGCCCGCCGATCGCGGGCGCCGGATGCGTCAAAACGGCATCGCGCACCACGGTGTTGAGCGCGGGCGTCGGGATGCGACGGTCGAGATTCGCCGCGACCTGCTCGACCAGCGGCATGAGGCTACCGAGACGGCGGTGGGTCTTCGCCGAGAGGAACGTGATCGGCGCGAAGCGCGCAAACGGCAAGAGGTCGTGGATAGCGTTCGCGAGTTCGCCTTGGCTGAAGTCTCCGCCCTGCTCGCGTGCCAGGTCCCACTTGTTGCCGACGAGGATCAGACCTTTGCGCTGTTCGATGATCGCGCCGGCAAGACGGCGGTCTTGCGTCGTGACGCCCTGGGTCGCGTCGAAGAGCAGGAGGGCGATGTCGCAGCGGGCGATCGCGGCGACGGAGCGCAACGCAGCGTAGTACTCGATCGCTCCGTGCGCCTCCGGCTTCTTGCGAACGCCCGCCGTGTCGATGAGGCGCAGCGTGCGGTCACGCCGGCGTAGGAGCGTGTCGATCGCGTCGCGCGTCGTTCCGGGAACCTCGGAGACGAGGGCGCGCTCCTCGCCGAGCAGGGCGTTGAGCAGCGAACTCTTCCCGACGTTCGGGCGCCCGACGATCGCGAGCGCCAATTCGTCGAGCGCGGGCGGCTCTTCCTCGCGCGCCGGCAACAGGTCGAAGATCCGATCGAGAAGATCGCCGGTGCTTTCGCCGTGAATCGCCGAGACCGCGATCGGTTCGCCGAAACCGAGGGATGAGAACTCGGCATGCACGGAACCGGCAGCGTTGGGCGACTCGGCCTTGTTGGCGACCAGCACGATCGGCCGGCGCGTGGCACGCAGTATCCGGGCCACCTCCTCGTCGAGGGGATGACGACCCCTTTGCGCGTCGACCACGAAGAGCACCACGTCGGCTTGCTGTGCCGCCGCCTCCGCTTGGCGGGCCGTTGCCGCCGCGATCTCGTCTTCTGGGCGCTCGCGCCCCGCATCGGGATCAATCCCAGCGGTATCGACGAGGGTGAAACGGCGCCCGCGCCATTCGCCCAGTGCATAGAGACGGTCGCGCGTGACGCCCGCCGTCTCCTCCACGATAGCGAGCCGGCGGCCGATCAGACGATTGAAGAGCGCGCTCTTGCCCACGTTCGGGCGGCCGACGATCGCGACGGTTGCCGGCTGGAACACGGGGAGAAGCGTTCGCTAAATGGAAATGCGCCCCTCGTATGCCGCGCATCTACATCGAAACTCACGGCTGCCAGATGAACGAGGCCGATTCGCAGTACATTGTGGATCGTGCCGCCGGAGCGGGTTACGCCCTCGCCGAGCGGCCGGAAGACGCGAATGTTGTCGTCCTCAACACCTGCACCGTGCGCGATAATGCGGAACGCCGTGCCTACGGACGCATGCACCACTTCAAGCTGCTCAAAGAACGCGATCCCGCGGTGCGGCTCGTCGTGACCGGCTGCCTCGCCGAGCAGGATCGCGATCGCATGCAGCGCTTGGCGCCGCACGTCGACGCGGTGTTCGGGACGAGCGACTTGGCGGCGCTGGGCGATCGGCTCGACGCATGGCAGTCCGAATACGATGACCTCGCGGCGCTCGACGACGAAACGCTGGTGAGCGATCGCGTGTTGATCGAATCGCTCGGCGGCACCGCGGACGGAATCGCCGATGCATTTTCACACCTGCGTGCTTTCGTGACCGTGCAGCGCGGGTGCTCGTACTACTGTACGTTCTGTATCGTCCCGCACGTACGCGGCCGCTTCGACCATCGGCCGCTCGATGCGATTGTCGGCGACGTGCGCGACCGCGTCGCCGGAGGAGCGCGCGAGGTCATGCTCGTCGGTCAGACCGTCAATGCCTGGCGCGATCCCACGGGGAACGCGAACTTCGGCGATCTCTGTCGCGCCGTCGCAGCCATCGAGGGGCTCGAGCGCCTCACCTTCATTTCTCCGCATCCGAAAGACTTCACCGAAAGGATGATTGCGGAATTTGCGCAGATCGGATGCTTGAACCCGCGCATCCATCTGCCGCTGCAATCGGGAAGCGATGCCGTGCTTCGCCGGATGAACCGCAAGTACACGCGTGCGGGATTCGAGGAACGCCTCGCTTGGATCGGGCGCTTCGTTCCGGAATGGGCGATTACGACCGACATCATCGTCGGCTTCCCGGGAGAGACCGAAGAAGATTTCCGACGGACGCTCGAGATCGTTCGCACCGGAGTCTTTGCAAACGCGTTCACGTTCATGTACTCGCCGCGCCGCGGCACGCCGGCCGCGCTGTGGGAACCGGTGGAGAAGGACGCGGTGGCGGCGCGCTTCCGCCGGCTCGCGGACGCGCAGAACGACGTGACGCGCGCGTACCACGATCGCAAGATCGGCGGCTCGGTACGCTGTCTCGTCAGCGGAACCTCGAAGAAAGATTCGAGCAAACTTGCGGCCAGGGCACTCGACAACGTCACCATTGTTGCGCCGAAACCGCCCGACTACGATGAAGCGCTCTACGCGCATGAACCGTGGCTCGACATAGAGATTGAAACGGCGCACGTGTGGGGATGCACGGGAAGAATCGTGCGGCGGGCGCATCGGTATGCCGATGGGGGAACGGCGGTTCAGCGCGCGGCGATCGACGTCGCTCTCGCGATGAGGGCATGAGCGAGGCGCACAAGTATCCGCCGATGCTCGAGCAATACTTCGGGATGAAAGCGAAGCATCCCGAGGCGATCCTGCTCTCGCGCGTCGGTGATTTCTACGAGGCCTACGGTGAAGACGCGGAGACGGTTGCGCGCGCGCTTCAAATTGCGTTGACGAGTAAAGAGGCCGGCGGTGGGCGGCGCGTTGCGATGGCCGGTGTGCCGCATCACGCGCTGACGCAATATCTTGCAAAACTGGTGCGGCAACGCTTCGTCGTTGCGCTCGCGGATCAGCTCGAAGTGCCGCAGCCGAACAAACTCGTCGCACGTGACGTGACGCGCATCGTCACGCCGGGGACGCTCGTGGAAGAGCAGTTCCTCGAGGGGAAGGAGAACAATTATTTGGCGGCGATCGCGGCGGTCGGCGAGGTCTTCGGCCTCGCCTACGCCGATATCTCGACCGGCTTGTGCGCCGCGACGGCATTCTCGGAAGAGAGTGCCTACGAGGATGCCATGGCAGAGTTAGCGCGCATCGCCCCGACCGAAGTGATTGCCGATTTGCCTGCCGAGGTGCGTGCGACGATGGCCTTCGCCGTAGAAGAACTCGGCGCGCGTCTCGCGGCGCCGCCGATCGGGTTGGTCGAAGCACGCGAACGTGCCGCGCTCGACGGCTTCTCGCTCGACGAATCGCTCGCGGTGCACCGTGCGCTGGATGCACTCGGCGGGTTTATTCGGCGCACGGCCATGAGCGAATCCGCGACCCCGCTCGAGCCGCGCTTTTACCACGCGCGCGCGTTTCTCTACCTCGATCCAGGTACGCGCAAGCATCTCGAACTGACGAAAGCCGAAGGGGAGAACCCGCGTGCGACGCTGCTCGGCACGCTGGATTCCTGCGCGACCGCCATGGGCTCGCGCATGCTCGCGCGATGGATTCTCGCGCCGCTGGTCGAGCGCGCGGCGATCGAGAGGCGTCACGACGCGGTGCAGGTGCTGATCGACGAGCACGCGCGCCGCGAGCACTTGCGGGAATTGCTGCGCGGCTGCTTCGATCTCGAACGGATCGCGCAACGCGTGCGCTTCCGGCGGGCGTCGCCGCGCGATCTAGCCTCCCTACGCCGGACGCTCGACGTCATGCAGCCGCTGCCCGCCGCGATGCCCGCCGCACTGGCGCAGCGCCTGGCGAGCCTCGCCGGCTTCGAGGATCTGCTCGACGACCTCTGCCGAACGCTCGTCGAGGAGCCGCCCGCGCAACTGCAGGCCGGCGGCGTCATTCGAGCCGACGCGGATCCTGAGCTGGCCGAATGCGCCCTTTTGCGCACCGACGCGCGGACGAGGCTTTCGGAGTTGGAGGAACGCGAGCGAGAACGAACCGGCATCAAGTCGTTGAAGGTGAAGTACGCGAGCGCCTTCGGATATGCGATCGAAGTCGGCCGCGCGTACGCCGACCGCGTTCCGGTGGATTACGTCCGAAAGCAAACGCTCACGAACGGCGAACGTTATGTCACGCCGGAGCTGAAGGAACTGGAGCTGGCGATTTCGACGGCGCAATCCCGCCAAGAGCGCCTCGAGCAGCGTTTGTACGAAGAACTCTGCGAGCGTGTCGGCATGCGCTGCGATGCCCTGCTGCAGTCCGCACAGGCGCTCGGCGAGATCGACGTGCTGGCGGCACTCGCCCATTGCGCGGCGGAGCGCGGCTACGTGCGCCCCCAATTCGTGAACGAAAGTACGATCGCGATCGAGGATGGGCGCCATCCCGTGATGGAGGCGATCCTCCATGCGAGCTTCGTCCCCAACGACCTGCGGCTGCACGAGGGCGAGCATCGTTTTATCCTGCTCACCGGACCGAACATGGGCGGCAAGTCGACGTACTTGCGGCAAGCCGGCTTGCTCGTCATCATGGCACAGATCGGCTCCTTCGTTCCGGCGAAGTCGATGGCGTTGGGTGTCGTCGATCGCATATTCACGCGCATCGGGGCCGGCGACGATCTGGCGGCGGGTCACTCTACCTTCTATATGGAGATGACCGAGGCGGCGAACATCCTACGCCGCTCGACGCGCCGCTCGCTCTTGCTCATCGACGAGGTCGGACGCGGCACCGGCACGATCGACGGCCTCGCGATCGCGCAGGCAATCTGCGAGTACCTGCTCGGCCTCGAAGAGCAGTCGCCGATGGCGCTCTTCGCGACGCATTTCCATGAATTGTGCGCGCTCGTCGAGCATTGGCCGCTGGTCGCGAACTATCACATCACGGCGGTCGAGAACACGGCGCGCGACGGCGCGCCCGTCTTCTCGCACCGCGTCCAGCCCGGCAGCTCCTCTCGCTCGTTCGGCATCGAGGTAGCGCGAATGGCGGGCTTGCCCGACGCGGTGATCGAGCGAGCGCGTGAGGTGGCGGAGGCGCTTTCGGGAAGCTCCGACGTGGAAGCGCAGGTGCCGCTGAAGAAGCGTTTGCGCAAGACGTCCGCATCGGACGTGCAGCTTTCGTTCTTGCGCTCCGATGGCTGAAGCCCGTTCTGAGCCGGGTCGAAGGATTCGGCTCCTCGACGCGGTCACCGTCGGGCAGATCGCGGCCGGCGAGGTGATCGAGCGGCCCGCATCGGTCGTGAAGGAGTTGGTCGAGAATGCCGTGGATGCCGGCGCCACGCGGATCAGCGTCAACGTCGAGCGCGGCGGCACCGATGCGATCGAGGTCGTCGACGACGGCGCGGGGATCGCACCGGAGCAGCTATTGCTCGCGGTGCGACGGCATGCAACCAGCAAGCTCGTGGCCGCGAGCGATCTCGAGGCGATCGCGACGCTCGGGTTTCGCGGCGAAGGCTTGGCCTCGATCGCCGCGGTCGCGCACCTCGAGGTCCTCTCGCGCACGGCGGACGCCTCGATCGGCTCGCGCATCGACGCGCATGCCGAAGCGTCGAGCGAACCCGAACCGGCGGCCATACCGGTCGGCACCACCGTTCGCGCGCGCGCGCTCTTCTCGGGCCTGCCCGTCCGTCGCGAATACCTGCGTTCCCCGAGCACGGAGTTCACGCGGATCTCGAGCTTCCTCTCGACCTTCGCGCTCGCATACCCGCAGATCACCTTCACGCTACGCCACGACGACAAGGACGTTTGGGTGATGCCGCAGACGGCGGAGCCGTACGAGCGACTCGCGATGGTATTCGGGCGAGAGAACGCGCGAATGCTGATCCCGCTCGTCGAAGCGGATCGCAGCATCGGAGGCGCCCTGAGCGGCTTCGTGAGTGCGCCCGGCCACGATCGGCCGGACCGGCGCATGCAGGTGCTCTTCGTCAACGGGCGACTGCTTCGCAGCACGCTCATGATGGGGGCGTGGAGCGGCGGATATGCGACGTTTGCGATGATCGGACGTCAGCCGTACGGCGTGCTCTTTCTCGATCTTGCGCCGGAGAGCGTCGATGCGAACGTGCATCCCACCAAGAGTGACGTGCGCCTGCGTTACGGCACTCAGGTTGCCGACGGCGTGCGGCGCACGATCGCGGCGACCCTGCGCGCACACGCGGCGCAGCGCTTCGAGCAACACATCACGGGAGGCAGCGCCGCGATCTCCGCGATGCCCGAGGCCTCGGAAGCAACCCTCGCCTCGCTCTTCGACCGCACGCGGGGCGCCGAAGCGGCAGAGCCGGCGAACCGATTGCGCGTCCTCGGTCAGCTGCATCGCACCTACATCCTCGCAAGCGACGGCGAGACGCTTCTGCTGGTCGACCAGCACGCCGCCCACGAGCGGATCGCTTACGAAGCGATCGTCGCTCGGGCGCGCGAAGGCGCCCCCGGCGAGCCGCTGCTCGTGCCGCACGTCGTCGAGTTGGATGCCGCGCAGAGCGAGGCGTTGGCGCGCTCGCTCGAATCGCTGCGCGAGGGCGGTCTCGAGATCGAGGCGTTTGGAGAGCGCAGCTATCGCATCCTCGCGACGCCTGCGGGATATGGTGCACGCCCGTTCGATCTGCGCGGGTTCATCGACGATCTCGGCGAGGAGCCGAAGCAGCGAACGGTGCGCGAGCGCGTGTGGGCGTCGCTCGCATGCCATTGTGTGACGGTTGCCGGAGAAACACTCGAGGTCGGCGAGATGACGAGCCTCGTCGAGCGGTTGCAGACGTGTGCGAATCCGATGCACTGCCCGCACGGCCGCCCGACGATGGTGCGGCTCGGACACGGCGAGATCGCTCGCATGTTCAAGCGATAAGAAATGCGCAGCGCCACGAGCGGCGGCGTTCTCTTGCTCGGCGGTCCGACCGCGTCGGGAAAGACCAATCTGGCCCTCAGGCTCGCAGCGGAGTTCGACGCGGAGATCGTCGGCGCGGACTCACGGCAGATCTATTCCGACATGCCCGTTGGAACGGCCGCTCCGACCGCGGAGCAGCGCGCGGCCATTGCGCATCACATGGTCGGCTTCCTCGATCCGCACGAGCGTTACTCCGCTGCGCGCTATGCGATGGACGCGATGCGTGCGATCGAAGCGATTCGAGCGCGCGGGAAGCGCGTCGTCGTCGCGGGCGGCACCGGCTTCTACCTCCGTGCGCTCGCGGGAGGCGTCGCGCTCGCGCCGCAATACGATGAGCGCTTGCGCGAACGCCTTGCCGCGGAAGCGCGAACGCATCCGCCCGAGGTGTTGCACGCATGGCTCGCAGCGCGCGATCCGGTGCGCGCCGCAGCGCTGCACCCCGGCGACGCTTATCGCGTTCTTCGCGCGCTCGAGGTCGCGCTCGCGACGAAGGAAGCTGCGGACCGACGCACGAGCATGCCGAGCCTGCGCTCGGCGAACATTCCGTTCGCGTACGCCACGATCGACGTGCCGCTCGCGGAGCTGGACGAGCGCATCGAGCGGCGCGTCGACGCGATGCTCGAGGCCGGATTCGTCGAGGAGGCGGAGCGCGTCGGCGCGGAGGCGCCGGCGTCGAACGCCGTCGGTTATCCGCTCGCGCTCGCCTGGACATACGGTTGGAGCACGCGGCGCGACCTGCGCGCATCGCTCGCGCGCGCGACGCGTCGCTACGCGCGACGACAGCGGGCGTGGCTTCGCGGGGAGCGCATGGCGCGAGCGATGGCACCGGATGCCGTTGCGGCGTACGCGCGGGAGAAACTCGGTTGGAGCCCAAAGACCTGATCGTGCAATTGGTCAAGATGCACGGCGCACGTAACGATTTCATCATCGCCGACGCGCGTCGCGAGCCATTTCGGAATCCCTCAACGCTTGCGATTCGGCTTTGCGATCGCCGCGTCGGCATCGGGGCGGACGGTTTGCTGCTCCTAGAAGCCTCCGCAATCGCAGACGCGCGCATGCGCGTCTTCAACGCCGACGGTAGCGAGGCGGAGATGTGCGGGAACGGGATTCGGTGCCTGGCGCGTTATCTGGACGAAGCGGGTGAAGGCTCGCCGCTTCGTATCGAAACCGAGACCGGCGTCATCGAGACGCGCGTCGTCGAACGCGAGCCGGAGTATCTCGTTCGGGTCACGCTTCCGGTCCCGGATTTTAGCGCACGCCGCACCGGCGCGACCGATGGTCTCGGGATGACCGGAAGCACGTACCTCGTGCGGGTCGGCAATCCACACCTCGTCCTTCTGCGCGGCTCGATCGACGACTTCGATTTCGAAAGCGTCGCGACTGAACTCCAGCGCGAGTTCCCCGAGGGCATAAACGTGCACGTAACGAGCGTTTCCGACGAGCATACGCTGCGCGTTCGGCACTGGGAGCGCGGCGTCGGCTTGACGCAGGCCTGCGGCACGGGCGCCGTTGCTTGCGCCGCGTCGGCAATTCGGCTTGGACTCGCGCGCTCACCGGTCGACGTGCACGTGCCGGGCGGAAATCTGCACGTCGAATGGGATGGTACCGGAGCGGCGTATCTCACCGGACCGGCCGAGCGCGTCTTCGACGCGGTCATCCCGAGGCACGACCCGTGACATGGGAAGCCGGGCTTGCGTATTGCGATCGGCGCGGGCGAATATACTTCGACGAGCGCGACGTTCCGCTCGCCGACGGCGGCATCGTTCGCGAAGCGTACGCGCGGGAGTTGATTCCCGCTCCGCCCGGAACGATGCCGATGGTGCTGCCTGCGCGGCATCCGCGCACCCGGCGCAGAACGGCAACGCGGCGATCCGCGCTCGCAGTCGCGCTTCCCGCAGGCTACACGCGCCTGCTGGTGCCGGCGTACGAGCGCGAGGAGAACGCGCCGGCGTTGCCGCTCTTCGGCTACACGTTTGCCGCCGTCGTCGACGATGCGCTGTACGTTGCCGCGATGCAAACCGACGAAAACGAGGACTGGCAGCCGCGGACCTTTGGTCCCGGGGAGTTGGAGGGGCTGCTCGAGCGCCGGCTCCAGGAGGATCCAACGAATCGCGTCCTTCGCCAAGTCGCGCGTTGCTCGCGCGAGTACGGCTGCTTCACCGCGCAGAACGTCTTCCTCGAACGGGGTGAGGCGGCGTTGCCGGTCTCACCGCGCTGCAACGCCCGCTGCATCGGCTGCATCTCGGAGCAAGAACCCGAAACGCAGGTTCCGTCACCGCAGGAGCGTGTGGCGTACGAGACTTCGGCGCAAGAGCTCGCGCGTATTGCGATCCGGCACTTGAAGCGTGTTCCGGACGGCATCGTCTCCTTCGGACAAGGCTGCGAAGGCGAGCCGCTCTTGCGTTCGGCTGTGGTTGCGCGCGCGATCGAGCTGATTCGCGCGCAGGCAAGCAACGGCACGATCAACCTCAACACCAACGGCAGCCTGCCGAAGAGCCTCGCGCAATGCATCGACGCGGGTCTCGATGCCGTGCGCATCAGCCTGAACTCATTTCGCGCGGAGACCTACGCGGCGTACTATCGCCCGATCGGGTACGCGCTCGACGACGTTCTGGGCGCGGTGCACCTCGCGGTGGCGCGCGGTCTGCGCGTCTCGCTCAATCTCCTCACTCACCCGGGCGTGACCGACGACGCCGCCGAAATCGCCGCGATGCTTGCGTTTCTGCGCGACGTGCCGGTCGCGATGCTCCAAACTCGCACCTTGAACATCGATCCCGAATGGTACTTCAGTGCCGTCGGACGCCCACGCGCACCATTGGGTATGGGAGCGGCGCTCGAGGCGATTCGCGGGTCCGGCGTGCGCGTCGGCAACTTCACGCACACGCACTGAAACTCTCGGCTGTGAGGGAACGGCGGCATCCATTCGGATCATCCGTTCGGAGGCTCCCGCGCGCGTATGGGAAAGGGTACTCTGTAAAACGGATGTTCACGCCGAATCTACGATTCTTCCCGATGCTCTTGCTGACGGTAGTCCTCTGCGCGGCTCCTGCGAACGCGCAGCCGGCGCCGAGCGCGACGCCGGCGCCGAGCGCAGCGCCGACGCCGACCCCGGAGTACTCGCTGGACGGCACCTTTTCGCTCTTCCCGGTGCACACGAGCGGCGTCAATGCCGCTGGGGCGCTGGACACGCCGACCGGGATCGACGAAGTCTCTCGGACCGACCTCTCCAACGGGCTGCTCACGCTGACGAAGAACACCGGCTGGTTCCGCTTCGGGATCACGACCGGGACGTACGCGTTTCCCGTCGTCGGTCAAGCGCTCAATCCGACCACGCAAGCCGGGGCCAATACATCGCTTTACGGTTACGTTCCGCAAGCGTACGTCGCATTCGTTCCGAACGAGCATGTGACGGTCAGCGCGGGCCAACTGGCGACGCTTCTCGGTCAAGAAAGCGGCTTCACGTATCAGAACGTCAACATCCAGCGCGGCCTCGTCTGGGCGGCGGAGTCGACCTTCAGCCGGGGCGTTCGCGTCACGTACACGCAAGGGAAGTTCACCGGCGATCTCGAGTACAACGACGGCTTTTACACCGGCAGCCATCGCGCCGTCGAGGGTTTGCTCGGATGGGCGCCGAGCGCGAACACGAACGTGCAGTTCGCCTTCATCGCGCCGGGCGCGAACACACCGGGCAATGCAACGACCTCGATCGCGAACAAGACCGAATACGATTTCATGCTCACGCAGCAGGTTGGGAAACTGCAGTTGCTGCCGTACGTCTTGCTCGTCGATTCGCCGGCAAGTGCTGCTCTGGGCTACCCGAGGGCGGAGAGCGCCACCGGAGCGGCGTTCCTCGCGAACTATGCCTTCAACGGCCAATTCTCCGTGGCTGCGCGATATGAATGGTTCGTCAACCACTCGGGAATCGCGGACGCGTCCCCGAACGCGGATTTCTTGGGCTATGGAGCAGGAAGCCGCGCGTCCAGCATATCGATTACACCCGCGTATCGCGCGAATCTCTTTTTCGCGCGGGCGGAGTTTTCGGCCGTTCGCGCAATCGATGCGAAGCCCGGTCTGGCATTCGGCGTCGCCGGCGTCTTGTCAACGCAAACGCGCATCCTCGTCGAGACGGGAGTCCAGTTCTGATGCTCGACGTGCTCTTGCTCGTGCTCGTGCTCGCATTCTTCGCAATCGCCGAGCTGTACGTGCGCGGGTGTGAAAACCTATGACGTTTGACGACGTGCTCGGGCTCGCGCTGACCGCCGGCGGGCTCATCTACCTCGTCTACGCGATGCTGCGGCCGGAGAGGTTCTAGGCGATGACCATCGTCGGCTGGATTCAGGCGCTCGTCTTCTTCGCGATCATCGTCGCATTGACCAAGCCCATCGGGCTCTACATGGCACGCGTCTTCGCGGGCGAGCGCACGTGGCTCTCACCGGTGTTCGTCCCGATAGAGCGGCTGATCTATCGGCTGGGCGGCGTTCGCGAGGAGCAGGAGATGCCGTGGTACGGCTACGCGCTCTCGATGCTCGCCTTCTCGCTGGTCGGCTTCCTCTATCTGTTCGTCCTGCTGCGCACCCAGAAATGGCTGCCGCTCAACCCGCAGCATTTGGACAACATGACGCCGGATCTGGCGTGGAATACCGCCGTCAGCTTCCTGACGAACACGAACTGGCAGTTCTACTCCGGCGAGAGCACGATGAGTTATCTCTCGCAGATGGCTGGGCTCGCGTGGCATAATTTCGTCTCGGCGGCCGCGGGCATCGCGATCGCCGTCGCGGTCGTGCGCGGCATCGCGCGCACGTCGGTGAAGACGCTCGGCAACTTCTGGGTCGACCTCACGCGCTGCTGCCTCTACATTCTCCTGCCGATCTCCATCGTCGTCGGGCTGTTCTTCGTCGCGCAGGGCATGCCGCAAAACTTCCACGCTTACCAGACGGTGCACTCGATCGCCGGGTTCACGCAAGCGATCACCGGCGGCCCAATGGGCTCGCAGGAAGTCATCAAGGAACTGGGCACGAACGGCGGCGGATTCGTCAACGCGAACTCCGCCTCGCCGAACGAGAATCCCACGCCGCTGACCAATCTCGTCGAATTGCTGCTGATCTTCTCGCTCGGCGCCGGCCTGACGTACATGTACGGCAAGATGGTGCGCGATACGCGCCAAGGCTGGGCGATCTTCATCGCGATGGCGATCCTGTTCTTCGCGGGATTCACCGTTGCGTATTGGGCGGAGGCGGCGGGCAATCCGATCGTGCACCACATGGGCGTCGCGGGCGCAAACATGGAGGGGAAGGAGTGCCGCTTTGGCGCCGCCGCCTCGGCGCTCTTCGCTACCGTCACGACCGATACGTCTTGCGGTGCGGTGAACTCGATGCACGACTCATTCATGCCGCTCGGCGGACTCGTACCGCTGCTCAACATTCAGCTCGGCGAGATCATCTTCGGCGGCGTCGGCAGCGGCCTCTACGGCATGATCGCCTTCGTCGTACTCACCGTCTTCATCGCGGGGTTGATGGTCGGGCGCACGCCCGAGTATTTGGGGAAGAAGATCGAGCGGCGCGAGGTGCAGTTCGCCTTGCTCGCGGTTCTGGTGACGCCGGTGCTCGTGCTGGTTCCCACGGCGATCGCCGTGATCGTTCCCGCCGGGTTGGCGACGGTGAACAATAACGGCCCGCACGGGTTCTCCGAGATCCTGTACGCATTCTCATCGACCAACGGGAACAACGGCTCGGCGTTCGCGGGCCTCGGGCCCAACTTTTTCTACAACGTCATGACCGGCGTCAACATGTTCTTCGGGCGCTTCGCGGTGGCCGTCGCGGTGCTCGCGCTCGCAGGTGCGCTTGCCGGGAAGACGGCGGTGCCGGTTGGCGCCGGGACGTTCACGACCAACTCGCCCATCTTCGTGACGCTGCTGATCGGCGTGATCCTCATCGTGGGTGCCCTGACGTTTCTTCCGGCCGACGCGCTCGGCCCCATCGTCGAGCACTTGCTCGTTGCGCAGGGGAGGGTTTTCTAGATGTTGAGTCAGCGGCGGCTGGAACGCCGTCCCAAGGAGCGCTCGCTCTTCGATCGCGCGATTCTCGTGCGCGCGATCGGCGATTCCTTCAAGAAGCTCGACCCGCGCTGGATGGCCCGCAACCCGGTGATGTTCGTCGTCGAGGTCGGCGCCCTCGCCACGACACTCTTCCTCGTGCGTGACATCGTCAAACACGATGCGACGGCCGGGTTCGATTTCGCGATCGCGGCATGGTTGTGGTTCACGGTCCTGTTTGCGAACTTCGCGGAAGCGGTTGCGGAGGGCCGAGGTAAGGCGCAAGCGGAAACGCTGCGGCGGACGAAAACCGATATGCTCGCGAACAAACTCGACGAGCACGGCAATGTCGTAGGCGTTCCGGCATCGGTGCTGCGCAAGGGCGACCTCGTACGCATCTCGGCGGGCGAGTTGATTCCGGCCGATGGGGACGTGATCCAGGGAGCGGCAACCGTCGATGAGTCGGCGATTACGGGCGAATCCGCGCCGGTCATCCGCGAATCCGGCGGCGACCGCAGCGCCGTCACCGGCGGAACGCGCGTCCTCTCCGATTCGATCGTCGTGCGCGTCACTGCAAACCCCGGCGAATCGTTCCTCGATCGCATGATCGCACTCGTGGAGGGAGCGCAGCGGCAGAAGACGCCGAACGAGATCGCGCTCTCGATTCTGCTCGCCGGGCTCACGATCATCTTCCTCATCGCGGTCGTGACGCTCGCTCCGTACTCGATCTACGCCGGCGCCCATCAAAGCATCACCGTGCTGATCGCCTTGCTCGTCTGTCTGATTCCGACGACGATCGGCGGCCTGCTCTCCGCGATCGGAATCGCCGGAATGGACCGCGTCATGCAGCGCAACGTCCTCGCGATGAGCGGGCGCGCGGTCGAAGCCGCGGGCAACGTCGACACACTGCTGCTCGATAAGACCGGGACCATTACGCTCGGCAACCGGCAGGCGACGGAGTTCGTCACCGCGCCCGGCGTCTCGGCGAGCGAGGTCGCCCGAGCCGGTTGCCTTTCCTCGATTCCCGACGAGACGCCCGAGGGTCGCTCGATCGTGGCGCTCGCAAAGCGTCAGGGAGCGGAGGAGACGGAGCAACCGGGCACCGTGTTCGTTCCGTTTTCTGCGTACACGCGTATGAGCGGTGTCGATCTTTCGGACGGAACGAAGATCCGCAAAGGCGCGCCGGATGCCATCGTGGCGTGGGTGCGCGAGCAGAACGGTTCACCGTCGCACGAGCTCTCGGAGGCCGTGGAGCGTATCGCGCGCAGCGGCGGAACTCCGTTGTTGCTGGCGCGCAACACGAGCATCCTCGCGGTGATTCACCTCAAAGACATCCTCAAGCCGAACATGCGCGAGCGTTTCAACAGGTTGCGCGCGATGGGCATTCGCACGGTCATGATCACCGGCGACAACCCACTGACCGCAGCGGCGATTGCGAAGGAATCAGGCGTCGACGACTTCCTCGCTGAGGCAACGCCGGAGACGAAGATGGAGTTGATCCGTCGGGAGCAAGGCTCGGGGCGGCTCGTCGCGATGACCGGCGACGGGACCAACGATGCACCTGCGCTCGCGCAAGCCGACGTCGGCGTGGCGATGAACTCCGGCACGCAGGCCGCCAAAGAGGCGGCGAACATGGTGGATCTCGACTCCGATCCCACGAAACTGATCGAGGTCGTCGAGATCGGCAAGCAGTTGCTGATGACGCGCGGTGCGCTCACGACGTTCTCGATCGCCAACGACGTCGCGAAGTATTTTGCGATCCTCCCGGCGATGTTCGTCGTCGCCTACCCCGCGATGCAGTTGCTCAATGTCATGCGATTGACGACGCCGCAGAGCGCTATCCTATCGGCGGTCATCTTCAACGCGTTGATCATCATCGCGCTGATCCCGCTTGCGCTTCGCGGCGTGAAATACGAGCCGCGCGGTGCGAACGCCGTGCTTCGGCAGAATGTCCTGATCTACGGCGTGGGCGGAATCCTCGTGCCGTTCATCGGCATCAAGCTCATCGACATGCTCCTTACGGTGCTGCATCTGACATGATCAAACATCTCGGCGTCGCCTTGCGCGTCACCGTCATCAGCGTCATCATTTTCGGGGTCATCTATCCCTTTGCGATGACCGGCCTTGCGCAATTGCTCTTCCCGTGGCAGGCGAACGGCTCGCTCGTCGTCCGCAACGGCAAGATCGTCGGCTCGGCGATCATCGGTCAGTTGTGGACGCAGCCGCAATACTTCCACGGGCGTCCCTCCGCCGCGGGCAAGGGCTACGACCCGACGCAGACCGGCGGCACGAACTTCGGGGCGACGTCGAAGAAGCTGATCGACGCCACCAAAGCCTTGATCGCGCAGCTCGAACGGGAGAATCCCGGAGCGCATGGCGCTCCGCCGATCGACCTCGTCACCTCCAGCGGCAGCGGCATCGATCCCGACATCAGCCCGGAGGGTGCGTACTATCAGGCGCCGCGCGTCGCCAGGGCGCGCCATATTGCGCTCGCTACCGTGAACGCGCTGATCGCCGCACACATGCAAGGCCGCACGTTCGGCTTCCTCGGCGAGCCTCGCGTCAACGTCCTCGACCTAAACCTCGCGCTCGACGCACAGCGTTAATCAGAGGTTCTCTTATTCGGGTGCTTCGGGAAGTGCCTCCACGTCGGGCGGCACGAGAACGAGCAATTCGAGGGCGCCGGCGTCGAGGAGGCGACGCGCAAACGAAGGCTTTCGCAGCCACCGCGGCGCGCGGCGCGTGCCCGCGACGGCGATCGTTGTCTCCGGCTTCGACCGGGCGATGGCGAGCACGCGCTTCGGGATGTCGTCGGCCTGTTCTTCGATCCAATCCGCATTCGTCTTGCGCGCCTCCGCGCGCAGCAGCGCGACGATCTCCGGATCGACGACCTCGTTCGGTTCAGCGACGTGCACAACCGCGAAGTCGATCGCGAGGCGTGCGGCGATGCGGCTTGCCCGAGTGATCATCGACACGTCGGTCTTCCGGCTGCCGACGCTGATGAGCAGACGCTCGAAAGGCGAGGCGATCCGCTCGCGATAGCGTGCGCGTAGCGCTTCACGGAGCGCCAACTCACGCAGAACGAACAAGTTTTCGCGGCGGAAGAAGTTGGAGAGCGCCGTTTCGACTCGTTCCGGAGGGTATATCTTGCCTTCTCGCAGACGCTGCCGCAGCGCTTCGGGCGTGATATCGATGAGAATGATCTCGTCGGCGAGCGCGAGGATGCCGTCGGGGAGCGTCTCACGGATGATCGTGCCGGTGAGGCGGCGCACGCTGTCGCCGAGGCCCTCGAGATGCTGGATGTTCAGCGTCGTGAGCACGTCGATGCCCTCGCGCAAGACCGCCAGCACGTCTTGGTAGCGCTTCGGGGCGATACAACCCGGTGCGTTCGTGTGCGCGAGCTCGTCGATCAGCGCAACCTGGGGACGGCGCGCGATCAACGCGTCGCGATCGAACTCGCGGTAGGCGATGCCCTGCGCGACGATGCTCTTGGGCGCAAGGACGGTCAGGCCCTCGAGCAAAGCCTCGGTCTCCGCTCGCCCGTGCGCTTCAATGAAGCCGGCGATGACGTCGACACCCTCCGCGACGAGCTGGTGGGCGCGATCGAGCATGGCGAACGTCTTGCCCGAGCCTGCAGCCGGGCCGATGTAAACGGTAAGGCGTCCATACCCGACGCGCATGCGGTCGCCGGCCGTCTGCTCGTATGGCGAGGGCGGAGGGTTCTCGCCGATATACGTTTGGCCGATTCCGGCGATGAAAAGGTCGTAGGGAAGCGGTGAATTCGCAAGCCGCGCCGCCGGCTTTCCGAGCGGGAGGGTCATCATCGAAGCATGCAGCGCTTCCGCCGCGGGCGTATCCGGCTCGATGCTCTCGCGCAGCACCTCGCCGCCAACGTCGTGCGCGGCGCGCTCGAGACGCGAACGATCGGCGCCGGGAACGGGCACGATCTCGAAGGCGAGATCCAGCGCGTGCGCGATCGCGGCGCTTCGGCGCAGGAACGGCAGCGGATCGACATCGGGGTAGACGAACGCCGCCGCAATCGACGTGCGCCCGGCTCGAACGGCGGGGACCGTGAGATTGTCGACGGTGTGCAGCAGCATCTCGCGCAGCATCAAGAGCGTCTGCTCCTTGAACACACCATTGAGCGCACGCTCGATATCATGCTCGTTGACGATCCTTCCGGATCGAACACGGCTTTGAAGCAAACGCGGTGAGACGTCGAGGGCAACGACCTCGTCGGCGGACTGCAAGAACGAAAGCGGAACGATCTCGCGCACCGGGTGCCCGATCAACCCCTCGGCAATCGGCGCGACGGTTTCGAGGTGCTGGATGTTAAACGCGCCGACGACGCTGATGCCCTGTTCGCGCAACGCCAGCGCATCCTCCCAGCGCTTCGCATGCGCCGCGTCACCCAGATTCCCGTGAGCGAGTTCGTCGAGCACGACCAGTTCTGGCTTCATGCGAATCGTGCCGGCGTAGTCAAAGTCTTCGAAGGTTGCATCGCCGGCGCGAACGACGCGAGGCGGGACCCGCGGCAGTGCGCTCGCGAGGTGCTCGAGATCCGGGCGTCCCTTCGTCTCGATCCATCCGATTGCAACACGACGTCCGGCGAGCTGCACGCGGCGCGCGTCCTCCAGTAGGCGGCGCGTTTTGCCCGCGCCCGGAGCGCTTGCGACGTAGACGACGAGCCGCGCGCGACCGCCGAACTCACGCAGCAACTCTTCGGGCGAACGCCGCACATCCATCGCCGGTGCCTTCGCGGCGCAGTTACGCAGGGCCCGCCGGGAACTTTGCAACGCGAGCGAGAACGGGCAAAGGTCATGGCGATCGTGTGCTACGCGCTGCTGCTGTGCGCGTGGATCGTCGACCTCTTCACGCCACAGCTCTTTGTCGTGTCGATTCTGTTCAACGCGCCCATCGCGCTCAGCAGCCTCGCGCTGAGCCGCGGGTTGACTGCCCAACTCGTTATCGCCGCGCAGATCGCCAACATCATTGCGGGGTACGTGAACGGGGTGCAGAACCAGCATCATTGGGACGGGATCGCGATCGGCGACCGAGTGCTCTCCGCCCTCTCCTTCGTTTTGGTGGGCTACTTGAGCGTCAAGACCCAGGACTATGCGCGTGAGGCCGGCGAGTCGTCCTTTCGCGCACGGCAGGTCGAGATCGAGAAGGCATTGCGCGCCGCGATCGATCGCGTGCGCGGAAGCCTCAATGTGGAACTCGTGCTGCGTGGAGTACTGCGCGAAGCGACGGCCTTGGTCACCGCGTCGCACGGCATGCTGATCGTGCGCGGATCGCCGCTCGACGTACCGCTCGTGCTCTCATGCGCGCGCGACGGCGCGGACGTCACCTACGCCCGGAAGGCTCCTGCCGCGGAGATTTCCTCGTTGGCCGAGCGCGCTCGCGAATCGTCCGAGGCAATCCTGGTGAGGCCGGCAGATGCGCTGGCTCGCTTGACGTTGGACGCGCTCGAAGCCGGTGAAGCGCTCGCCGTGGCCCTTCACGGCGAGGAACCCGCGCCCGTCTTGATCCTTGCGGTGGAAGCGGGCAGTAAGGTTCTCGCCGGCGCAGCGGACATTCTGCGCGCGTTTGCCGGTCAAGCGGGGATCGCGCTGCAGCAAGCTCGCCTCTTTACGCGGCTCGGGGAGCAGCACGATGAGATCGTGCGCCAGCGCGACGAGATCGCGCGGAGCGGCAATGTCATTCGCGACATCGTCTACGCGCTCGCTCACGACTTACGCACGCCGCTCGGAGCGTCGAACGTGACGATGAAGCAAGCGCTCTCCGGTGCGTACGGCGAGTTGCCGGAGCGTTACCGCGAGGTGCTCGGCACGGCGCTCGCGTCGAACAGCGAGGAGCGCCGGCTCGTGGAGACGCTCCTGCTCGTCGCTCGGTATGAGTCTGGAGAGGAGTCGAACGTTCGCGAGTCCGTGGAGTGTAACGACGTCGCGCTGCGCACGGTGGACGATTTGGGGCAGGTCGCGGAAGCGAAAGGCGTTGCGCTTGCGGCACACGTCGCGCCCGAGCCCCTGCCCGTTCTGGGAGACGTGCACGAGCTTCGGCGTGCGATCGTAAACCTGACCGCGAACGCCCTGGCGGCGACGCCGCAGGGCGGCAGCGTGACGATTCGCTGCGAGCGCCGCGGCGAACGCGTCGCGTTCATCGTCGATGACACCGGATACGGTATCCCACCGGAGCGGCACTCGAATCTATTCCAGCGATTCGGCGGTGCCGGGATCGGCGCAGGCACGGGTCTCGGGCTCTACATCGTGCGCCGAATTGCGGAAAAGCATGGCGGCCGCATCACGTACGCTGCGCGCGACCTGGGGGGAAGCGAGTTTACGCTGGAATTGCCGCTTCGAGGAGAGGCCCCGGCATCGTGAAGTCTCGCGTCGTCATCGTCGAGGACCATGCGCTCACGCGTGCCGGACTGCGAACGGCGCTTGCGGGCGACATGGAGGTCGTGGGCGAGGCTCCCGACGGCATCCTCGGGCTGGAGTTGATCGGCGAGAAACGCCCCGACGTTGCGATCATCGACATCGGGCTTCCCGGTATGGACGGCATCGCGCTCACGCAGCGCGTGCGCGCGCAATGTCCCGCGACGCACGTCGTGATCTTGACGATGATCGACTTGGAAGAGGAAGTGATCGCCGCCCTCGCTGCCGGGGCTGACGCTTACTGTTTGAAGAGCGCCGAGCCGGAGCGCCTGCTCGAAGCGGTGCGCATCGCGCGTGACGGCGGTGCCTACTTCGACCCGAAGATCGCTCACATCGTGCTCGGGCGATTCGGCAGCGGGGCGAAGGGCCCGGCAGCGATATCGCCGCTGACGGCACGCGAAACCGACGTGCTGCGCTTGATCGCCGATGGCATCGGAAACGGCCAGATCGCGGAGCGGTTGCACATCGGGCTGGGCACCGTCAAGGGACACGTGCGCGACATCTTAGAGAAACTCGCGGCTTCGGATCGAACGCACGCCGCCGTCGTCGCACTGCGCAGGGGCTATATTTAGCGGCTCGTAGCGGAAGCCGGAGCAGCGAAAAGCTCAAACATTCGTTCCACGGTGCCGCTCTTTACGATCGCGATGATTTGATCGCCCGCGTGCAGCATCGTGTCGCCGGTGGGGATCTCGAAGTCGCGCTCCGCGCGATCGATGGCGACGACGACGCAACCGCGCGGGAAGTTCGCTTCGGAGAGCGTTCTGCCCGCGAGCGGCGACTCCGGCGGGACGCCGATCTTGACCAGGCGCAGGTTGCCCTTCCCGAAAAGATGGAGCGTCTCGACGGGTGGTCCGCACGCCGCGGCGTTCACGTACTCTTGGAGCACGTCGAGAATGATCTCTGTCGATGAGATGACCGTTACAGGGTCGGCCGGATCGAGCGATTCGAAGATGAGCCGATTGCGGGGATTGTTGACGCGTGCGATGCACCGCGCTTTGGATTTCTTCTTGGTGAGGAGGGCGACCACGAGGTTGTCCTCGTCGTCTCCGGTATCCGCGACGATGACGTCGGCGCGAGCGATGCCGGCGCTGTCGAGAACGAACGGATCGCATCCGTCACCGACGAGCGTCACTTGGCGATCGATCAACCGTTCCAGCGCCTTTGCCTTGCGTTCGTTTTTTTCGATGACGACGACCTCGTGGCCGGCGTTGATGAGACCACGCGTGAGATACGATCCCACCTTACCGCCGCCGACGATCAGGATGAACATCAGGCTCCGCTCACGCCGGGATCTCGGCGCGTGCCGCCTCGCCGAAGAACTTCGCGAAATCGCTAATGGCATCGGGAGCGACGATGGCGTGGATCTCGTCGCCGCTTTCGAGGAGCGCGTCCTCGGTTGCGACGGATACCTTGCCCGGGCCGCGCCGAATTGCGCCGATGCGGATACGCCCGGCCTCCTCGATCTCGCCGACGCGTCGCCCCGCCGCCTGACTGCCGACGGTCGCCGTGAGCGCGGTGAGCCGTCCGAAATCGAAGGTTTGCAGGGCGTCCCAGGGTACCTCGACGAGCCGATCGCGAATCAGTTTCGCCCCGACCGTCGTCGGGCAAACGGTCTCGACGCCCAGCTCGCGGTACATTTGACCGCGCGGCGGATCGTAGATCCGCGCGACGATGCGCTTGATCTTGAACATGCGCTGCGCGATGAGCGCGGCCATGATGTTGCGGTTGTCGCCCTCGGTAACGGCGACGAAACCGTCGGCCGTCCCCGCGCCCGCGTTCTTGAGCACGTCGTAGTCGATCCCGTTGCCGACGACGGCATGGCCGCCGAACTTCTGGCCGAGCCGCTTAAATGCGTTGGGGTTTTCATCGACGACGATCACTTCGTGGCCGTCCGCGTCGAGCAGCTTCGCGAGCGCGGAACCGACGCGTCCGCAGCCGACGATGAGGCATCTCATATGGCGATGAGGAGCCTTCAAGGGTCGCGGCGGATACCCTCGCCTCGCCGAAGGCCGGCCCTTGGAGGCTCCGGCAGCGCGCAAGGTACGGCGCCGCTTGAAACGAATACGGCAGCCTTCGCGGGGCGTGGCTCAGCTTGGTAGAGCGCTACGTTCGGGACGTAGAGGTCGCTGGTTCGAATCCAGTCGCCCCGAAGTTTACCCGCTGCTTATTTCTAAGGAACCGGGATACCGGTGTTTTCGCATTTCAGCCCTGCTTCGTGGCGTATCGTCCGCGTGGCCGAACAAGAGTGCCGCAATCACAACGACTACTTCATCGGAGCCGAGCATCTGCTCGTCGCGCTGCTGGAGGAGCGAGATCCGGCGGTGGTGGCCGCGCTGCGAAGCGCCGGCATGGACCTTCATGAAGTCTACGCCGACGTTCGTCGCAGCCTCGGCGCCGGCGATGAGCGCCTGTGGGAGGGCATCCTCGTGACCCCGCGGGTGCGCAAGATCGTGACGCTGGCCGAGCAAGCAGCCAAAGGTCGCGACGTCGAGCCCCTCGATCTGTTCGAAGCGCTGCGCGCCGAAGGCGGGAGCCGAGCGGCGGCGATCCTGCGGCGCCTCGGCGCACGAAACATCGCCGGCGCCGCCGAATAGACATATCACCTTGGAAAACCTCCAGAACGCGATCGTCGCGCTCCTCCATCACTACGGCTATCTCGGCCTCTTCATCGGTTTGACGCTCGGCAACATCGGGTTTCCCGTTGCGGCCGAGATATTGGTGCCGGTCGCGGGCGGGCTCGTGGCGACGAAGCACCTGGACAACCTCGGCTTCGTCTTTGCGGCGGCTCTGGGCGGTGAGCTGTTCGGCGGAACGCTCGGCTACGCCATCGGGCGATTCGGCGGGCGCGCGGTCGCCGAGCGCTACGGGAAGTACGTCGGCTTTCACCACGAGCGGCTCGACGCCGTTCACGCCTTCTTCACGCAATGGGGAACCTTTGCCGTATTTCTCTGCCGCTTTATTCCGGTGGTGCGTGGACTCTCGCCGTTCGTCGCGGGAATCGCAGAGATGGACCTGGGGCCGTTCTATCTCTGGACGCTGCTCGGCTCGGCGATCTTTTGCGGAGGACTGTTGGCACTCGGCGACGCGCTCGGCTCGCGTCTCGATACGGCACTGCCGATGCTGCACCGATGGGCTTACGCAATCTTAGCGGCGGCCATCGTCGTCGCGGTCGCGCTGGTGCTCGTTGCCCGCGCGCGCGGGCGCCGAAGCCTTCCTCCGACGGCATGACGGAGCAGCTCAAAAACACGCTCGCACAGATCCCTGATGCCCCCGGCGTCTACTCGATGATGGGACCCGACGGGGAAACGCTGTACATCGGCAAGGCAGTCTCTTTGCGCAACCGCGTGAGATCGTACTTTCAAGAGAATGCCGTGCATCATCCGCGCACGATCGCCATGCTCCAGCGCGTCCTCGACGTGCGCACGATCGTCGTGACGAACGAGGTCGAGGCCCTGATCCTCGAAGCCAATCTCATCAAGCGTCACCAGCCTGCCTTCAACGTTCGCCTACGCGATGACAAGCGCTACCCATATCTCAAGGTCACGAACGAGCCGTTTCCGCGCGTCGTGTTCACTCGTGCGGTGAAGGACGACGGTGCGCGCTACTTCGGTCCGTATACGAACGCCCAAGGCCTCCGCGAGCTGATCGACCTCATCCGCCTCGTCTTTCCGCTCCGTACGTGTCGCGAACCGATCGACGGCCGCCGCAAGCGGCCGTGCCTGCAGTACCATATCAAGCGTTGTCTCGCGCCGTGCGTCGGGTTCCAAACCGAGGCGCAATACGATGCGATGATCGACGAAGTCGTACTCTTCCTCGAAGGCAAGCAAGAATCGCTGCTCGCGCGCCTCCAGCACGAGATGGAGGAAACGGCGAACGATTTGCACTTCGAAGCCGCTGCGCGTATTCGCGATCGCATCGTTCACGTACGCCGCGTTACCGAATCGCAAAAGGTCGTCTGGAGGTCGCGCCTCGACATGGACCTGATCGCGACCGCGCGCGCGCAAGGGCAAGCGTGCGTCCAAGTATTCTTCGTGCGCAGCGGCAAACTAATCGGGCAGGAGCATTTCATCCTCGACGGCGTTGCCGAACAGAGCGATGCCGTGCTCGTGGCGGAGTTCCTCAAACAGTTTTACACCGCGCGAACGGCGAGCGCCGCGGAAACGAAGGCGGTCTCGGCGCTTCCGGCGCGTAGCGCCCGGCAGAACGAAGTGCCGGTTGCGGTCTCCCGCCGCGCGCGCCCGCATCTCTCCAGCGCGGCGATTCCGAAGGAAGTGCTGGTGGAGGCACTGCCGAAGGAACAATCGACGATTGAGCAGTGGCTCTCCTCGCTCAAAGGACAGCGCGTGCGCACGCTTTTGCCGCGGCGCGGTACGCGCGCACACTATCTTGCGCTCGTGCACCGTAACGCCGAAGAGAACCTCAAAGCTTTTCTCGCGCATCAGGAAGTGCAGGAGACCGCGCAGGCGCGCTCGCTCGCGGAGTTGGCCGACGCCGTGGAACTGCCGCGCCCGCCCCATCGAATCGAGTGCTACGACATCTCGAATATCCAGGGAACCAATCCGGTCGCTTCGATGGTCGTGTTCGTAGAAGGTCGAGCGAAGAAGAGCGACTACCGCAAGTTCAAGATCCAATACGATCGGGGCTCAAACGATTTTGCGATGATGCAGGAAACACTTCGCCGGCGCCTGCGCTATCTGCGCAGGGTAACCGATGAAGACGTTTCCGGCCCTTCCGCCGATGCGACGGAAATCAAACTCGCGCGCCACGCGGCCGCGCGCGAGAAGTTTGACAAGACGCCCGACCTCTTGCTCATCGACGGCGGAAAAGGACAGCTCAACGCCGTCGCGGAGGTCCTCGAAGAACTGGACATGACGGGCATTCCGCTTGCGGGGCTCGCGAAGGAGCACGAGTGGCTTTACGTTCCCGGCTCGGCCGAACCGATCGTGCTACCGCCGAACTCCGCGGGGTTGCACCTGGTGATGCGGATTCGTGACGAGGCGCATCGTTTTGCGGTCACGTACCACCGCGAGCGCCGCCGCAAGGCGATGACGCGCTCGGCACTCGACGCGCTCGACGACGTAGGCCCCGTGCGTCGCCGCCGGCTGCTCAACGTATTCGGCTCGGTAGCGGCGATCGAACGCGCCGCCGTGGACGAGATCGCCGCCGTGAAGGGCATGACGCCGACGCTGGCGGCAAGCGTCAAGAACGCATTGCACGCTCGGCACGGGCACGGCGCGTGAAGGAATATCCTCGCTTCGCAGCACACGGGGAGCGCATGGATAACCGAGCGCTTGCAGACGCGCGTAATTTTACCGAGCGCATCCGCGAGTTTCAGCGTGGAATACGCCGCAGCGGCGTCGTCGCGCTGGCATGCGTTCTGTTGATCGACACGGTTATCGGGAACTTCTCGTTCCCGCAGATTCTCGAGATTGCGGCGCTCATCGCGGTGTTCGGCGCGCTCTTTTATTGGATTGCGAACGTCGTCGAACGACGCGAGGTTCGGTACATTCGCCGTAATCTCGCGAACGAATCGGCGCTCGATTTCGTCGCGGCCGTCAAACGGCTTCGGCTGTTTGCGTGGCGTATCGCCGCGAACTACGCGTTTGCTTACTATATGGGCGCCGTCCTCGTCATGGGCGGCGTCAACGCATTGTCGCACCTGCCGCTGACGGCGAACGTGGGCGTCTTCATGTTCGCAGCCTCGGCCGGTGCTGCCGTTGACATCGTGTTGAACGTGCTGAGCGCGGAGACGCTCATCGCCGACCTTATCGCGATCTTGTGCCGCGTCCGCGACCGTGCGCCACCGATCGCCGCGCGCTCGCGCGGCGGCATCGCGCGGCGATTTACCGTCGTCCTGTTCATGGTCGTCGGGGTTGCCCTCTTGACGATGAGCGGCGCATCGGTCCGCCTCCTCGGCGATGTCGAAGCCGGCCGCAGCACGGCCGATCAGGTGCTGCGTACCGGCGCCTGGGATGCGGCCGCGTTGCTCGCGATCACGACGGCTATTGCATTCCTCGCCGCCAACATTCTCTCGCGTTCGATGTCGCGCCCGATCCTGCGAACGGTAGCGCTGATGGAACGCTTCCGGTCGGGCGATATCGTCGACGATCCGGGCCTCTTCGGCGAGCCGCGCGTCCCGCACGAAGCCGGCCTGCTCGTGGCGGCGGTGGCCGATGCGAACTCGGCGCTCGGAAGGCTTGCGAGCGGCGGCGAGCGCCTTGCCGGCGGCGATCTGACGGTGCAACTGACGCCGAGTTCCGAGCGCGACATGGTCGCAATCGCATTTCGCAAGGTCGTCGACGCGATGCGTACCGTCGTCGGCGACGTTCGCGCGACCGCCGAACTCCTGGAAAGCTCGGCGGGAGCGCTGCGCGGCCGCGCGGAGGAGTTTTCGAGGGACGCGCGTGCGAACGCGACCGATCTCGCGAGTGCGGTGACGACCGTCGGAACGCTGGCGGGCTCCGTCGCAGCCGTCGCCGACGGCGCGCAGGAGTTGTCGTCGATGGCCACGCGGGCGAAGGAAACTGCCGATCGCCTCGGTGCGGCGGCGCAGAGCAACGCGGCGGGCTTGGAGCAGCTCTCACGCACTGCCGCCGCGACGATCGATGCGGCGGGCGAGGCGCGCAGCATCTCCGAATCGGCCGGCACGAGCGCCGACGTCGCCGCCGTCGCAATCGCCGAGGCGGATCGCACCTCGCAGGAAACCGCCGGGGTGATGCACGAGCTGGTCGCGGGCATCGACGCCCTGCGTCTCACCTCACAACAAATCGGCTCGATCACGGAGAAAATCGACGAGATCGCCGATCAAACGAACCTGCTGGCGCTCAACGCCGCGATCGAAGCGGCACGCGCCGGAGAGCACGGTCGCGGATTCGCCGTCGTGGCGGACGAGATCCGCAAGCTCGCCGATTCCTCCGCAACGGCGACGCGCGAGATCGCCAGTCTCATCCGCGCGGTGCAGCGGGAGATCGATCGCGCCGTCACCATTACGAAGCGTGGTAACGAAGCCGTTGCTCAAGGGCGCTCGAAGACCTCACAGGTTGCAAACGCGCTCGCGCAGATCGTCGATAACGTCAAAGGCGTGCGAGGTCGCATCGATCAAGTCGTGCTGGCGCAGCGCGAACAAAAGGGCGCGACAGATTCGCTCGTCGACTCGACCCTGCTCGTCGAACGCCTCACCGCGGATAACGCACAACTGGCGAAGACGCTTGCAAAACTCGCCGCCGATTTGCAGGGTTCTTCGGAGGAAGGCGAGCAGGCCGCGCGTTCGACGATCGACGGCGTCCACGCGGTCGCTCAGCGCGGTGAGGGAATCGCCGCAGCCTCGGCGGAGTTGAAGGCGCTGACGCTCTCGCTGCGCGACGAGGCCGAGCGCATTCGCGCGGCGATCGCCGGCTTCTCGCCGGTGGAGCGCCTGCCGGCCGGCGGAAACGGCGCGAAACCAACGGCCTTGCGCCGTGTGTTAGAATAGGTGGTCGCGGGGCTGAGATAGGTTCGACGGGAACCTCCGCGGTCGACGCCAGCAGGCGGAGTTGCGAGCTCTCCTAAAACGATCGCAACGGCATACTTGCCGACAACACCTACGCACTGGCTGCCTAATCTAGGTTAGCCACGGGACGCGAGAGGCCGCCGGAGCCATCTCGCCGACCGTCACGAAGTCCGGCTAATGCATGCGCCCGATCCGACGCACGCGTGAAATCAAGGATCTGCGGCGAGCGATAAGCCCAGCTCCGAGGCGTACGCTCGATCAAGAAAAATTCGAAGCTGAGCCTGGAGACGACGTCGACTAGGATTCTCGGACTCGGGGGGCAGCACCCCGACAGCTCCACCATTTCTTCGCGTTTTCATTTTGCATTACCGGGCTCCCCAGAGAGAAGATCTTTGGCCAAGGGGAACGCCTTGCGCTTAACGAGATCGCGAATCTCGCGCACGCGTTCGAGAGGCTGACCCTTCGGATCCGGGAGCCCCCAATCATCATCGACGCGCGGCACACCTTCGACGTCGCAGCCCATCGTGATGATGCGGTCGGCGCGCCGGACGACGTCGGGATCGAGGAGTTTCGGGCGCACCCGTGAGACGTCGATGCCGTCCTCCGCCATCACCGTCACGACGCCGGGATCGGGAGCGTCGGCGCCGACGGTTCCGGCAGAACCCACCTCGACCGCATCTCCCGCAAAGTGCCGGAGATACGCTTCGGCCATTTGGCTGCGACCGGTGTTGTGCCGGCAAACGAAGAGAACGACCGGCTTACGCGACGGCATTGGTTTCTGGGTCATGGGGAAGGAGCACGGCTTCGGCATCGCGCTCGCCGAGCGGCGCGAGCCATTGGAACAGCACTGTGGCGCAGATCGCGCCGAGAAGCTCCGCGACGATGAATCCCGGAGTGTCCTGCGGGCGGATTCCGGTGAACGTGTCGGAGAGAGAGCGCGCGATCGTCACCGCGGGATTTGCGAATGAAGTGGACGATGTGAACCAATACGCGGCGACGATGTACGCGGCTACGGCAAACGGGGTGAACGCCGAACGATACCTGACGCATCCCCAAATCACCAGCAGCAATCCGAACGTTGCGATGAACTCCGCAAACCATTGCGCGGGCCCGCCGCGTGCATGCTGCGATGCAAAAAATACTGGCAGGCCGAACATCGTGTTCGCGGCGGCGACTCCGGCGATCCCTCCGATGAACTGCGCGCCGGCGTAGGCAGAGACTTCGCTCCACGTGAGCCCGCCGCGCATGGCGTCTGCCAGCGACACCGCAGGATTGAAGTGCGCTCCCGAAATTGGTCCCAGCGCTGCAATAAGACACATGAGGACGCCGCCGGTGGCAATCGTGTTCGCGAGCAGCGCGATGGCGACGTTGCCGCCCGACAGGCGTTGCGCCATGATGCCGGAGCCCACGACGCTGGCCAAGAGAAACGCGGTGCCCACCGCCTCCGCGACGCTTCTCTTCAACAAGGTCATCGCAGGAGTTTCTGCCGGAAGACGGAGGTCAAGGCATCGTCCAAACGCGCCTTTGCATCGACTGCTAGCCGGTAGTACACCCAGGTCCCGCGCCGCTCGCACGTGACGAGCCCGGCCTCGCGGAGGATGCGGAGATGATGGGACACGGTGGGTTGGTTGAGGGGCAGGGCATCGGTGAAGTCGCACACGCAGATATCCTGGTCCGTTGCCGCCATGGTGGCGAGCATCGTGAGACGGTACGGATCCGCGGCTGCCCTCAAGAGTGAGGCGGGATCGTTAAAGTCGTCCTCAACGACGGAGGCCCGTGGCGCACAACGCTGCATCGACACCTGTCGATACTACTGTAATATTGAAGTTTGTCAATACAGTGAGACAGGCATCTCGGCGCGGCATTGCGCCTCACGCCTATGGCTGCAGCGTCAAGCGACCTCGGCCGATTTCGTCGTCGGCCATGCCGTAATAGATATCGAAGGTTCGCTTGCCGCGAGCATCGATTCCCGTGGGAAAAACGACGTTTCCGACGGCGCCGTGCGTCTCATGGGGTCCCTCGGGTGAGAAGAGCGGTTCCTGCGAGCGAAAGATCACGCGATCGAGCCGCCGCTCATCGTGAATGATGACGCCGGCGCAATAACGGAGCCGCCCGTTGCCGTCCGGGTGCTCGATTTCGTCGACGCCGTGGATCACGGCGAGCCAGCCTTCGCGCACGCGCACCGGCGGCGTCCCTGCGCCCACTTTGATCGAGCCCCAGTTCGCCGGCGGGAGCGTCAGGCGGTGTGATTCGGTGACCCTGAGGCAACTGCGGAGATCCTTGCGGACCGCGGCCATCGGAATGTAACCGATGGCGATGCCCTCGCGCCGGCTCGGCGGGAGGTGCTCCAAGTAGGTCAGCGCACGTTCGCCGTCCGTTACGGAAAGCATAAGCGTCGGTCGATGATAGAAGGCCAAAGACTCCACACCGCTCGGAGAAGGCACCGGTTCGGGAAAGAATGCCGCATCTTTATCCGCAAATGGTGCGCCGCTCTCTTTGAAATGCAGCAGGCCGAGGCGCTCCCACCGCAAACCGTCTTGCGAGGTCGCAAGCGCGACCTCCGGTCCGCGGGGTCCGTAGGCGATGTATGCCATCAAGTACCGGTCGAGCGCCTCGACGAATGTGACGCGCGGGTCTTCGCACCCGTATCCTCCGGGTTTGCTTCGTAGCTCGTATGGCGCATGCGGTTCGAGGGCGAAACCGCACTGCTCCAACTCGAGCCTCCCATCGCTGCGTTCGCGCGTGCGAAACGATCCGATTCGGGAAATGTTTCCCGCCGCAACCATGCGCGGGTAGAGTTGCAGCGTTCCGTCCCGCAAGCGAGCGCACGCAGGATTCAGGACGCCTTTCCATTCCTTTCCCAAGGCGCTTGGCTTCATCAGAACCCCGAGGCGTGTAAACGCCATGCGAGGGAATGTGCGCCGAGGCCCGCCCCGCTCCTTTCCGAGGGAGACCCCGGGCGAGGCCGAATCACCGTTTGATGAAATGCAATGTTGTCGCTTTGTCGTTTGCAACCGGCGTCCTCGCGCTCGCCTTCGCAGCCGTTCCGGCGACTGCGGCCGACGCAATCTGGAGCGTCGACACCGCTGCGTCCACGGCGACCTTCAGCACGATGCACTTTCTCGTTAGTCGCGTAACCGGCACGCTTCCGATTAAGAGCGCAAGCCTCACGATCCCGAGCGGAAGCGCGATCCCCACCTCGGTGACGGCGACGCTCGAGCCGGCGGGTCTCGACACGCACGACACCGGCCGCGACGCGAGCCTGCGTTCCGCTACCTTCCTCAACGTCGCGACCTATCCACAAATCACGTTTGAAAGCACGAGCGTCACGCACGTCGATGCGAGCCGGTTCACGATTGCGGGTAATCTCACGATCCATGGCGTGACGCGCCCGGTGAGCCTCGCCGCGAGTTACGTTGGGGAGCAAGGCGCGGGGCCCGCCTTACGCCTCGTTTACGAAGCCCACACGACGATCGATCGCACGCAGTTCGGCATGACCTATGGTGAGTCGGTCGTCGGCACGTCGATCGAGATCGATTTGAGGATCGAGGCCGTGCGCCCGTAGACGGCTCTACGGCCGGCGCTTCTCGGGGCTGGTGATCTTGAAATACCAATCGAAGAAGGGCTTGAGCTTGCCGCGCAGGCTGAGCCAGTAGATGCGTCCCATCGTCATCTTCACGAGATGTTTGAAGCGACTAGGCTTGGATTTGACGACGGGCGCCGACGAGGCGCGTAAGACCGAAGCGTTTCGTCTGCTCGATCACATCGCAAAAGACGCGGCTGCCGCCGGCGTCTCCCCCGAGAAGATCGAGCGCAGTGTGAGAACCGGCGAGGCCTTTAACGCGATTCTCGAAGAAGCGCGTACGTGGCAGGCGCAACTGATCGTGATGGCCGTCTCGCGCCGCGTTGGGCTTCGGTCGCCGTACGTCGGAAGCCAGACCGAGCACGTCCTGGAGTTCTCCGAGTGTCCGGTCCTCGTCGTACCGGGATCGGTCGCGACTCCCTAACGCGCTCGCGGCACTACGCGATATCAGCCGCCGCTGACGTCTAAGTACATTTCCGTCGCAAAGGCGAGCAGAAACCCCAGCGTCATCGCGCCGGTTGCGGCGGCGGTCAAGCCGGTGCGGCGCAGCACGGCCCACATCTCACCGATCACGAAGACGAGCGCGCCGACGGCGATCGCGAGAAAGAGCACCGAGAGCGCGGGCGCATTGAACGCGTAGCCGACGATCGTGCCGAGAAACGTCGGACCACCGGCGATGAGCCCCGCGATGCCGAGTTGCGCCCAACTGGGAATGATGCGGCCGATCATCGGCGCCGCGACGCCGAAGCCCTCGGTCGCGTTGTGCAGCCCAAAGCCGACGATCAACGAGACCGCGATCGCGGTCGCGCCGGAGGCAGCGGAGGTGCCGATCGCGAGCCCCTCGCCGAAGTTGTGTGCGCCGATCCCGATCGCGATCAGCATCGCCAGCATCAGCGGATGATCCGCGCTCGTCTTTGCCGCAGCGCGAAATGCAAATGCTTGCGCTCCGCTTCCCAATCCAACCAAGCCGATCAACAAACCGATGACGAAGACGAATACTAAAAGCGTCGGGAACGCCGCAGCGCCTGCGTGCCATGCGTCGATCCCCACGCGAATCGGCACGATCGCGTTCTGCGCGATCTCGACCACGAGGTAGATCAAGATGCCGATCGCGAGCGCGTTGAGCACGGCGACGGTTCCGGGGGAGAGACGCCGGGCCCGCGCGATCGGCAAGCCGAGGAAGATGGTGAAGCCCGCGATCGCGCCGAGCAGTACCGTCATCCAGAAGGAGAGCGCGCGCGGCGGTAGCTGCCCGTTGCCGGGCATCATCGCCGCATACATGCTGCGCAGCGTGTTCGGCGTTCCGATGTAGTGGATCGCCGTGACCAGACCCGCGGGCATCCCCTGCGCGTCCTCGATATGATCTATTACGTGGCAGTGAACCAGCCACGTTCCCGGCTGTGCGTTTGCATCGACGACGACGTCGACGCGCTGCCCCGGCCCGACGAGCACCGTGTCCTCGACGTCGCGATAGGTCACGGGCTGCGCATCGCGATCCACGATCTGCTGATAATGCCCGTGCGTGTGCATCGTGTGGAACTCTTCGCCCGAGATGTTGATCCAGCGGATGCGGAAGCGCTCGCCGCGCCGCACGTCCAGCGTCTGCGTCGCGGGATACTCTTTACCGTTGATCGTAAAATGGTTCTCGCTTGCGCTTTGGATCTGCCAGGACGAGAGCACCTCGAGGAAATCGCCGCCGAGGCCGCTTTCGATTCGACGCGGGTGCGCCGGCCGCACGATGATGGCGCCGTAGAGCCCGGAATCGAGCATCGCTTCATTGTCGTGCGAGTGGTAGATGAACGTTCCCGGTGTATCGGCGACGAACCGGTAGAGGAAATGTCCGCCGGGCGGAACGAGCGGTTGCGAGATACCGGCGACGCCGTCCATGCTGACGGGGATGTCGTGAATGCCGTGCATGTGAATCGAATCCGGCGTCACGTCGTCGTTCGTGTAATCGATGACGACGGTATCACCTTGATCGACGACGAGCGCCGGTCCCGGTACGACGCCGTTGTAGGTATTGGCCATCACGGTGAGGCCCGGTTTCAGCGTCCATGGCGCGGCGCGCTCGACGATGTGGAACGTCTTCACGCGACGCCGTATCAGCGGGAGCGCCTGATATGCCCCGTCGGGGCGGCGGAAGAGCCGTGATTCCCCCGGCGCGGGCGTCGCCGCGGGCGGCGGCCCGGATATCGGCTGAAGTCCGGCTGCCGCCGGCGCGACGACGTTGAGGTTGTCCGCGTCAGCGAACGCGCGACCCGGCACCGCAAGGAGCAACGCCACCAGGGCAACGCCATACCATCTGAACTTAGGCACGCCTAATAGACCTTCGCGGCTTGCCTCAGTGCCCCTGCCGCCCAAGGGACCGCCGTCGGCGCCGCCAGAAGCCTCGCTCGTGAACCTTCGGAACGTCGCGCTTGCGAGCACCGTCGTCGGCATTCCGCTCGCCCTGTTGATCCTGCTCTTGCCGATTCGCTGGGGCTATGGTGGCTATGAGTTCGCGGCGCAGAACTCGTTCGTTCGGTTCCAGTATGTCGATCGAAGTGGACCGGGGGCGCGGGCGGGAATAGGCCGCGGCGACATCGCCGAACCGCTCACGGGCTACGAAAGTGTCGCAAACCTCGCCGGTCCCGTGGGCACCGTCGTCGATTTCCGCATCATTCGAAACGGGCGCGTCGTGCCGGCTCACGTGATGTTCGAACCGTTTCCGCCCGCGCTCGCATATCAGGAGAACGTCGGCCGGATTCTGAGCGCGCTGACCGCGCTCGGCGCCTTTATCATTACGCTGCTCGTCGGCTTGCGAGCGCGAGATCGTCGCGCGGGAACGCGCGCCGTGGTCGTCCTGGTTTCCGCGGCGTGGCTCGCCGCCACCACCGCGGGCGCTTTGGTCGCTCCCAATCTCTGGCTTGCATTTCTGGCGTTCGTGCTGCCGGGGGTTTTCGTCGCCGCGGCGCTCTGCGCAGGATTGGCGTTGCTTGCGATCTTTCCGCCGAACGCGACGCGCCGGCGAACGCTACTAGGAAGATCGGCGCCCTGGCTCTTCGCACTCTTCGCGGTCAACGCGGCCTGCCTCGTCGGTCTCTTTTGGGGCGTCTCTGCGCTCCTCGATTTCGCCCAGCCGGCGTCGTACGCGTTGGCGATCTCGATCGCTGCCCTTCTCGGGGTCTCGATCGTCGATGCGATGGTGACGGCCGCACCGGAGTTCCGAACCCCGATTCGCTGGCTCGGCGGCTCTTGGCTACTCGCTATCGTTCTGATCATCCTGGGCAACGGATCGGCTCTTCTCGGCATCGGAGACTTGCAGTCGCATTACGGCGACGCGCTCTTCGACGTCGTCATCTTTCTACTCGCATTCGGCGTAGCGTATCCGGTCCTTCGCCATCGGCTGGTCGATCTCAACTTGGTGGTGACGCGGGCGAGCGCTTTTGCCATCGTTTCGATTATCATCGTCGGCATCTTCGTCGTGGCCGAATGGCTCATCAGCCTGATTTTCGAGCGGTCGCTGGGTGCCAACTACGCAGAAGGGCTGCTTCCGCAAGCCCTGACCCTCGGCACCGTGCTCGTCCTGGGCTTCTCGGCGCGATCGATTCATCGCCTCGTGGAGAGCCGCCTCGGTCAGGTGTTCTTCCGCAAGAAGCTCAAGGGCATCGCGGATATCCAGCGCGTGGCGCGCGAGGCCGACGCTTCGACGGATGCAGGCGCGATGATGGATCTCGCCTGCGTGACGGTGTCGCACGGGCTGGAATCGCTCGGCGTCGCGTGCTACGTGCGGAATGTCGACGCATACCGTTTGAGCGCGTCGAGCGGCGCCGTCGTCTCCCCGGCGGCGTATGGTTTCAACGATGCGGTTCCGTTACGATTGCGCAGATGGCAAGAGCCGTTCGAGGAGGACGACGATTCGCAGGCGAGCCATCACATGCTCTTCCTCCCGATGTCCCTGCGCGGCGAGCTGCTCGGATTCTTGGCCTGCGGCCCAAAACCCGATCGCACGCCGTACCTGAGGGATGAAGTCGACGCATTGTCGCTGCTCGCCCACCAAATCGGCATCGCGACAGCCTGGCTGGAGCCCTCGGCGATCGGCCTGCACCCTGCGGCCTCCCCGGCCTAAGCCGAGGTGGAAGCGCCCCAGGGCACGCTGGCCATCCTCGTCGGCGGCGGACCCGCACCCGGCATCAATGGCGTGATTGCTTCCGCGACGATCGAAGCGATTCACAACGGGTTGCGCGTTATCGGTATTTACGACGGCTATCGACACCTCGTTCGCGCAGACACGTCGCACGTCGTGGAGTTAGGCATCGACGACGTCTCGATGATTCACGCGACCGGCGGATCGATCTTGCGGACGTCACGCACGAATCCAGCCGAAGAAACGGAGACGCTCGACAACTGCGTACGAGCGCTCGTGCAACTGAAGGCGCGCTATCTCATCGCGATCGGCGGCGACGATACGACCTACGGGGCCGGTCGCATCGCGGCGTCGAGCCAGGGCCGGATCAGCGTGGTAACCGTGCCCAAGACGATCGACAACGATCTGCCGTTGCCCGACAACGCGCCGACCTTCGGGTTTGAAACGGCGCGTTCGATGGGCGCCGGCATCATCGAGACCTTAATGGTCGACGCGCGCACGACCGCCCGCTGGTACCTGGTCGTGAGCATGGGACGCAAATCGGGCGCGTTGGCGCTGAGCATGTGCAAGGCCGCCGGCGCCGAGCTTGCCGTCATTCCGGAGGAATTCCCCTGGGATGCATTCGATCTGAACGCCGTCGTCAACACGCTCGTCGGCGCCATGGTGAAACGCAAGAGCGTGCATCACAACAGCGGCGTTGCGGTCGTGGCCGAGGGGATCGTCGAGCGCCTTTCGGAGCAGGAGTTTGCCGCGCTTGCAAATCCCACGCGCGACGCGTACGGGCACGTTCGCTTGGCGGATATTCCCATCGGTTTGCTGTTGCGGGATGCGGTCCGGCGCCGTTTGGACGAGATCGGCGTCGACGCGACGATCGTGGCGAAGGACATCGGCTACGAACTGCGCTGCGCGAAGCCGGTTCCGTTCGACGTCGACTATACGCAAACGCTCGGATACGGCGCCGTGCGATACTTGCTCGAGGGCGGCAGCGGCGCACTGATCGCGCTCTCCGGAGGTCGCGTCATCCCGGTACAGCTGACGGAGTTGCAGGATCCGGCGACGGGCCGCGTGCGCGTGCGCATGGTAGACGTTACGACGGAATCCTATCGTACCGCGCGAAGTTACATGACACGCTTGGAGCGGGCCGACCTGCGGGAGCCGAATCTCTCCAAACTTGCCGCGCTCACGAATCTTTCGCCGGGCGCGTTTGCCGAGCAGTTTCGCACGGCAACCCAATGAGAAGAGTTGCCTCAGAGATACGTGATGCCGGCGTTCTTCAAAATTTGTCGGCCTTCACCGTGCAGAATGAAGTCGACGAACGCGCGCGCCGCCTGCGGATGCGGGGCGCCCTTCAGGATCGCGACCGTATAGCGAATTTTGTCTGAGAGCGATGCGCGCCCGGGCAGCGGAATGAAGCCCAGACCTCGCGCCCGTGCTTCCGTCGAGTAGACGAAACCGAAGTCGGCTTCTCCCGTTTCGAGGCGGACGAGCAGGTCTTGCTCGGGAAAGACTTGCGCAGGGTTTTCGTCGTTGCCGAGCAGCCGACGCTCGCCAACCGCACCCATGAGCATGCGCATCGCTTCGAGCGTGTACGCGCCTTTCGGGTCCAGGCGTGGATCGGTGCGCGCGATTCGCACGTCAGTTCCCTCGAACTCCCGAAGCTGATCGGCGAGGGGCTGTCGGCCGCCTTCTACTTCGTCGAAGAAAAGAAAGTCACGGGACTTCATCGTCCAGCCGATACCCAGCGTTGCGCTGCCGAAGGTCCACGACCTCGCGACGAAGCCGCGCCGCGTGAGGCCGGTGACGATCGAGGGGTCGACGCAGATCACGACGTCGGGGTTGCGAAGTCCGGCGACGACGAAGTTCGCGATCTCACGGCTGCCGCGCCCCTCGCCTTGGAATGTGATGCCGTGCGTGGCGAGCGCGTGCGAAATCGGCCCCTCCATCGGCGTCACGAGCGAGCCGGCGTAGAGGACGGTCACGAACGCGGCCGAGGCGAGCATCGAGAAAGTGCTTCACGGACTTTAGGGCGAAAGCCTCGGCCCGTCATGCCTCCCACGATGCGGGCGCTACGCAAGGTACGCCCCGAACCCGGATTCGTCGAGCAAGAGGTTCCGATACCACAGATCGGTCCGACCGACGTGCTCATTCGCGTCGAGAAGGCGGGCATCTGCGGCACCGATTACCACATCTACGCGTGGGACCACTGGGCGCAGGAACGCGTGCGTCCTCCGTGCACCATCGGCCACGAGTTCATGGGGTATGTCGAGGCCGTCGGCGGTGCGGTGCGCGCAGTACGCGTCGGCGATCGCGTCTCGGCAGAAGGGCATATCGCCGATCTCACATGCCTGCTCTGCCGAACCGGACAAGCCCACATCTGCGAACGTTTGAAGATCATCGGCGTCGATCGCGACGGCTCGTTTGCCGAATACGTTGCGATGCCCGAATACAATGTATGGAAGCTCGATCCCGCGATCCCCGACGTCTTCGCCGCCGTCTTCGATCCGCTCGGCAACGCCGTGCACACCGTCATGGCCGCCGGCGTCAGCGCACGCAGCGTCGTCATCACCGGCGTCGGCTCGATCGGCCTCATGGCGATTCCCGTGGCGCGTGCAGCGGGCGCGGCGACCGTCTTTGCCATCGATGTGAACGGCGCGAAGCTGGATCTCGCCAAGCGCTTAGGCGCCGATCGCACGTTTCTCGCATCGGAGCCCGGCATCGTCGAATCGGTCAAAGCGCTTACCAACGGCGACGGCGTCGACGTGCTGCTGGAGATGTCCGGCAGCGGCGCCGCGATCGACAGCGGCTTGCAGATGGTGCGCAACGGCGGCACGGCGGCGCTGCTTGGGATTCCGAGCGACAGCGTCAACCTCAACCTCGCAGAGCGGATCATCTTCAAGGGCTTGACGGTGCTGGGCGTCAACGGCCGCTTGATGTTCGAGACCTGGTATCAGACGCAGGCGCTCATCAAGAGCGGCCGTGTCGACCTGCGCCCGATCATCACGCACGTGCTGCCCTTTTCGGAGTACGAGCATGCCTTCGAGTTGATGCGTAGCGGCGCAGCGGCGAAGATCGTCTTGGACCTGACGGCATAAGCAACGTCCGAAAATCGACGGCGTCCGGCCCGCAGATCTTCGAGTCCTATGGCTCAACTTCTCAGGCGCGATCGGGCAGCTTCAAGACGTCGTAGTCGCTACCTTTCCCGCCGCTCTGCGCTTGCGGCCAGATGAAACGCCCGCGCTCCAACCGTTTTGCCATCAAGCACAGTCCCGTGCCGTCCCACCACAGCACCTTGAGCAGATCGCCGCGGCGTCCGCGAAACACGAAGAGGTGACCGCAAAACGGATTGCTTGCCAGCGCGTTCTGCACCAGCGCGCTCAGGCCGGTAAAGCCCTTACGCATGTCCGTCGTGCCTGCGGCCAGCCAAATGCGTGTGCGGCGGGATCGCTCGTCGCCACGGCGCTCATCGCTGCAACTGCGTAATCAGCGCGCAAACGACCCCAGTGTCAAGCACGCCGGTTTCGATCCGCAGCCTGGCACCCGAGCGCAACGTGACCCGCACTATGCTCGGGCCGCCGACGCCGCAATCGCGCTGCGGCGCCTCAAGCACAGACGCGATGGTCACGGGCAGGAACGTCGCGCGCGATGCGCGGGCGCGATCGCGCGGGCGCGATCGCGCGGCGCCGGGGGCAGCTGCGCGTTCAGCTTCCCGGCTCGATACAGCACCTTCCAGTGGCATAGGCTGGTCGGATGCACACCCTGCTCGCGCGCGACCGCACGGATCGACGCGCCGTCACGCAGCGTTAGTTCGACGATGCGGCGCTTTTCGGCGATTGGCCAGCGGCGACGCGGTGCGCGCTGTTTCGGCGCTTTCGATCCTGGCATAAAGACCTCGCGATGCAACGGACGTTTCCTCCATCATCGCGAACCGCGGGCCTCGTGCGCAAGACGGTCTTTAGAAGACGCTTACGACGCCGATGACACTACCGCCTGAGTCTGGCTCTCGGTGGGAGTAGCGAGCGGATTGCTCAAACAGGTCAGCAAGAGCACCGGCGAGCGCGGGTCAGGGCCGCCACGGTGGTCGCCGCTACTTGGCCGACCGCGTGAACCAAGGAACCACCCATACACTAAATGAGGCGGCTAACACACCTCCCATGCAGCCGCCCACGTACACGTTCACAATGACCCGATAGTCGGGCAGCAAGGGAACCACTTGATTTCACAAAAAACGGCACCGAGGCGGCCAGAACAGAGCCAAATCTCAGCACGTTCTGCGCAAAGGTTATCCTACGCGGCTTGCGACGCTGTACCGCTGCGAGGATCGCTACCCCCAACACGAACGCAACCGATAGGCTCGCCCAGTCGACGGTCATGTGCACTGCGCTTGTTCCAATACTGCCCAACGCCCGGCCTTTACGTACGTTCGCCTATTAAAGCTTATCGCGGGTCAACTCCACAGTTAAAGCTTATCGCGGGAATTCCGAGGCTATGCGAGCCCAACACAGGTACGTTCCTAATCTCGCTTGGTCGGAATGCGCACGACCTATGGTGTATCGTGCGGGTTGCGGTACTGCGTTGTCAAGCGAAGCGCCCAGTACGTGACACCCGCTGCGCCCATCATGCCCACCAGTATTCCACCGAACGCAGCTATGCCCGATCGATCCGTCATGAACCCTGTCTGGCCGCGGACAAAGATAGCGAGGCCATACACGACCACTATGGCAGTATATGCAACCCATATCCGGCGCGGGGCGATTTTCCAGACCACCGCACAGATAGCCAGAGTGCCAAGAAACGTAACCACAGCAACGACCGGATCGATGTGCAGCTCCGCAGGCGGAGGGCTCGCCGCTACGGACGCCAAGGACAGGGGGCCGACGACCATCTCAGCGAAGGAGACGCAGTTGAGGTTGTGCCGATTTCCGGGGGACGCTGCGAAGCAGCGTAGTGTGATTCATTTATATCATGCTGCTTTGCGCAATGCAATGGGTTTGTTGATCAGCGCTTGATGTACTTGTGGAAGTAACGCGTAGCCGTTGAAGCGGCGCCAGCGCGATTTGCGACGCATAAGCAAGGCCCACACGAGATACGTTGCTGATTCTGCGCTGCGCATTCGCTTGCAGACGTTCGTTCGCGAGCGCACTGGATCGAAGTTCGACTCGATGACGTTGTTCGTGCGCAGATGCTTCCAGTGCGGCTTTGGAAAGTCGTAGTATGCCGTGAGGCGAGCGACGTCGTCGCGCAAGCACGCAGCGGCCTTGGGATACTGCCGAGAAAGCTCCTTAGCGAGCTTCTCGAGTAACCGTTCGGCTTCCGACCGGCTTTCGGCCATCATCGCCTCGCAGAGGCGCGCATGGATCGTCTCGCGGTGCTTCTCGGGCACCTTGTCTTCGACGTTGAGTATTTTGTGCAACCAGCAACGCTGCTGCTTGGCACGAGGGAAAACGGCTGAGAAGGCCTTCCAAACGCCCTGTGCGCCGTCGGCAACGAGCAGCGCAACGTTCTTGAGGCCGCGCTCACGCAGGCCTTCGAACAGCGCTGCCCAGCTCTCGGCGCTCTCACCGAACGCGTCTTCGATGGCCAATAGCTCCTTCTCGCCCTCGATGTCAACGCCGATGACCACGAGCATGACGCGCCGCTCTTGCTCGGCGCCGGCGTGAAGATAGACGCCGTCCGCCCAGAGGTACACGTACTTGTCGGCGATCGCGCGCTGCGACCAGACGCGGTAATCGCCGAGGAACTGCTTGTTGATCCGCGAGATGGATGACGGCGAGAGCGGCGCCGTTTCGCCCACCAGGGCGCGCAGCGATGGCTCGAAATCACGCGTCGAGAGACCCTGAAGCCACAGCTCGTGCATCGTCTTGTCGAGTTCGGGAAAGCGCCGCACGTATGGCGGTAGGATATCCGAGTTGAACGGCGTCTCGCTCTCGCGCACCCGCGGCCGTCGGATCATAACCGGCGCGCTGCCGTAGGCGATCGTTCGCGGCTCTTCGTAGCCGTCTCGGTATCCGGTGCTGCTCCTGGCTGGAATGCCGAGGATGCGGCCGAGGAACTCGTCTGCCTCGGCGATGAGGGCGGCCTGGATGATCTCGCCCACTTTCTGGCGGCAGATCTCTTCCAGGATGGTCATGCGGGTGGCTCGATCGGGAATGGCAGGCGTTGGTACGGCCCGCAAGCGAACCTTCTTCATGGCGTAGTCTCCTTTAGATGTCGTAGTTTTTAGGAGCTACGCCGCTTCTTTAGCCGTCACCCCCGGAGATCGGGACGCCCTC